>CAMAYX010000066.1 GCA_945862405.1 Legionella genomosp. 1
AACAGCTACCAGAAGCGGTATATATTAACCCTCCACAAACAATCGGAATTTCAAAAAATATTGGACAATCGGAGGCTATTATGGGAGCATAAAATCTTATGTAGTAATTCTAAGATTTTGTCTCATTTTTCCTGACACATTCCGGATGACGCCAGAAGGGAATAATTCTATTATGTTTTGGGTGGTTTGCTCATGGCCTTGGTGCTGCGCTCCTGCCTGTAGTGCTTCGCTCCAACCCATACTGCTCCGCTCCCTCACGGTCGCGGTTCGGATGGTGGTGGGATGGTGGTGGGATGGTGGTGGGATGGTGGTGGGATGGTGGTGGGATGGGATGGGATGGGATCGGAGCTTAACTGCTCCGCTCCCTCACAGTCACGGTTCGGATGGTGGTGGGATAGGATGGGAGCTTAACTGCTCCGCTCCCTCACGGTCACGGTTCGGTTGGTGGTGGGATGGGATCGGAGCTTAACTGCTCCGCTCCCTCACGGTCGCGGTTCGGATGGTGGTGGGATGAGATCGGAGCTTAACTGCTCCGCTTCCTTACGGTCGCGGTTCGGTGGGTTATCCGGAGATACATTGTGTGGTATGATATTCGCGTCAATAATAAATGAATGGATCTATGAATTTTTGCAAACTTGGTTTAGCGGTCATTGAAACAGAGGCTCAGGCTGTATTCGATTTGACGCAACGTATCGACGAACGTTTCGAGCGAGCTTGTGAGCTATTGTTGGCCTGTAAAGGTCGTATTGTAGTTACTGGCATGGGTAAATCAGGCCATATTGGTACCAAAATTGCTGCTACGTTTTCCAGCACTGGTTCCCCCGCCTTTTTTATGCATCCCGGTGAAGCCAGTCATGGTGATTTAGGTATGATTACCCGCCAAGATACGGTGGTGGCCATTTCACATTCAGGAAATACCGCTGAATTGCTCATCCTGTTACCTATTCTAAAACGGCTTGAAGTGCCCTTAATAACGCTTACCGGCAATTTAGATTCAACCTTGGCAAAATCTTCCAACGTAACTTTAGATGTATCGATTCACCAAGAAGCTTGCCCTCTCGGTCTTGCTCCAACCACAAGCACTACCGTAGCCTTAGTTATGGGAGACGCATTGGCCATTGCATTGCTGCAGGCACGAGGATTTAGTGCTGAAGATTTTGCCTTATCACATCCTGGCGGTTCATTAGGGAAACGTCTTCTCCTACATATAGATGAAATAAGTCATTATGGGGATGAATTACCGATAGTCCATGAGAACGTTAACGTTTGCGATGCACTGCTTGAAGTCACCGAAAAAAAATTGGGAATGACGTGTGTAGTAGACTCCAAAGGTTTCTTAGCTGGAATTTACACGGACGGGGATATTCGCCGTACGTTAACCCGACAGTTTGATATCAATACTACCCCATTAAAAGAAGTAATGACGCGTAATCCGCGAACCGTTAAACCTGGTTTGTTAGCCGCTGAAGCCCTGGCGTTAATGCAAAAGTACACCATTACCTCTTTGGTTATTGTTGATGATGAAAATCGACCCCTTGGAGTAGTTCACTTGCATAATTTATTACGATCAGGCGTGATTTAAATGAATGAGTTATTAGAAAAAGCGAAAAAAATTAAATGTTTTATTTGTGATGTGGATGGTGTTCTCACCAATGGTCTATTATACCTTGATAACTTTGGCAATGAACTTAAGGCATTCCACGTGCACGACGGTGTAGGGCTAAAATTACTGATGGCCGCCGGAATCCAAGTCGGCGTTATTACCACCTCCAAAAATGCGGTGATCGACCAACGTATGGCGCAGCTAGGTATTCAGCATTATTTTACCGGTCAACTTGAAAAGCAAAATGCCTACGAACAGCTCAAAACCACTCTAAATCTCACCGATGAAGAATGTGCTTATATAGGCGATGACTTCCCAGACATTCCCATCATTAAACGTGTAGGATTTGGGATAGCGGTGCATAATGCCCGTTCACAAGTAAAAGAATATGCAGCCTGGAGCACCCAAGAAAGCGGAGGGTGTGGTGCAGTACGTGAAGCTTGTGATTTTATTCTAAGTGCGCAAAATAAATTGGGCACTGCAGTACAAAGGTATTTGTCAGTATGAATGCAAGTAAGCAAGCAGCTTGGCTATTCCTAGTGCTAATAGGCTTAGCTTGTTCAGGATGGTATTTTGCTAGTACTCCCCTGGTTGTAAAACTAGATGACCAAACCTTATCCACCTCAGCTGACATAATCATTGATAACTTGACCGTACGCCAATTTGACGAGCAAGGTTATTTGGTCAATTATTTGCGAACCCCTTATGTGAAACACATTCCTATGGATAATCAGCATTTAATTAAAACACCGCACATCACCATCACACAACCGGATCAATCCTCCTGGGAAATACGTTCGCAAAAAGCTACTGCACTTTATGGCGGCAAAGAGATTACGTTTTTACAAGACGTTGTCATTCATCAAAAACAAAATGCTCACTCGCCCGCCAGCATACTTACAACACAAGAAATAACGTATTATCCGCAAAAGAAATTTGCCTCCACAGCGGCGGATGTTAAATTTCAACAACCTGGTAATATTGTACAGTCCAAAGGGATGAAAGCTTATCTTGCAGAAAAACGAGTGCAGCTTTTAAGCCAAGCTCGAGGTGTTTATGATCCTAAACATGAAAACGGTTAAACCTAAATTTCTTTCTTTCTTGCTGCTTACCTTTCTTTCCTGCAACAGTTATGCCCTACCCGACGACCGGCAAGAGGTTATGCAATTAAATGCAGACTCCGCTGATTTAAGTCAAGAGGCGCATAAAGGCGTTTATACTGGTAATGTGGAACTTGACCAAGGTTCAACTCATGTTCGTGCTGCTGTTGCAATCACCGAAGGAAACGAAAAAAATCAATTGGTAAAAGCCATTGCCAAGGGCAACAAAAATGAACAAGCCCATTATTGGTCCATCCCCGAAAAGGATAAGCCCGAGATTCATGCGTATGCGGATACTATTTACTATTTCCCTGAGCGTCATCTAATAGAATTAGTAGGTAATGCCAAAATTGAACAAGGCGAAAATTCCTTTATGGCACCAAAAATTAGTTATGACACTGAAAAGCAACATGTCATAACTGAGAAGCAAGGAGACGCTCGCACCACCATTATTTTTCACCCCGAGAAACATGCATGAGTGAGTTGGCCGCTTTACATTTACAAAAAGCTTTTAAAGCCCGCGTTGTGGTAAATGATGTTAGTATTCGCATACGCCGAGGTGAATGCGTAGGCTTGCTTGGACCAAACGGAGCAGGAAAAACCACCTGCTTCTATATGATAGTAGGATTACAATCTTGTGATAAAGGTACCATTCTACTCAACGAACAAGATATAACTAAAACAGCGATGCACCAAAGAGCTCGTCTTGGGATTGGATATTTACCACAAGAAGCCTCTATTTTTCGCAAAATGTCCGTTGCCGACAACATCCTTTCCATCCTGCAATTACGTACTGATCTAAATGACCAAGAGCGGACTGAAAAACTAGAACAATTACTGCAGGAATTTAACGTTACCCACTTACGCAAAAGTTTGGGAATGAGCTTATCTGGTGGAGAGCGGCGTAGGGTCGAAATTGCTAGAGCTTTGGCCATAGAACCTAAATTCATTTTATTAGATGAACCTTTTGCAGGGGTTGACCCTATCTCGGTTCTCGATATTAAAAAAATTATTTTGCATTTATGTGCCAAAAACATTGGCGTGTTAATTACAGATCACAATGTGCGAGAGACTTTAGACATCTGCGAGCGCGGTTATATTGTGAATCAAGGAACGATTCTTTGTGAGGGAACGCCAGCCGAGATTTTAGCGAATCAACAAGTTCGCTCCGTATATCTAGGTGAGGATTTTTCGCTGTAATGTTGCTGATGATTGATAACTATGATTCTTTTACCTATAACCTGGTCCAATATTTCAGAATGTTAGGGCAAGAGGTTGCCATATTCCCTCACGATAAAATTGATATCGCAACCATCGCCAAGCTTGATCCGGATTATTTAGTTATTTCACCTGGCCCTAAAACTCCTAATGATGCAGGAATTTCGCTTGCAGCTATTAACTCGTTTAAAGAAAGTATACCTATTTTAGGAGTTTGCTTAGGTCATCAATGTTTAGCCCAGGCTTTTGGAGCTCAGATCATTGCCTCACCTCAGATTATTCATGGAAAAACATCGACCATTCGTCATCATCGTCAAGGCCTATTTACAAGCATTCCCAACTATTTTAAAGCAACTCGTTATCACTCCCTGGCCATAGAACCCTCTAGTTTACCGGATTGTTTTTCCATCGATGCATGGAGCGAGGACGATATCATTATGGCCATTTCGCATCGTCAATATCCTCTTTATGGGCTACAATTTCATCCCGAGGCCATATTAACGCAGTATGGTATGGAGTTATTAACCAACTTTTTGCAATCATGAAGATAAATCACTTATTAGAACAGCTAATTCAAGGCAACGATCTCAACAGTTTGCAAATGCAAAACATCATTGAAGAATGTATGAATGGCAAACTCAATGAAATTCAACTGGGCGCATTTCTTGCGCTCATGCGCATGAAAGGGGAAACAGTTGAAGAGTTAACTGCAGCCGCTTTGGTCATGAAGAAATTGGCACATACCATAAATTTAGGTGACAATCTAATCGACATCGTTGGCACCGGTGGCGATGGTAGAAACACCTTTAACGTTTCAACGATCAGTAGTTTTGTTGCTGCTGCTTGCGGATTACATGTTGCAAAACATGGTAATCGTTCAGTTTCCAGTAAAAGCGGCAGTGCTGATTTGCTTCTAGAAGCAGGTTTCGAACTTAATCTAAGCGATGATGCTCTTAAATCTTGCATGCACAGTTGCGGTATGGCGTTCTTATTTGCACCCCATTTTCATCAAGCATTGCGGCATGCACGTGAAGCACGGAGTCAATTAGGAATACGTACTTTATTCAATCTGCTCGGTCCCTTACTTAATCCGGCAGGTGTAAAACGGCTGGTAGTGGGCGTATACTCAGCACAATGGTTAAAACCGGTGGTAGGTGTACTCGCCAACTTAGGCAGTACTCGAGCATTGGTGGTTAATTCACGTGATGGATTAGATGAAATCAGCATCGCAGCCATCACGGATGTGGTGGAGCTAGATCAAGGCTCGCTCAAAACCTGGGAAATAAATCCTAAAGACTATGACTGTTTCCATGAAAGTTTAGATCCTATCGTTGTGAGCACCCCCGCACAAAGTTTGGCACTCGCCGAATCGGTTCTATCAGGAGAAAAAGGCCCAGCGCGGGATATGATCTTATTAAATACTGCAGCTGCTTTATATTGCAGTACCTTATCATTAAGCTATGGTGATGCCATACAAAGAGCCGCAGCAGCGATAGATAGTGGCGATGCTTATGCCCGTTTTCAGCAATTACGACAATTAACCCAACAAAAGAAACCTCATGAATAGTATTTTGAACAAAATAGCAGCGCAAAAAATCGAAGAAGTCGCATACGCTAAACGCAAAAACTCAGTGGAATCATTACAGGATAAAGCCCCTCTGCCTGTGCGTGATTTTGTGCAAAATTTACGTTCGCAAAAACCTGCGGTGATTGCGGAAATCAAAAAAGCATCTCCTAGTAAGGGGATTATTCGCGAGAATTTTGATGTTGCCGAAATTGCATCAATCTATGAGCTCAATGGTGCAGCTTGTCTTTCTGTATTAACCGATGTTCATTTTTTCCAAGGCGATGCCAAATTTCTGACCCTTGCAAAATCTACGACAACACTGCCTGTCCTACGCAAAGATTTTATGATTGATGAGTATCAATTTCATGAAAGCCGAGCTTTAGGCGCAGACTGTATTTTATTAATTGTGGCCATGTTAGATGACCACCAATTGCATGATTTTTGCCAATTAGCGCAAGAGTTGAACATGGCGGTTTTAGTAGAAAGCCACACCTTGGAAGAATTAGAGCGTGCACTTTTATTACCCACTCCTTTACTAGGAATCAATAATCGCAGCCTACATACCTTCAAGACTGATCTGCACTGCAGCATTGAGTTAAACAAACTAATTCCAGATGATCGCATCACCATTAGCGAAAGTGGTATCAATACTCGTCAGGACATTGAGCTACTACAAGCACACGGCATTGATACTTACTTGATCGGCGAAAGCTTAATGCGCGAAAATGATATTGGATTGAAGCTAAGAAATTTCTTGGGCAAATAGGGTGTGTTAACACACCCCTAACACCCTAGACGGTGAATAAGCTTTAAGTAAGTGCCATTCACACCTGATTCCATCATACTACAGTTCATAACTCACCGGATTATCCGGACATGTTCCAAAAACACCGCACTCAAACGTAACAGAGACAAAATTGCCCAACGTAATCATCAACAACAAAACAAACAACACGTAAAACATGGTTGAGCGCGTCTTGCTAATGGCTTCAGTATACTGGCTTTGAAACCCCAAAATAATCGTCGTATAAATAATAACCATCATAGAAATTATGAATGACCATGTATACAGATGTAAGCCCAAAATACTGTCACCATAGCCTCCAACTCCGGGAACCACATGGAGAGCGACTTGGCGTAAGGCAATGAACGAGGTAAATAATGCACCTAGCAAGGTAAGTACATAATGGCTAGGCTTAATTCCATATCGCAAATTAAATAACAGTCCAAGACTGGTAATAATGAACCCGATACGCTGCAAAAGGCATAATGGACAAGGCAGTTCTTTTAACAAAAATTGTAAGGTGAAGGTAATAAACAACAACACGATGATGCCCAAAATCTCAATCACATTGAGCCAATACAGCGGGGTTTGACGTTGTGTGTTCATAATTCCCTACAAATCGATGTTAATGGTATTGCTGAGATGGTAAATGAAAAACCCCACCGATAAGATAAAGCTTATACATAATACCCAGAGTGCATTGCTCTTTTTGGGAAACCAAGTTAATACAACAACAGCAGTCAATAATACAAAAATAACACCAAACATAACATATCCTTATGGCCAGGCTTCATTTAGACTAACAGAACTTATTAAGCGCTGGAAATAGGCTGTTTAGGAGTTTTTATGCTGACACAATTTCTAACAATTGGTGTTTTGATGTTATTAGCGGTAATGCTTCCAGGCCCAGATTTTGCTATGGTTACAAAAAACACAATCTCGCACTCACGCCGCGCAGGTGTTTTTACAACCCTAGGCATCATTTTATCCATGCCTAAAGTATCTAATATGTTGGATAAAGCTGAAAAATACATTGCTATAACACTGGGCATTTTTTTAATTGTATTAGGTATTGCTTTAGCCTATTTTAAGAGTGGGCGTTAGGAAAGATACTTAGTTATTGAATTTATGTGCTAAATTAAACATAAATACCTTAAAAATAAAATTATATGCAGCAAAAACTTACCAAAGAACTGCTTGTCCAATTAGTCACCCATGCTGAAAAAAATAAAGAAGGAACTGTAGCCAATTACATTCCCGAATTGGCCAATGTAGATGAAAAAATTACCGCCATTGCTATAAGCACCTTGAAAGGGACTACCTTAACTCATAGTAATCGCCCGCTGGAACCCGTAACCTTACAAAGTACAGCTAAATTAATTCCTTTGATCGGTTTACTCGAGGAATTTGGCGCAGAAAAGCTCTTTGAATGGGTTAAAGTGGAACCGTCCGGCGACGACTTTGCATCGATAACACGCTTGGAACAATTTGGCCCTAAACCTTCAAACCCAATGTTAAACGCGGGTGCGATAACGCTATGCTCTCATATTCCAGGACAAGGAGAGCAACAATTTGCCTGGTTAGAATCTTGGGTACAAAAATTATTCAATCAGCGCTTGCGCATTAATCCATTAGTGTTCGCCTCTGAAAAGCGTACCGGGGATAGAAATCGTTCCCTAGCGTATCTAATGCACAGCCGTAAAAACTTAGGTACGAGTGTACCCGAAACTTTAGATTTATATTTTAGCCTTTGCTCCTATGAAGCCAGCTTGGAGCAAATGATATCCTTGCCCACCTTGTTAGCTAATTATGGCAAAAACTTGCGCACAGGCGAGCAAGTAATTTCTTTAGAGACCTGTAAAATTACCCTCGCGGTGATGGCAACCTGCGGTCTTTATGATGAAACTGGAACCCACATGGTACGAACTGGCTTGCCCGCAAAGAGCGGTGTATCAGGTTATACCATCGCCGTTGTGCCAGGCATCGCAGGTATTGTGGTGTTCAGCCCTTTAGTGAACTCTAAAGGCAACAGCATCCGCGGCGAAATCATGCTGGAACAATTATCACATGAGTTAGGCTGGCATTTTGCAGAACCAAAACATTTTTAATTTATTTTGACTCTGGTTCTGGCGTCTCAATAGGCTCTGTTTCAGGCAGATTCGAAGGCTCAGGTTCGGGTGTGCTCGGTAGTATTGGAGCTTCTGAAGGTTCTGAGGGCAACTCATGGGGAGTAGGCGGAATTTCATTTGGAGTTTCCATGGCATTCTTCCTTATTATGTACTTTGCATCCTTATCCTATATTATGGATATGATAGCGCACATCTCGAAGGATTAAACCTCGTTTCCACTGATTCAAGTCCGTGCAGTGCTCATGCAACCTATTTTATAAAACATGGACTCTAGAGTATTAATAACTCCCTTGCCCCCCCCTATTCCTGAGCTTGGAATAATTACCAATGCAAAAGGTAAATTTTTTTGGCCAATTCAACCCGGTAATTTCTCAGTGACCGTTTTTCAAAATGGCAAACCTTCTAAAAAATATATCATTTCGGTTAAATCTAAGCATGCAACGCCATTAGATATTGTGTTAGATGAATAAGTCCTGTAAGAGCTAGTTTTGCCCAACCTTAAGCTATGCTAATATCCAAATATAAGCCTTATTTTTTATAGTTGAGTTCCCAATCCATGAGCATTAGTTTGTTTGATTTATTTTCAATAGGCATAGGCCCTTCAAGTTCGCATACGGTAGGACCCATGTCCGCTGCAAATGAGTTTTTACATTTGTTGGAAACTCGAAATTTATTTGCGGCTACAACTCGGGTAAAAATTGAATTATATGGCTCACTGGCTTTAACAGGTAAAGGTCATGGTACGGACAAAGCAATTTTAAACGGTTTGGAGGGAAAAGCTCCAGAAACCGTTATTCCCGAAGCCATGGTTCCACGTATGCAAGAAATTCTTTCCTCGGGCCAACTTTGCTTGGGTGACAAAAAAAATATTCCTTTCCATGAGTCTAGTGATTTTATATTTTTACAAAAAGAAGTATTGCCCAAACACAGTAATGGTATGCGTTTTACCGCATATCAAGAGAATACAGAATTACTTAGTCAGGTTTATTATTCTATTGGTGGCGGTTTTATTGTTACAGAAGAAGAATTCGATACTGCAAGTGCAGAAGATACTCCCCTGCCCTATCCTTTTGCTACCGCACAAGAATTACTAGACCATTGCAAAGATCACAATCTTACCATCGCTGAACTGATGATGGCGAATGAAAAAACCTGGCACTCACCTGAAGAAATTCAAGCAGGAGTTTTGAGCATTGCTAAAGTAATGGATGAATGTATTGACAACGGTTGTCATCATCCTGGCATCTTACCTGGCGGTTTGCAATTGAAGCGTCGAGCTCCAGACCTGTACAAGAAACTCAATGAGCAAAAAGGTATTGCTAGCGTATATGAGCAATCAGATATCATGAATCGTTTGAATCTCTACGCTATGGCAGTTAACGAAGAAAATGCCGCCGGCGGGCGTATAGTTACAGCACCTACCAATGGCGCTGCTGGAATCATTCCAGCCGTTTTAAAGTATTTCCAAGAAGCGCATGACAAAGTCCGCAATGAAGACATTCTTACCTATTTCCTTACCGCCGCAGCCATTGGGATTTTGTATAAAAAAGGCGCCTCCATTTCTGGTGCCGAAGTAGGTTGTCAAGGGGAAGTAGGCGTTGCATCCTCAATGGCAGCAGCCGGTATTACGGCCGTTCTAGGCGGCACCGTTGAACAAATTGAAAATGCTGCAGAAATTGCGATGGAACATCATTTAGGGATGACCTGTGATCCCGTACTAGGACTGGTGCAAATTCCTTGCATTGAACGGAATGCTATGGGTTCTGTTAAAGCTGTGAATGCTTCGCGAATGGCATTGATTGGCGATGGACAGCATCAAATTTCATTGGATAAAGTTATTAAAACCATGAAACAAACCGGCATGGACATGCAAAGCATTTATAAAGAAACCTCTATGGGTGGTCTAGCTGTTAATTTACCGGAGTGTTAAGGTGGTAAAGTGAAATGGATTTTGCTTTTAGTATTAACCATATGCTCATCAATCAATTATGCGGCTCAAGCCCTGCCTAAGCCGCTTCCCGTTATTGACGGTTCTGATGCCCCACTGCCGAAACGATTCCGTATTATGGATGAACAAGGTATCCACATCATAGCAAGTGGACAATTTTCTAAAGATCAACTTCTACAAATACAACAAAAAATTAAAGCTCCGATACTCATTATTGACTTGCGTCAAGAATCGCATGGCTTTGTAAATCAGTGGCCGGTAAGTTTATATGGGGATAAAAATTGGGCCAATAAGGAAAAATCACCCAGCTTAATATTAACCGAGCAGAGAACTTGGCTAGAATCCTTAGCAACTCAAACTAGAGCGGAGTTTTATCGTATTGAAGAAAAAAGCGCGCAAGGATCCATTATCAGTGCAGCCCCACATTCGCTCAACATTCAGAGTGTATTAAGTGAGGCCAAGTTGGCGAAGGAGCTAGGCATGGGCTATAAACGTTTCTACATTGCCGATCATACTCCGCCAAGCATTCAACAAGTCGCAGAGTTCAATGCATTTGTAAAAACAATCCCCAAAACTACCTGGATTTATTTTCATTGCCGCGGGGGGGGGCTGGCCGTACCAGCACCTTTACGGCGCTTTATGCGATACACCGTTTTGCCAAGACCCAGTCATTAGAAGAAATTTTGCGCTTGCAAATTGAGTTAGGCGCAAAAAACCTTAACCAACTTCGCGCTAAATCAAGTTACACTTATTCTGATGCTTTAAAACGTAAAGAATTGATTCAACAATACTATGCGCAACAACGAGCACGATTTTAAAATTTACAAAATAGGAGAGAATGTGTTGTATGCCAAAGAGTTGGAATTAG
>CAMAYX010000067.1 GCA_945862405.1 Legionella genomosp. 1
GGGCTTCTTTACGGAAGAACCAATGGATTGCTTCGCGAGGCTCGCAATGACGGAATAAAGGAACGGTTTTAATTGAGCAAAGCGAAATTAAAGATAGCCACCAATACAGAGTCAAGAACCGCTCAGATTTGGTGCAGGTTGAACGATCTCGGGAGTTAGAAAACGTAGCATACAAAAAGTATGTGAGCATTTTATAACTCCCGAGATCGTTCAAGATCCGCCAAATATGACGGTTCTTTCTAGACGGATTTGAGGCCGTCTACTGCTACATTCTCATGATATATAAATTTTTGAATGATCTGTTCCGCCTGTTCGCTGGTCAGCGGCTTGGTAATTACACCATCCATAAAGTAGTCATTAACATCATATTTAACGACATCCGCTTGATAAGAAGTTAATGCAATGATGGGAACATGATAGGTAGTATTTTCTTCTCTTTCGCGTAATTTTTTGGCGACCATATAACCTGAGGTATCTTCCAAACCAATGTCCATGAGGACAATATCGTACTTTCCAGGATTAAATAACTTCAAAGCCTTATCTCCGCTTTCCGCAATATCAACCTTGCAATGCAATCCTTTTAATACTGCTTCCTCAACTTTTTGCGCGATAAAATTATCTTCTACCATGAGCACATGCGGTACATGGTCACGGAGTTTAGCGGTAGGTATTGGATCATTTTTTACGGAAGCTTGTGCGGTCTCATTGAGCTTCTTTTGGCTGCTTATGTCCGTTAGCACAACAACCAAACCGGTTACATTTTCATTTTTATCACATAAAGGTACGCGGTTACATCGAAAATAAACGGTTTCCTTCTCTGTATTAAGCACAGGGGATTCTTCAATATTGTATTGCGCCTGCATCGAAAAAATTGCTTTCATATCGTCTAAACGAAAAGCTTCAATTCGCTCTGTAGGCCACTTGGTAAATTTCTGCATTTGATCATAGGGGGTGCCTTTGAAATCTTTGAGTCGTTTCAAACCAAAAAATTCCACAAAATTATAATTGCATCCTTTGAGCATACAATCTTTATCTATCCAATAAACAATGTCTGGGACTGCGTTTATAATGTCCATATAATATTGGTGGATGACATCATTGCTATCTTCTGGACTTCCTTTCTTGACGCGCGGGCCCATGTTTAAACTCCAGGATTGTTTTTGTAAAAGTATAGTACAAGAATGAATAAAAATATCTATTTCACAGGGATGCCACTGGCGCACTGGCCGAACTTCCATTCCTTGTTTGATATTCCCTAGCAGCTTCCATCTTCACGAAATTTTGCTCGGGTAATGATAAAATATTTACGCACAAATCTCGGCAATAACTTAACATACTTTCTACTGTATCAATGTTAAAGGGATTTCCGAGTTTTAGACCAACTCCAAAATAAGCATTATGAATGTGATCCACTGACTCATTTTCTGCCAGATGAGCCCATTGCAAATTTTTTAAAACAATTTTAAAAGCAGCCACTTGGCGGGCTTCCTCACCAGCTCCTTGCGCGGATAAAGCTAATTGCAAATAACCTTTGGCCAGCAATAAATAGCCGGGCGTTCCAAATTGTACAGCTCGAGCTTCCATAGTGTGTAAAGCAAGTGCCAGATTATCACAATATTCGGTTACACTGGTTACCGGCGCAATTATCAGCTGGTTAAGAATGAGCTGTAAGGGATGGAAAGAATGAAATTGTATGGAATTCTGTAAAGCATCTTCAAATTTTGGGGTCGCCTTTTGCTCTTTGAAGTGTAATGCTAATAAATAGAAAGTATAACCCGCGACAAAATCAGCATCTTTTACGTCCGTTTGGCGAAACTGGAATGTTGGGGACTGCTCCAATTTAAAACTTTCTCGCTTAAGTTTCCAAAGCGAATCAAATTCTGAGCGCGCTAATATTTCTCGATCACGAATATAATGCGCTTGGTATAATGCCAAATGAAGTGGTTTCCATTTGTCCATCATTTCAATTGCTACAGTGTAATTACCGTTTTTTAAAAGTCGGTGTACTTCTTGAAATTGTTTGTCTTTAAAAAATGGCATTAGAGTCCCCCTTTAAACTGAGGTGATCACGGTAGGACCACCCTCTTCTCTCCTAACTACAACATCCAGATCTCGTTCTTCCTGCAGAACAGCAACTCCACGTACCATAACTTGTTGTTCTTCCTGAAGTTGTACTACTAAAGCTGCCCTTGGATCAACTCTTGACAATACATCTTCCTCATCATCAAGGTCAACTTCTAAGTCTATTAGCTTCAGAAGTATTAATACGTCTTCAGCATCGCTGGCCAAGGCAGCACTAAATCGTTTAGCGGCAACGTGATCATTTGCCTGTCGAGCTTTATCAACGCAAGATTGCAGAAAATCAGTGAAGGTAGGTGAAAGTAGTTTATCGTTGGCAATCGCGGCTCGCACCACTTCATTGAAAGCACTCATTTGATCAAGCTTTGCAGCCGCATTAAAAGCTGCTGTTATCTCAGGTCTCTGCAAATCTGGAGTCATAGTTAACATTCTTTTGTGCATATCAAATTCCATCTTTGTTAATACGTGCAAACCAAACCCCTTATCTTTTGCCGTACTAATAAAATCCCTTAATATGCCTTCTGCTTTTCCCATAATCTCCAGTTTTTTATTCTGAGTTGCACCAGACTCCATAATTCCTACGTACCCATCTATCAATCCTAAAATTCTTCCACGATGACCGACTTGATAGCCATTTTGAATAACTGCCAAGTCTCTGCGATCTAAATAATTAACCCCGGATTTAAAAACAGAGGAATGTTCAGGACAGCACAAGGTTTCCGTCAAAGCCCTGAGATGGTCTTGGTGAATGATTACTTCTCGTTTTCCATTATTAGTAGGTGAAGGGTTTCCACTAAAACGACGAATCATTCCCAATACATCAGGAGGTACATCTTTGTTAAACGTAATGCTAATAAAACCTTCTCGTCCAGGGGTAGCGGCTAAGCTTTGGGCATTTATAGCGTTTCGATTTGTCCATGGATTACGAAATGGGCGACCATCATCGGCAAACAGTTTTGGGTTATTTAGAAGTTTTTCCAAGACTAGAGTTTTCATGACTAAATCATTGGGCAGATTTTCACGATTTTTGGGGAGAACTTGATCTATTTTTTCAATTCTAGCTTTTACTTTTCCACCAAGTGACCATGCATCATCCCTTAGTGTCGCAAGCTCTTTAACTTTCACAGTTAGTTCGGTAACTCGTACAGGATTGGCACCCGTTCTTATTAATTCTGCGATTTCCGCAGTAAGTGCTTGATGTTGTTGGTCATGCTGGAAACCAACTTTACCAAAGTATTGTACGAGTAACGTGCTTTTCTCTCTTAATTGTTGCAAAGAAGCAAATTTTGCCTCTATGGACGAATCTTCGATTACGGTTCGATTCCTTCCCTGATCATGGCGCGTATGCTTAGTCAAGGTACTTATGGGTTGCATGCTTAAACGTGAATCCAGACCTAGCTTTTCGCTGTCC
This sequence comes from Legionella genomosp. 1, assembly GCA_945862405.1. Classification (GTDB taxonomy): domain Bacteria; phylum Pseudomonadota; class Gammaproteobacteria; order Legionellales; family Legionellaceae; genus Legionella_A. The sequence goes on from CAMAYX010000067.1 coordinate 3,491, forward strand.
ATAACCACTTGGTCAAATATGAATAAACTTGTATTGTCTCTGATGGCTTTATTTTGATTGTAACCACCAATAGCATCGGTATCACTGCATAAATAAAAAATGCCTAATGAATCACCAAAATCATTCACAAACTCATCGTGATGCAAGCCTTCACCAACTGGATTAATCGTAGAGTAATGACTGTATTCAGCGCCGGCAAGTGTGGTAAACGTCTTACCCGTTGCAAATTCTTTCAGTAATTTTATATCGGCAAACGGAACAAAAAGAGCGGGTTTGCCATTATGGCTTATCATGGTTGAGCTGGTTGTATCCAACCCAAGCATTCTAGAAACGTTTAGAGCCATGGCTTCACGTTGTACTTCTAGAATTTTACCGTGTTTAGGAAGTTTTATAATTGCCTGTGTGCTTAATTTAAATGCATCGCGATTATCAAGGTAATTCTCAAAACTGAGCGCCCCCATGCCGATTAGGTTTGGCAATTGAGTTGCCACACGATCTCGGCGTACCAAAGAAACTTTTTCAGTTACGCCTCCCGCCGCTTCTGCGAGTGTGCAATAACGGGCAGCACCACCATCATCTAAGGGAATGTTCATCAGACTGAGCTGATTTATTTTGTTTAAGTCATTTAAAATCACAATCTTTTTTTCCAGCAGAACTTTGTCAGGCCCATCGGCCGTGACTTTCAGCTGAGCCTCAAATGCTTTTATTTGGCTTTCAATGGCCACGTTATTGCGCACATCTAAATCGGGCAAGAATGACTCAACAATGGGTCGCAATTTTTCGCGGCCTGCAGCAACCCACCCGGCTAATTCACCATCCACAACAGTACTTGTGGTTTTATTTAAGTAATCGGTTCTTGGTAGTTGCTCGAGAATATAATCGCGTTTCCAAAAATCTAGCATATCGGTCATTTTGATTCCATCCGTTTCCTGGATGGTGGGTGGCGAACCTTTATTAAAAACACAACCCTTTTCAATGATATTGCCCATGAGAGCAAACCTTCTTTCTCTGGGTATATCAGGACCAAACAGCTCTGGCGCAGCCGCTTCAATAAAATCAATTTTTGAAACAATGGTTACGTATCGTTCAAGGAGATCTTCAGTAACGGGGATTTCAACGCTAGGGTTGGTACTGTTCTTTTTTAGAAATTGAATTAAGAAAGCAATTTTATCTTCACGTTCCATTGAATTCTCTCATTCTGTCTATAAGCATAAGTAAGTTATATACTATATTGATAAATTGAGCGAATTTGGTCTTACTCATGAAAAGAATCGTAATTACGGGCGCTAATCGAGGTATTGGTTTCGAGTTTGTGCGTCAACTTAGCCAACACAATTATCAAGTATTAGCATGCTATAAAGATCCTGAACATTGTGACGATTTAAAATTATTCTGCAAATTAAACTCAAATGTTCAACCGCTTCAACTCGATGTAAGCAATGATATGAGCATTCGCGGCTTAGCAAAGGAATTAGGCGATCAACCCATTGATTGGCTTATTAATAATGCAGGTATCCAGGGGGAACATGGCGTAACCATTGGCAATATTGATCGTGCTAATTTTATTAATCTGATGAATGTTAATTGCTTTGGGGCGCTTAAACTGAGTGAGAAACTATTGCCTAATCTGCAAAATGGCCAGGATAAACTGATCGTTGCTATTAGCTCAGCACTAAGCAGCATCAGTGAACATCAGATCGGTAGAAGTTATGCTTATCGCAGCAGTAAAGCTGCACTAAATTGCGTCATGCGCTCATTCGCTCAAGATGCTATGCAATTCAATATTAAGGCTATGGTACTTAATCCAGGCTGGGTTAAAACTCGTATCGGTGGCCCTAAAGCTCCAATTGACGTTCAGACCAGTGTAAGCGGCATGCTAAACGTTATTGAAAAATACAAAGAAAACAGCCACGCAGAAGTGATGCGTAGTTTTGATGACACCACGATTAAATGGTAGGGCATGTTTGGCAGTCAACACACCCTAGCAATATGCAAAAACTCTATGTATTAAGCACTTTCGCCTACATACTCTACGGCGATGATTTCATACTCTACCATTCCGCCTGGAGTGTGCACTGCAACAGTATCATCCAGGTTTTTGCCAATCAGCGCTTTTCCAATTGGAGAACTATAAGAGATCTTATTTGACTTAATATCTGCTTCATCTTCACCAACAATTTGGTAAGTAATTTCAGAGTCGCTTTGGATATGGCAAAGACGAACGGTTGTACCAAATACCACGCGACCATTATTTGCTAATTTACTAATATCAACAACTTGCGCATTGGATAATTTGGCTTCCAATTCTTGAATTCTGCCTTCAGTAAAACTTTGTTGCTCACGGGCAGCATGATATTCGGCATTTTCCTTTAAATCACCATGAGCTCTTGCAGTTGCTATGGCTTCAATAATACGTGGGCGTTCAACCGATTTTAACCGTTGCAACTCATTAGTCAGGGCAGCAGCCCCTTGTACCGTCATTGGATGTTTTTGCATAGATACCTCTAATGTAGATCTTGTAGTTTGGTGACCGTTTCGCGGTCTTCATATTTCATAGCCAAACAAGCAGCCTCTGCCCCAGACAACGTAGTGGTATAACTCACTTTATGTTGTAAAGCATTTCGGCGAATTGCAAATGAGTCGGCTATGGCAACCTTACCTTCGGTAGTGTTAACAATAAAATCAATGTCATGATTTTTAATGTGGTCCACAATATGGGGACGACCTTCTGCAACTTTGAATACTTTTTTGCAGGGTATCCCTGCTGCTTGAAGTACAGCAGCTGTTCCTCGGGTTGCAATAATTTCGAAGCCTAAGGCGATTAGGCGTTTTGCAATTTCACCAATACGAGCTTTATCTGCATCTCTTACTGAGATAAACGCTCGACGGCGTTTTACAATATTTCCGCCAGCACCTAATTGAGCTTTAGCATACGCTTGACCGAATCTTCTTGCAATTCCCATGACTTCTCCAGTGGACTTCATTTCAGGCCCAAGTATAGAGTCTACTCCTGAAAATTTGATAAAAGGAAACACTGGTACTTTTATTGAATAAAATGCAGGCATTGGATAATGCTGCGTTAATCCCTGTTCTTTTAAGCTTTGGCCAACTTTGCAACGAGCAGCAATTTGGGCTAAAGGTAAACCCGTTGCTTTTGACACAAAAGGCACTGTGCGGGAAGCACGAGGATTCACCTCAAGAACATATATATCATCTGCTTGAATTGCAAACTGGGCATTGATTAAACCGACTACACCCAGCTCAAGCGCCATCATCCGTAACTGCTCAATTAAATCTTGCTGCACCACCACACTTAGGCTAAACGGTGGCAAGGTACAAGCAGAATCACCTGAATGAACACCCGCCTGCTCGATGTGCTCCATTATCGCGCCTATCAACACATCTTTACCATCGCATACAGCATCAATATCTACTTCAATGGCATCGTTTAAAAATTTGTCCAGTAAAACCGGTGAATCATTAGAAACACTCACCGCATGCGCTAAATAATGACGCAGATCTTCTTCTTGATATACTATTTCCATAGCTCTTCCACCGAGTACATAAGAAGGCCTGACGACTAAGGGATAACCAATTTGGCGAGCCAGAGCTACTGCCTCTTCCTCACTTCGTACGGTTCCATTCGCCGGCTGATGTAGTTTTAATTTTTTTACTAATTGTTGAAAACGCTCGCGATCCTCAGCCTTATCAATAGCATCCGGGGAGGTACCAATAATTTTTACCCCATTTTCTTCTAATGATTTTGCCAATTTAAGTGGTGTTTGCCCGCCGTAATGGACAATGACGCCTTTGGGTTGTTCAATGTCTACAATCGCTAATACATCTTCTAACGTGACAGGTTCAAAATACAAGCGATCGGCAGTATCGAAGTCCGTGGAGACGGTTTCCGGATTACAATTGACCATAATAGTCTGGTAGCCAGCCTCTCGCAAAGCAAGCGCTGCATGGACACAGCAATAATCAAATTCTATTCCTTGACCGATGCGGTTAGGACCCCCGCCTAAAATCATTATTTTTTCTTTATTTGTATCAGGCCTTGCCTCACAAAATGTTTCATAACAAGAATATAAATACGCTGTCTCACTGGGGAATTCACCTGCGCAAGAGTCAATACGTTTATAAACCGGCAAAACCCCCAATTCTTTGCGACGACTTCTAACATCACCTTCGCTGCAATGTAATAAGCCTGCCAGAAAAGCGTCTGCAAACCCGTGGCGTTTTAGTTGTAATAAGAAGGATCGGTCCATTTCTTGAATTGAATTTCCACTAACAATACCCTCTAAAAGCACCAACTCTTGAATTTGGGCAAGAAACCAAGAGTCAACTTTAGATTCTTGGTGAATTTCCTCCAGAGAAAGTCCATGACGAAAGGCATCGGCTATGTACCACAAGCGATCCGGTGTAGGTTCGCTTAGTGCACCGCGTATCATGGCGGTATCGTTGTGTTTCAATAAGGGGTGTAAACCGAAGCGCCCTATTTCCAATCCACGTATGGCTTTTTGTAAAGACTCCTGGAAGTTACCACCAATTGCCATCACCTCACCCACTGATTTCATCTGTGTGGTTAGAGTGGTGGGCGTTTGCGGGAACTTATCAAAATTAAATCGTGGAATTTTGGTGACCACATAATCAATTGAGGGTTCAAACGATGCGGGCGTTTTGCCACCCGTTATTTCATTCGCAAGTTCATCCAGGGTAAAACCGACTGCCAGTAAAGCAGCAACTTTTGCAATAGGGAATCCAGTGGCCTTAGAGGCTAAAGCTGAGCTTCGAGAAACTCGGGGATTCATTTCGACTACTAACATTCTGCCGTCTTCTGGGTTTACTGCAAACTGTACATTCGAGCCACCAGTATCCACACCCACCGCGCGTAAGACCTTAATTGCTGCATCACGCATACGTTGGAATTCTTTATCCGTTAAGGTTTGGGCAGGAGCAACCGTTATTGAGTCTCCAGTGTGCACCCCCATAGGATCAAAATTTTCAATGGTGCAAACAATAATGCAATTGTCATTTTTGTCGCGCACCACTTCCATTTCATATTCTTTCCAACCCAGTACGGATTCATCCAACAATAATTCATGGGTAGGAGAAAGTTCTAAACCTCGAGCACAAATCTCTTCAAATTCTTCGCGGTTATAGGCAATTCCGCCTCCGCTTCCGCCCATAGTAAACGAGGGCCTGATGATCGTTGGGAATCCTAATTGTGCTTGAATGGATAAGGCCTCCTCAATGCTATGGGCAATTGCCGACCTAGGCATTTCCAAGCCAATTTTTTTCATCAGTAAGCGAAATTTTTCTCGGTCTTCTGCTCTATCAATTGCTTCGCGGCTAGCACCGATAAGTTCTACATCAAATTTTGTTAAAATGCCTTCGCGAACGAGGTCTAAAGCACAATTCAACGCAGTTTGCCCGCCCATGGTTGGCAATAATGCATCGGGACGCTCTCTTTCTATGATACGAGCAACTTCTGGCCATAATACGGGCTCAATGTAAGTTGCATCCGCCAAACCAGGGTCCGTCATTATGGTTGCTGGGTTTGAATTCACTAAAATGACGCGGTAACCTTCTTTTTTCAACGCCCGCACAGCTTGCGTGCCTGAATAGTCAAATTCACAAGCTTGACCAATCACGATAGGGCCTGCACCCAGGATGAGAATAGAATTAATATCTGTGCGCTTTGGCATATTGGCAACTATAAAGAACAAAAGTGGCTTATTTTAGCGGGGTTTGGGATTGTCGGCAATTCTGAGCGTTCCGGCGCAAAACTATAAATAATAAAAAAACAGAAAGCCTTTGGCTTTCTGTTTTTAAAAGATATTATCTAAAACGTCCAAACCCACCACGATAACCCCATCCTCGGCCAGCGTAAAATCCTCGATTACCGTACCAACCACGATTACCATACCACCCTCGATTGCCGTACCATCCACCATTATATAATCCTACATTAACTGTAGAATAAGAATAACCAGGCCAATAGACATTGTTTGGATAGTAACCGGTGGAATAGGCATAATTTGAATTATATCCGGAGTAAGTCGTAGTTTGAGTCACACAACCCGTAAATAGAGTTGTAGGGATAATAATTAGGGTTGCTAGAATTAACTTCTTCATAAGCACATCCTTGCCGTCAATAATTGTAATTTAATTATACGACAAGATCACTATTTAATCTAAATACATCTAAATCGCAGATAAGAACTCCTAACTTCGCATACCGTTAAGTTATTTTCGATCGGGCAAATCGGAGCAGAAAAGATAGTAGGACAGGAGCTTTAGCGTCTATCAGATACAGAAACTAATCTACTTAGATGTATCAGCTCCCAGTGAGCAAACGAAGTAATACCAGCAGATCAAATATCTAATGTCTTGAGTCCTTGCTCAATGATAGCAAGTCCAATTTCCAAGTCTTTTACATTCGTAGAAAGTGGCATGAGGAGACGAATTACATTTCCGTATGCTCCACAGCTGAGAATTACCAGCCCATGCTCCAAACAAAATTTGGTTAACTTATCTGCTGCTAGCTTGTTTGGTTCCTTTGTGTTTTTATCAACCACCAGTTCGATCGCCTGCATCGCACCCAATCCGCGAACATCACCTACTATGTGATACTCTTCCTTAAATCTAGTCAGTGTGGACTTAAGTACTTTAGAAAGACCAGCTACATTCTGAAAAATAGTCCCTTCTTCAAATACTTTGAATACTTCAAGCGCTGCAGCACAACTCAGTGGATTCCCGCAAAAAGTTCCACCTAGTCCACCCACCATGCCAGCATCCATCATCTCAGTTTTACCAGTCACAGCAGCGATTACCGTTCCACCACCCAGTCCTTTTGCCGAGACAGTGAGGTCTGGCTTCACTCCCATAGCCTTCATCGCAAATATAGTTCCACAACGTCCAAAACCCGATTGAATTTCATCTGCAATGAAAATAATGTTGTTTGCCGTACAGAACTCACGAAGTTTTTGCAAAAATGAAGCGGGAAATGGTATGAATCCCCCCTCACCTAAAACAGGCTCCAAAATCACCGCGGCAGTATTTTCAACGCCCACACGAAAATTCACGAGTTCGGAAAAATCTTTAAAACACTCTTCAACACAATTTTTTCCCTGCCAACGATATTCATAAGGCATTGGGGAGCGATGAATTTCTGAAAGGAACGGACCAAATCCATGTTTGTAGGGTTTATTCTTTGCGGTAAGTGACATCGCCATATAGGTGCGACCATGAAATGCATGATCAAAACAGATAACAGCTTGCTTTTTGGTATAAGCACGCGCAATTTTAATTGCATTTTCTACCGCCTCAGCGCCCGAATTTAATAGGATTGATTTTTTTTCAAATCGCCCAGGGGTGTGATAATTTAATTTTTCACATACTTTGATATAGCTTTCAAAGGGAAGAATATTAAAACTTGTATGCAGAAATTTCTCGGCCTGCGCCTTGATTACATTTACTACTGCATCGGGACTATGCCCAAGAATCACTACACCAAAGCCAGAAGAAAAATCCAAAAACACATTTCCATCAACATCCTCTACAAACGAACCTTTAGCCCGTTCCACAAAAATGGGAGTCGCATGGAAAGGACCGCGCGCGACATGTTGATGACGCAGCTCCAATAATATTTTGGATTTTGGCCCTGGTACTT
>CAMAYX010000068.1 GCA_945862405.1 Legionella genomosp. 1
CGTTGCCCTGAACGGGCAAGCGTATGCCTACCACAATGACTCTACGGCCTGATATAGATTTACTACACATCCCTCCGGGCTGATTCCGTAAATCGCGGCCTATCGGGGACTACGCGCCTCGGCCTTCGGCCTTCCTTGGCGCGCAGCGAGAGAAACGACCCCGGTTATAAGCGCAGTAAGTTGGGCCAATAATCCAACTTACTATAATTTAACTGCGTAATTTTCGTAAAACCTTTTCAGCTGCTTCCTGAGTTTTTTGGATCTCATTACTACTATGAGCGCTGGAAACAAATCCTGCTTCGTACATCGATGGTGCAAAGTAAACGCCCTCTTGTAACATTCCATGATAGAAAGCTTTAAACAATGTTTCGTTTCCTGAAGCAACATCACCATAATTTTCTATAGGGTATTTATGGGTAAAACAAAAACCAAATATCCCACCTAGAGATGCGCCTGAATAGGGTACGTTTAAAACTTCGCATACTGCAGCAAGCGCTTGTACTAACGCGTTTGCAGTGTGGCTTAGGTTTTGATAAAAATTTGGTGTTGATACTTCTTCTAGAGTAGCTAAGCCTGCCGCCATGGCCAGAGGATTTCCTGATAACGTACCTGCTTGATACACTGAGCCTTCGGGAGCAAGATGACACATAATTTCCCGTTTTCCGCCAACAGCACCAACCGGCATACCTCCTCCGATGACCTTGCCAAGCGTGGTCAAATCAGGGTGAATATGATAATGAGCTTGAGCGCCACCTAATGATATGCGGAATCCGGTCATAACTTCATCAAAAATTAATAAACTTTGGTATTGATCGCATAAACTACGCAAACCTTGTAGAAAATCGGGCTTGGGCAATACGAATCCCATATTCCCTGCAACCGGTTCGATGATAACCGCTGCAATATCATCCGCGTATTCTTCAAATAGTTGTTCTGTTTGCTCCAAATCATTAAAATTTACTGTAAGCGTGTGCTCAGTGATGCTAGCTGGGATTCCTGGAGTTGAGGGTATCCCTAAGGTTAATAACCCTGAGCCTGCTTTCACAAGCAAACTGTCATTATGTCCATGATAACAGCCGTTAAATTTAATGATTTTGTTTTTTCCAGTATATCCGCGCGCAAGACGAATGGCGGTCATAGTAGCTTCAGTCCCTGAATTTACCATGCGAATTTTTTCAATATTTGGCATCAATTCAATAATTTTTTCAGCCAATTGGATTTCTAATTCGGTAGGTGCTCCGAAACTCATACCAGAATGTAAGGCCGTACTCACAGCTTCAAGCACCTTTGGGTGGCAATGGCCAAGAATTAAAGGTCCCCATGAGCCAACAAAATCAATGTATTGCTTATTATCTACATCAATTAAATAGGCTCCTTTACCTTGTTTAAAAAAAATGGGGTCCCCACCAACACCTTTAAATGCACGAACTGGTGAGTTTACTCCGCCGGGAATAAGGGTATTGGCTTTAGCAAATAATTCTTGTGAATAACTCATGAGGGCTTCCTAATTTTGATTTGAACGCATTTTACAATCATTTACAGAATGTGGCAAAATCAGTACCAATGAACGCCAATAAATAATAACAATTAGGAGTTTAAAGTGCTTAGAACTATATTAAAAACTGCGAGCATCATAGGATTTGGTTTGGTCATTTCTGTTAGCAGCCATGCAACTAGCAGAGACGGTTTTTATGTTGGTTTAGGCGTGGGTGCATCTTATGACAAGTTTGATTTAACCACTAAGAATAACGCGACTGGTTTTACCGTCAGAAGCGCAAGTGAAAATGCGACCAATGTTATAGGTAGTGCTTTCCTTGGTTATGGTAATACTGCAGAAAGTGGCTTTTATTTAGGTGGTGAATTAGGAACTTATTTACCCAAGCGTTCGTTGACGATTACTAACCGCCCTGGTGTTGCTTTAACCAATTTAACGTTTTCTGACAAACTTACCGTTCAAGATTACGTCACATTTGATGTTTTGCCAGGCTTCCGTTTGAGTGAAAATTGGCTTCTATATCTACGGGGTGGTATAACCTATGCACATATGACCATATATCAACCCACACAAGGAGCTGCAACAAGTTTTAGTGCAGATAATAATCGCATCGGCGGAAGAGTTGGTGCAGGTGTAAATGTGGGGTTCACCGACAATTTTGGCATGAGCCTTGATTATTTTTATACACAGTATCAAGACAGCTCTTACACCTTCCCTGCATTTAATACCAAATTTACTCAAGGTGTATCTAGTAATTATTTCGGAATATCAGCTTCTTACACACTTTAATTCTAAATTGCTCATTCTCTACACGGGAATGAGCAATTGCTGATTTAAAAAACTTTACAAGCGAATTTACACTAGTTAAAGTACCCTCTTTTTTTTGACAGAGAGCCTTTATGTCCTTTAAGAAATACATTTGTGTGATTTGTGGATTCATATATGACGAGGCTGAAGGTTGGCCTGAAGACGGCATTGCTGCTGAAACACGTTGGGATGATGTCCCTGAAAATTGGTTTTGCCCAGACTGTGGCGCAGGTAAAGATGACTTTGAAATGGTAGAAATGGACTGATTGGTTAAACTACTCAACCGATTATATAGCTACCAAGGTTTAACAACTGCCAACGCAACAATTCCAATTAATAAAAGTGTGGGCAGTTCGTTAAACACTCGATAGAACTTTGCTGAATTACGGTTAAGATCACGTGCGAAAAGTTTTAAGTAATGTCCACAGCACAAATGATACACCCATACTAGTAATACCAGCGCTAGCTTTACATGCAGCCAACCTGCGTGAAAATAGTAATTAGGATGAAAACTGATCAGTAGAAGCCCTAGTCCGCTCGTTAATAAGGCTGCCGGCCAAGTGATAGCATAATAGAGCCTGCGCTCCATGATTTTAAAACGATCCATGCTGATTTTATCCCCACAATCAGCATGGTAAACAAATAACCTCGGTAAATAAAAGAGACCTGCAAACCATGCTACCATGGCTATTATGTGGAAAGCTTTTGTCCATAGCATGGTATCAGTTCTTCCGTTTTCTATGTCGAATTAAATTTAAACCTTCAACTGCTAAAGAAAATCCCATAGAAAAATAAATATATCCCCGAGGAATGTGAAACGAGAAACTATCCGCAACCAAAACGGTTCCAATTAACATTAAAAAGCTAAGTGCCAACATTTTTACACTGGGGTATTTTTCTATAAATAGACTGACAGGTTCACTAGCAAAAATCATTACTAGAATGGCACAAGTTATGGCAATGGCCATGACCCACAATCGGCTGGTAAGGCCAATAGCAGTAAGAACACTGTCCAGTGAGAATATAATATCCATAAGTGCCACTTGCAGTACCACCCCTTGGAAGGTGATGGGATATTTTTTGTAATCCTCTTTAGCTTCCTCTTTGCCGCCGCCAACTTCGAAATGAATTTCTTGGGTAGCTTTGACGATCAGGAAGGCTCCCCCTGCTAAGAGAAATATATCTCTAAATGACATATGAAAATCACCTAGCACCAATAGAGGTTTGGTTAATTTAACTAGCCAAACAGCCGAGGCCAAAAGTAAAAGACGGGTCAGCCAAGCAAAGGTTAAGCCCCAACGCCGTGCTTTCTTACGTTGCTCTCTTGGAAGTTTCTCCGTTAAAATTGAGAGAAAAACCAAATTATCTATTCCAAGAACGATCTCTAGGATGATCAACGCTAGTATACTTAATATAATGTCTATAACTTCCATGATTTAACCTTGGAAAAGTAATCCCAACTTATTTATGTTAGATTAACGCAAAAAGTAATTGATTTCACTTCCATTTGAGGTTTTTCGGCATGATGTAGTGAATTGTCAATCCTCCAGAGCTTGGCTATAATATTCCCGGTAAAATTACAAGGCAGGTGAATACCATAATTAAATTAATTAAAAAGCTTTTGCGCAAATCAAGAAGCAAAAATACACCGGTGGATTCAAATTCCATTATTACACGCAACCACCACCAAATATCTAAAACTGACATCAGCGTAAATGCATTAAAAGTACTTAACCGACTACACGGGGCTGGTTTTGAAGCCTATCTTGTGGGAGGTAGTGTGCGTGACTTATTATTAGGTAAAGCTCCTAAAGATTTTGATGTTTCTACCAATGCTACGCCCAATCAAATTAAAAACTTATTCCGTAATGCCCGTATTATTGGGCGCAGATTCAAGCTAGTCCACATTCTATTTCACCGTGAGATTATTGAAGTTGCTACGTTTCGTGGTCATGAACCAGTAGATACTGATCACCTACTAAATGAACAAGGAATGCTAATTCGCGATAATGTATACGGTACTTTGGAGGAAGATGCTTGGCGACGAGACTTCACCATTAATTCCTTGTATTACAACATTCATGATTCATCTATTGTGGATATTACAGGAGGCGTTAATGACGTGAATGAGAAGCTGATTCGTATCATCGGTGATCCAACTACACGTTATCAAGAAGATCCTGTGCGTATGTTGCGTGCTATTCGCTTCAGCGCAAAGTTACATTTTACCTTGGCTGAGGAAACTGCTGCTCCCTTAAAACAGATCTGCGGTCTCATTCGCAATGTCTCTGGTTCGCGCCTATTTGATGAAATGACAAAGTTATATCAATGTGGTGAGGCTGAAACGGTTCATCGTCTTTTGGATGAACATGGCTTGTTTTTCCAATTATTTGAACAAGTAGCTTCCCTGTTGGATGGGGATTACCCTGTCCGTGCTTTTTTGGGCATTGCCTTAGAAAATACCGATACCAGAATGCGGGATAATAAACCAGTTACCCCTGCATTTTTATTTGCCGTTTTACTATGGTTTCCTTTACTTACCATGGCTGGAAAATTACAAAAAGAAGGCATGCCTCCCTTACCTGCATTGGAAAAGGCGATGTCACATGTTATTAGTGAGCAAAATAAGGTTATAACTATTCCTAAGCGCTACTCACAGATAATTAGAGAAGTTTGGATTATGCAATACCGCTTTCCAAGACGCTCCGGCAATCGCGCACTAAACCTACTTCAGCACCCAAGATTTAGGGCTGCTTATGACTTTTTAGCATTGCGTGCTCTCGCTGGCGACGAGTCAATGGAATTAGCGCAATGGTGGACGACGTTCCAAGAAGCGGATGAGGATGGACAAAAAGATATGATTGCTGCCCTACCCCCACCGCCAGCGCGTAAGCCTAGACGCCGTAAACCCAAAACTACCCAATGACGTATTGTTATTTAGGGTTGGGTAGTAATTTAGGTATTCCCAAGAGAAATCTACAAAAGGCTGTTCAACAACTTCGATCGATTCCTCGTTCTTCCGTGACGCGTGTATCGAGCATATATAAAAGTACACCCTATGGACCCAAAGCACAGCCCAATTTCTGTAACATGGTTGTTGGTATCTCCACAAAGCTTTCACCGCATAGGTTACTGATCTATTGCAAGAAAATTGAACAAAACATGGGGCGTGTGCGTAAAAAACGTTGGGGCTCAAGAGCTATTGATATTGATGTATTAATTTTCGGTGATGTAAGGCTTAATGATAATAATCTTACCCTGCCACATGCAGGACTCATTCATCGTGATTTTGCTTTGGTGCCGTTACTTGAAATAGAGCCTGATATTACCCAACCGGGTCTGGGTAAGTTAAGTACTTATTTACTAAAGTGCTCCAGGAATATAATTTAATATCAAATTCCATGTATTAACTTAAGAGATACGGTTATCTTGATACCAATTCCAGCATCCACTAAACTTGGTGTTTATGCTTTACTGAGAGGGATTTTGTGTACACACATATATTGCACGCTACTGACTTAAGTGAAAGTCACTTCAAAATGAGCCAACAAGCTGTACAAATTGCTAAATGCTTTAAGGCGAAATTATATTTGCTTCATGTTATTGAACCCCCTCCTAGCCTTCAATTGGCTCAAGGTTTAGGCTTCGCTGAGTTTGACCACCCTATTAAGGAAGATGCACTTTCGGTGATGAAAGTGTTAGGTGAAGCTTTAAAAATCCCTCAAAACCAACAGTTTGTAGAAATTGGTTCTATTAAAATGCATGTACTTGATAAGGCCAGTGAACTTGGCTGTGATCTCATCATCGTTGGCAGCCACACCCCCAGTAAACTTCCATCGTTCCTCGGAAGCACTGCACATGCGGTGGTACATCATGCAAAATGTGATGTATTAACGTTAAGAGAATAGTTGTACACAACATGTGCCGCCAAACAAGCGGCACATGTTAACTTTTAGTACCAACCATTTGCATAGCCATATCCTCCATTACCGCAAGGGTTACAGGTAGGAGCTGCATTACAGCAGGTAGAGACTGGGGTTGATACATATGTAGGACACCCTGTTCCACAAGCAGCAGCAAATCCACATCCCGCAAGTGTTAGGGTAGCAACAATCAGTAATGGTAGTAATAATCTTCTCATAATGCCATCCTTGTACTAGAGTCTGTACGTTAATTATACTTTACGATGACAATATAGACAAGCAAAGTACAAACTGTCAATTCCTGTTTTCTGTATCCAAACATATCTTATTGGTTACTAATTAATCTATTAGGCTATAATCTAATAGAACTTAGAAACTCAAAGGATTGAACATGAGCAATCTACAACAAATTATTCGAACCATTTCATTGGGGTGCTCATTATTCTTTATAACGGGAGTCTCTTATTCTGTAGTAGGCACTACCAATACTGGATATAACTTACCTGCAAACGCAACTCAGCTTGCCTGGTGGCATGGGTACCGATCAGGTTGGAGTCCAAGATACAGTTCAGGATATTACATGTATGTACCAGGTCCGAGGTATCGAAATCGTAGTGTTTATTGGACTGGTTGGTATCGAATTGCGCCTCATTGCCAAAAGCGTTGTTTAATTAATGGCTGGGGTGAAACTATCCGCTGTGTACGCCGCTGTTGGTAAGAAATTTATAGGGACAATTTGATTTATTTTTTCACATCCCGCAATATGCTCGCGAGATACAACGATTTAGTATAACTCACGAGATTCCGCTGATAAACAACAGAACGTAGGATGCAACAACATTTTCGTGCATAGGCCCTGGAAATAATCATTGTACTTCATGAAAACTTCTGAAAATTCAGCTATGATTCTTATTTTGAAAATTCAGGAGTTGGTTTTATGAAAGTTGGTCAAGATAGCCTTTCAACTCAACGTCAATTAGATGTTAATGGCAAAACTTATCATTATTTCAGTTTGCAAGAAGCTGAAAAAAAATTTCCAGGCCTACATCGACTGCCATATTCGCTGAAAGTTCTTTTTGAAAATTTATTGCGGTTCGAAGATGGGACTACTGTTACTACCGATGACATCGGTGCACTTGCAGAATGGCTTAAAACAAAAACCTCCCAGCATGAAATTGCTTATCGGCCTGCTCGTGTACTAATGCAAGATTTCACCGGCGTACCTGCAGTTGTTGATTTAGCTGCTATGCGGGCTGCAATTGCAAAAATGGGAGGCAACCCCGAAAAAATATCGCCACTTTCCCCCGTAGATCTGGTCATTGACCACTCAATTATGGTGGATAAATTTGCAACATCTGATTCTATGAAGGTAAACACAGCCATCGAAATGCAGCGTAATCATGAGCGTTATCAGTTTTTACGTTGGGGACAAAAAGCATTTGCTAACTTTCAAGTTGTACCACCTGGTACTGGGATATGCCATCAAGTGAATCTTGAATATTTAGGTAAAACAGTATGGACTGGTGACTGTAATGGGGCTACCTATGCTTATCCGGATACTCTGGTTGGTACTGACTCACACACCACCATGATAAATGGATTAGGTGTCTTAGGTTGGGGCGTAGGTGGTATTGAAGCAGAAGCAGCAATGCTCGGGCAACCAGTTTCCATGTTAATTCCTCAGGTTATTGGTTTTAAACTTACGGGTAAATTGCGTGAAGGCATTACCGCAACAGACCTAGTTTTAACGGTTACACAAATGTTGCGTTTAAAAGGTGTTGTCGGCAAATTTGTTGAGTTTTATGGTCCTGGATTAGCGGAATTAGCCTTAGCCGATCGTGCTACCATATCCAACATGGCGCCTGAGTACGGTGCAACTTGTGGATTTTTCCCGGTTGATCATGAAACCATCCGTTATTTAAAACTAACTGGTCGCGACGAACAAACAATTGCGCTAGTTGAAGCCTATTGCAAAGCTCAGGGACTCTGGTATGACAATAACTCAGAAGATCCTGTATTTACGGATACCTTAAGCTTGGATTTAGATGAAGTTGAACCATCTCTTGCTGGTCCAAAACGCCCTCAAGACAAAGTTAATCTAAGCACCTTACCCTTAGAGTTTGATACATTCTTAGCTCAGGAAAATAAAGCAAACGAAAAAGGTAAATCATTCATCGTCGATGGTGAAGATTTTACTCTGCACCATGGGGATGTAGTTATAGCTGCAATTACAAGCTGTACAAATACCTCAAATCCCAGTGTGCTTATGGCAGCAGGTTTAGTAGCCAAAAAAGCTATAGAAAAAGGGTTGCAAAGAAAGCCATGGGTTAAGTCTTCTTTGGCTCCGGGTTCAAAAGTGGTAACCGATTATTTAAACCATGCAGGCTTACAAACGTATTTAGACCAGCTAGGATTTAATCTTGTTGGCTATGGTTGTACTACTTGTATAGGAAATTCAGGGCCGCTACCTGAGCCTATTGCTCAGGCCGTTACTGATAATAATCTTGTGGTTTGTTCGGTGTTGTCGGGTAACCGTAATTTTGAAGGACGAGTTCATCCACAGGTGAGAGCGAATTGGCTGGCATCTCCCCCGCTTGTGGTCGCCTATGCATTAACGGGTACTACCACAGTAGATCTAAGTAAAGAACCTATTGGAACAAACCATAATGGCGAAGAAATTTACCTTAAAGATATATGGCCTACCCATAATGAAGTTGCTGCAGAAGTGGCTAAAGTGACTGGATCTATGTTCCGTAAAGAGTATGCTGAAGTTTTTGCCGGTGACCGAGAATGGCAATCCATTGCAACTGGTGAAGGTAAGACGTATCAATGGGATGCAGAGTCAACCTATATACAACATCCTCCTTTTTTTCAAGATTTAAAAGAAAAGCCCGAGCCTATCAAAGCCATTAAGAAGGCATATGTTTTAGCGCTCCTAGGAGACTCGATTACCACAGATCATATTTCACCTGCAGGTTCCATTAAAGCAAACTCACCTGCTGGACTGTACCTTAAATCCAAAGGTGTTAATGAGTACGATTTTAATTCTTATGGATCGCGACGCGGTAATCATGAAGTCATGATGCGAGGTACGTTTGCCAACATTAGAATACGCAATGAAATGACACCTGGAATCGAGGGAGGTGTTACCCTCTACGTTCCTTCAGGTGAGACATTACCAATCTATGATGCCGCTATGCGCTATCAGGAAGATGATCATGACTTGGTGATTATTGCGGGCAAAGAATATGGTACGGGTTCATCACGAGATTGGGCAGCAAAAGGCACTAATTTATTAGGTGTGAAAGCTGTCATCACTGAAAGTTTTGAACGTATTCATCGTTCTAATCTAATTGGGATGGGGGTTTTACCATTGCAATTTTTAGAAGGAACGAGTCGCAGTACTTTAAAATTAACGGGACATGAGCGTATCAGCATAGAAGTTAATGAGAGCCTAAAGCCCGGCGCATTGCTTCCTGTTACCATTGAACGAAACGATGGTAGTACAGACAAGATAGATGTTTTATGCAGAATTGATACTGGGAATGAGCTCGATTACTACCGCAATGGTGGTATATTGCAATTTGTGTTACGTAATCTGAAATAATTAGTGTGGTAATTCCCGCGATGGCGGGAATTATCCAGTTCGTTATTCTAATCTTGGTGCTGGTTCTGGAAGTGTAAACGTATCAACGGGTACGCTGCAGGGAGTATATGCATCATCGGGATGAAATTCTTCTCCATCGCCGTGATAAAGTTTACCATCGCCATTTGAGTAGGCAATTACAGTATTCGTTGCCTTATCAACCACCATAAATTTTATATTAGCCTCAGCCATCTGAAGATCAAAATTGACTTCTTCCTTTAAACTCCCAAAGTTAAGGGATATTTTACCATCCTCTGCTTTTGTGGGTTCTTTAAACCAGGGTTCATTTTTATACTTCAGCTTATATAGACCTATAATTTCATCTGCTTCCTCACTTTCATAAGTGGCTTCAACTTCTTCATCAGCAAGCATTTCATCAAGTCGTATCTGCATATCGGCAGAACTTAGCTCCATAAATTTTTTGTTGGCCATGCCTAATTTGAACATTCTTTGGCGTTCAGCTTCGTCTAGGGCTGTTTTTTGTTCAACTTTTTTCTTTATTGCAATCAAATCTTCAATTTCATGCTGTTTTTCGGGAGTCATTACTCATTCCTCTTGGGCTTAAAAAGAAAGTATATTATATTGGATTTTAGCTGAGTAAGCTTATGGAATCCTTATTTTCAAACCGTGAGTATTTAATGAAATTAAAATGTTTGTTGTTACTGTTTATCTGGGGCAATTTCCTTTGGGCTTCACCTACCACGCAAACGGTCAGCATTAATCATCATAATTTCCAACTTGAAGTAAGCAGCACTGATGCTGAACGGGCTAGAGGGTTGATGTATCGCCGTTATTTAGAGCCTCAACATGGTATGGTATTTTTCTTTGCGAAAGGCGAATCCTCAGATATGTGGATGAAAAACACTTACATTCCTTTAGATATGATTTTTGTGAATCCGCAAAAAACGATAGCATGCATCATTCACAATACAAAACCACGCTCACTAAAAATACTGTCATGCCCAGGAAATATTATGGCGGTAATAGAAATTAATGGTGGTGAGTCAGAAAAATTGCACATCAAGGAGGGTGAGCTAGTAAGCAACCTCCCAACCACTGCCTTGCATTTGTATAATGAACCTGATAGCTTCCCTCAGCTCAAATAAATTTAAGGACCTTGCGTGTCTCAACCCAAGCGTGTGCTAAGCGTTTTTTCTTTGGTGATGATCAACGTCATTGCCGTTGATAGCCTTCGCACCTTACCGTTAACCGCTAAATTGG
>CAMAYX010000069.1 GCA_945862405.1 Legionella genomosp. 1
TAGTGACCTTATCTTCGGAATTAAATTCTTCTGATTGTCTATTTATCGATCCGCTTTCTTCTTGTGCCATTTTGTTGATTTCCTTACCACCCTCACGACATTAAATTTACCTTATTTTTGTCTCACTGTCGCTGGCACAGAGGGGCTGATACTATTCATGTTAAACAAGTCCACAAATTACAAATGGAAAAAGGTGAGTTTATGTTACCGGAAACTGGTATCCCTATTGCATATTTAATTACATTTAACTGCTATGGAACATGGTTGCACGGGGGGAAACCGACATCTGTCGATCGCTACAACAATACGCCAGGAACTGATTTTTTGCCTCTAAGTTCCACACGAGCAAATTTGGTAAAACAGCAAATGTCAGAGACGCCTTATTTTCTTGATGAATCAAGACGTCATATTGTTTTGCAGGCCATTGTTGAGGTGTGTGCCTACCGGCAATGGGTATTATTAGCAGCTCATGTGCGCTCCAATCATGTGCACAGTGTTATTCACGCCATATTAAAGCCAGAACAAATAATGAACAGCATAAAATCATATGCCTCTCGGTATTTAAATAAAGCAAAACTAGATGGCAACAAAGTCAATCGATGGGCGCGACACGGCAGCACACGATATTTGTGGAAGGACGTGGAGGTGGAAGCTGCTATACAGTACGTTGTTCATGAACAAGGCCTGCCCATGTCCGTATTTGAAAATAAAAATCAGACATTTAACGTGACTATTTAAATTTTTCGCTCTCTTATTGCTCCGATACTGCCGATACTGCCGATACTGCCGATACTGCCGATACTGCCGATACTGCTCCGCTCCCTCACGGTCACGGTTCGGATGGTGGTGGGATGGGATGGGAGCTTAACTGCTCCGCTCCCTTACGGTCGCGGTTCGGATGGTGGTGGGAGCTTAACTGCTCCGCTCCCTCACGGTTGTGGTGTTGTGGTTTGGTAAGACTCTTGTCTACTATTCTAACAAAATTCGCCAAATGATTTGTTCCTGCTATATAATGTGTTTTGACAAAGCCTGGAACTAATAAAAATATGCAAAACAACATGGTGGAAATTACGAATCTATCGTTTTCCCATCATCATCGCTTAGTGTTTAAAAATGCTAATATGGTGGTACAACGGGGAAAAATTACCGCGATTATGGGGCCTAGCGGGAGTGGAAAAACCACCTTATTGCGATTAATCGGCTCGTTACTCACGCCGGATTCCGGAACAATTATGGTGAATGGTCGCAACATTCATAAACTTCCTCGCCGTGATTTATACGAAGCCCGAAAAAAAATGGGTTTATTGTTTCAAGGAAGCGCTTTATTCACCCATTTATCCGTATTTGACAATGTAGCCTTTCCACTGCGCGAGCATACTAATCTTAGCGAACCTATGCTTCGTGATGTGGTGCTTATGAAACTGGAAGTGGTGGGTTTACGCGGTGCTGCTCAATTAATGCCAGAAGAACTCTCCGGAGGGATGGCGAGGAGAGTAGCCTTGGCAAGAACCATAGCACTGGATCCTGAATTAATGATGTATGATGAGCCTTTTACCGGGCAAGATCCCATTTCTATGGGCGTTTTAGTAAGATTAATCAAAAGGTTAAATCAATTACTGCATACTACTACCATCATTGTATCTCATGATGTTGATGAAACTTGCTCTATTGCTGATTATATTTATTTAATTTCCGGGGGCGTCGTTATTGGCCAAGGAACTCCAGAGGAGTTGCGGCAATCGCTCGATCCTCAAGTACGGCAATTTATGCACGGAGAGGCGGACGGCGTGGTTCCATTCCATTACCCGGCGCGGCCCTACACTGAGGAGTTATTAGATGCTTGATATGATAGCCCGTTTTGGACAAAGCGGACTAAACCTTATCCAAATGATGGGTAGCTCAGGGTGTTTTCTTGCGCGCGTTTTAGTGCGTAAGCCGAATTTTACCAAATTGTGGCCGGCATTACTTAGCCAACTGTATTTTGTAGGTGTTCTATCTTGCCTAATCATCGTTGTTTCCGCTTTATTTATTGGGATGGTGGTTGGATTGCAAGGTTATAATACCCTTGAGAAATTTGGTGCTAGCAGCCAACTAGGACAACTCCTTGCTTTGAGCATTGCGCGCGAACTAGGCCCAGTGATCAGCGCTTTATTATTTGCTGGACGTGCAGGTTCTGCTCTGACGGCTGAAATTGGTCTTATGAAAGCAACAGAACAAATATCAAGTATGGATATGATGGGAGTTGACCCCTTGGGCATGATCATTTACCCAAGATTTTTAGCAGGTATGATAGCGTTACCTTTACTAGCTTTAATTTTTTCGGCTGTAGCTATTTTTGGCGGTTATTTTATTGGGGTGCAATGGCTAGGGGTTGATGCTGGTAGTTTTTGGTCAAATATGCAAGCGGCAGTGAACTTTCGCATGGACGTAGTCAGCGGTATTATTAAGAGTTTTGTGTTCGCATTTTTAGTGATTTGGATAGCTGTATTCCAGGGTTTCAGTTGTGTGCCAACAGCAGAAGGTATTAGTAAGGCTACAACCCGTACGGTAGTTTATGCTTCGCTTGCCGTATTAGGGTTCGATTTTATTTTGACAGCGATGATGATTGGAGATTGGTAATGAGTAAGCAGCGATACATTAACATCAGCGTGGGATTATTTATGCTGCTTGGTCTTTTAGCTCTAATGGTTCTGGTAATGAAAGTCAGCGGAATTTCTGATCTTGCTTCGAACAAAGGTTATCAAGTGACCGCAGAATTCACGGACATTGGCGGTTTAAAAGTAAGGGCGCCGGTTACAGTAGCAGGGGTAAAAATTGGTGAAGTAACAGCTATTGAACTGCAACCTGGTCAATTAAACGCTAAGGTTACTATGATGCTCAGAGAGGATAAGCCTATACCTTATGAAGATGCTTCCGCGCGTATTTTAACCCAAGGCCTTTTGGGTTCTAATTACATTAGTATTGTTCCTGGGTTTGAAAGTGATGATAAAGAGCATCCTTTCCTGCGCAGCGGAGATGAAATTCCTAAAACCCAAGAAGCAATTATTCTAGAAAATTTAATTGGGCAATTGTTGTTCAATATCAATAAAAAAGGATAAGGATTCCTCTTCAACCTAGCAAACAAGGCGAACTATGAAAACTATAAAAGCTATAAAAGCTATAACTGTATCAATTTTAATGTTGTTAACATTCCAATTATGGGCTGCACAATCTCCCGTTCCTATGCTTGAAAACACCGCTAATAAAATTATTGATACCTTAAAGCAAAATAAAACTAGCTTAAAAAGCAATCATCAAGTCATTCATCAAGCAGTTGAGCAATACTTATTACCGGTGGTTGATGTCAATGGTATGGCGCGCTCGGTATTAGGACGAGACGCTTGGAACAAAGCAACTCCAGCAGAGCGACAAGACTTTACCCGTGCATTTACTCAATTGGTAATTCGTACTTACGCGAGTCCTTTGGCCGAGTATTCCGATGAAACTGTAAAATTCTTACCGGTTCGCGGTTCAACCGACGGTCGTTTTGTGCGCGTAAACAGTCTTATTATTCGCTCTGGCGGCCAAAACATTCCGCTCAGCTATAATCTAGTTTCCAAGAATGGACAGTGGAAAATTTATGATTTAAGCGTTGAGGGAGTAAGTTTGTTGCAAAGTTTCCGTTCTCAATTCGGTCAGGTTTTACAAAATTCCACAATGAAAGACTTGATTGCACAAATGAATCAAAAGAAGGCGGCTTAATTTGAACGAGCAATCCTTCAGACCCGCCAATGAGTTAACGTTTAACACGGTACAAGATGATGTTGCTCGTCTGCAAAAATTATTAAACGGGCAACAGATCAAAACCTTGCACATGGATTTGCAGAATGTAACTTATTGTGACAGTGCTGGTTTAGCTTTGCTTATTGAAGCAAAACGACTGTGTAAACAACACGATACTAGCTTAGAGCTAAAGGGTGTTACCAAGGCTATATCTGCCTTAGCGGAGTTTTGTGGCGTAGCTGCTATATTAGCGTAATGATTAGTTTTGTCATTGCGAGCAGAGCGAAGCAATCCAGAACGATGATTAAGCAAAGTTCAGCTCTGGATGCTTCGCTCTGCTCGCAATGACGGTACACTAATAAACTAAAGTTATTGCCGTATTGGACGAGATCATGATCACGAATGAAAAATTAGAAGAACGCCTTCTTGAGGAAGGCGATGTGGCGTTTGTTCAAGTAACGGGAGATGGGTACCACTATCAAGTAACCGTTGTTTCGGATGTGTTTCAGGGGAAAACAAAAGTAGCTCGACAGCAGTGGGTATATGCACGGCTCAAAGATTATATTACAACTGGCAGTTTACATGCCCTCAGCATGAAAACTTGGACAAAGGAAGAATGGGAGAAGAAACATGGATAAATTAATAATCCATGGTGGAAAACCGCTGCGTGGCGATGTATCCATTTCTGGTGCAAAAAATGCAGCGTTGCCAATTATGGCGGCAACCTTATTAGCGAATGATATTGTAACTATATCGAATGTTCCTCATCTGAAAGACGTGACGACGATGATGGAATTATTGGGGCAATTGGGTGCTCGACTTGTTATTGACGAAAAAATGAACGTACAAGTAGACACTACTAAAGTAAACGAGCTATTAGCACCTTATGAGCTTGTCAAAACCATGCGTGCTTCAATTTTGGTGTTAGGCCCTTTGCTGAGCCGATTTGGAAAAGCCGATGTGTCCTTACCAGGTGGCTGCGCGATTGGTACTCGTCCTGTAGATTTGCATTTAAAAGCTTTAAAAGCTATGGGTGCCGAAATTACGGTCAGGAATGGATTTATTAAAGCGCAATGTAACGGCCGTCTGCAGGGCAAAACAATCATGTTTGACACGGTTACGGTCGGCGGAACGGAAAATATTTTAATGGCTGCCGTTCTTGCTGAAGGGCGAACAACCATCAAAAATGCTGCTCGTGAACCAGAAATTGTAGATTTAGCGAATTTCCTCATCCAACTTGGTGCGAAAATTTCTGGTGCTGGAACTTCAACTATTGAGGTAGATGGGGTTGAAAGCCTATCCGGCGGAAGATATACCGTAATGCCCGATCGTATTGAGGCCGGAACGTACTTAACCGCAGGGGCGGTAACTCGCGGACAAGTTACTGTGCGCAAAGTAAAACCTGACAACCTACTTTCCCTATTGTGCAAATTTGAAGAAGCAGGAGCCTCGATTACGATTGGAGAGGACTGGGTCACATTGGACATGCATGGTCTGCGCCCGCAAGCGGTTAACGTCGCTACAGCGCCATATCCTGCTTTCCCAACGGACATGCAAGCACAGTTCATGGTCTTAAATGCAGTTGCTGAAGGTTCTGCATCCATAGTAGAAACCATCTTTGAAAATCGCTTTATGCACGCACAAGAACTGCAACGCATGGGAGCGCAAATTCGCTTGCATGGGAATACTGCTATGGTGACAGGAAGTGATATTTTAACCGGTGCTCCGGTAATGGCTACTGACTTGCGTGCATCGGCCAGCTTAATTCTTGCCGGTCTTGTTGCCGAGGGTGAAACACGAGTTGAGCGTATTTACCATGTGGACCGCGGTTATGAACGCATTGAAGAGAAATTTTCACTATTAGGTGCCGACATTAAACGGTGCTCTACACGTGATTAAAAGAGATGAGTTAGCATCGTATCTTTTTGAGTACCTCGATTGTAGCCGTTATCAAGATTATGCACCTAACGGCATACAAGTCGAGGGAAGGGATTCTATTCAACAAATCTGTACTGCAGTAACTGCATCTGAAGAAGTAATTCAAAAAGCTGCCGTTTTGCAAGCCGATGCATTATTAGTTCATCATGGTTACTTTTGGAAAGGTGAATCTCCTGTTGTAACTGGAATGAAACGCCGGCGCATAGGCAGTTTGATAACGCATGATATGAATCTTTTAGCGTATCATCTGCCCTTGGATGGTCATCCAGATGTAGGTAATAACGCCTGTTTTGGCGAGTTACTGGAAGTTGAGTCGGTCTGTCAGCACTCGGCTGGTAAAATTGACAACATCCTGTGGTCTGGTGTTTTGGCTGCACCGCAGAGTGCGCAAGATTTTGCTCAATATATCAGCCATAAATTAAAAAGAGAACCTGTTTTAGTATCGGGAACACCACGGCCAATTTGTCGTATTGCATGGTGTACCGGAGCTGCGCAAGACTTTATTGAAGAGGCTTATGAATTAGGCGTTGATGCGTATTTGAGCGGCGAAATTTCTGAACGAACTTATTATCAAGCCTTGGAGCTAGGGATTCATTATTTTGCTTGTGGGCATCATGCTACCGAGCGCTATGGGATACAAGCTTTGGGGAACCATTTAAGTGTTCGTTTTAATTTACGTCATCAATTCATAGATGCCTCTAACCCTATCTAATGAAATCCACGGCATACCATCCATGATTTTTTTGAAAGATTTTTATCGCCTGCTTAGATTGCCGCAATGGAGCAAAGGCATCTTCGTTTTGTTGGGAGTAATCTATGCTGATACACTCAGTAATTGGCCCAAAGCTTTATGTGCGGCTTTATCATTCTGCCTAATTGCTAGCGCTGTTTATATCTATAACGATATACAAGATCTTGCTGAAGATCGCGCTCATCCTCACAAGAAAAATCGACCGCTAGCGAGTAACCGAGTTTCAGTTGGTTTTGCGGTAACGTCCTTGGTACTTTTACTATTGCTAGGAATGGGAATTGCATTTGTAATTTCCATACAATTAGCTGTTATCTTATGTATTTATTTATTAATAAACTTAATTTATAACCATTGGTTGCGTCTTGTACCCATATTTGACGTACTTTGTATTGCCAGTGGCTTCATGTTGCGTGTATTTGCAGGTACGTGGGGGATTGGTCTTCCTACAACTGGATGGCTGACGCTTACCGCCACTCTATTAAGTTTACTTATAGCGCTTAGCAAGAGACGTCTGGAAATGCGCCTAGGATTTAAACTGACAAAACGAGCAGTTTTAAAAAAATATCAACCCGTTGTATTAGATGGAATGGTCATTTTGACCGCTATTGCTTGTTTTGCTTCCTATTTTTTATATACCATTTTCTCTAGAGCAGGTTCTTTTTATTTTCTGCTGACCTTGCCGTTTACTGCTGTTGGTTTATGGCGATTTACCTATTTAACGTTTCAACCTACGAAAATTGATGATCCTATTCTAGTATTCTTTAATGATAAACTTTCTTTTCTAAATTTATTCTGTTTTTGCGGTTTAACCTTATTGGCTTTACTCCAATGAAACTACAGAAAATCGTTTTATGTTCCATCGTCGCTGTATGCTTTATTTATTTAATAGCATTTCAAATTTATGCGATTTGGGCTTTTAACATCGATGATACGTTCATCACCTTACGATACGCCAAAAACTGGGCAGATGGTTTTGGTTTGGTGTGGAATGTTGGTGCACCACCAGTTGAAGGTTATTCGAATTTTATTTTTGTTTTTTTAGCTTATATTGCTCTTCATTTAGGTTTAAAGCCTCTCTTGGTTTTAAAAATCGCCGGCGCCTGCGGATTAATATTGAGTGCTATTGTAGTCTATGGAATTTCTAGAAATTGGGCACCTCCACGATTGGCTTGCATACCCAGTGCGTGGCTTTTGATGTACGAAGGGGAAATTGTATGGGGTATGTCAGGGTTAGAAACTAGTGTTTATCAAACCTTAATCGCCGCTTCGGTTTATTTTATGTTTAAGGGTTTGGGATTTTGTGCCTTTCCACAGACGAGGGATAGATATCAGACCCGTTCTTTGGTGATTTCCGCGCTCTGTTTGAGCATTGCAGGCCTCACGCGCCCGGAAGCTCCCGCTCTGATGGTGCTGTTCTTTATGATCTTGTTAATGACCGAGATTGTATCCCGTAAAAATCGCGCCGGTTTTATAACCTATTTTATGACCTTTAGTCTGGTTCTCTTTTGTGCTTTTGCTCCTTATTTTGTTTGGAGATTAATGTATTACGGCAGATTATTTCCGAATTCGGTATATTGCAAAGGTATTGCGCCAATATTGAATTTTGACCTGACGAAAGAATATTGGATGTTAATTTGGCCCTTTATGCTACTGGCCTTACCGGCAGTCTGGAAAAGTAAAGATAATCGTCACTGGTTCCTTTGGTTGCCTGGACTTTTATATTCCATCATGTTACTGCACTCCGATCCTATCGTGGCTTTTTATAACCGCCTATTTTTACCTGCATTTGCAGTACTATTACCCTTAGCATTCTTTGGTTTGCTAACAGCTGTTTCTTGGTATTTAAAAGAAAGAGATGGAATTTATGATACGGTTATTTACTTCATTGCATTTATTGTAGGGTTTCTCTGCATTCCAAGTTTTACTCTGGGACAATACCAGCAATTTTCTGAATTCCCGCAAAAAGGTGAACAACTGCGATTAGCTGTTGCCAACTGGCTGAATCAACATGTTCCCGCAAATCAAAGCATAGTTTTAGGTGATTGTGGCTTAGTACCGTTCAAAACTCCCCACGCTTATATTGATTCCTATTGTTTAAATAATGCTGCAATGACTCGTAATCCTAGTCCAAGCATGTACCAAGAATTTTGCCAGCAAATACTAAAACAAACACCAAGCACGTTTGTGTTAACTGCGCTAATAGAAAACGGCAAAGTAATCTATGCCCCAGCCGATGCTTGCCTAGCTGAGCTACTTCCCAAAAACAATCAATACCAAAAAGCCATAACCTTAAAAACCGGAAATGAATCATCATCCTACAAATATGAAATCTACACCCTTAAAAAGTAACCTTGATGCAGCCGTAGGCGTAAGTTATCCTTAACGTAAAAGAGCTTCAAGATAGGGGATTTTTAAAGGTAGAAACCCCTCTGAATCCCTTACGCTGGCGGTGCATCAAGGCTACGATCATCAATGGATGATGAATGATGTTGATGAAATTTTTACCCTAAAATGTGTTAGTTATAGTAATATGCGAAAAGGCCAATGTAGTGATTAAATAAGCAGCTAATGAAAAGAATAATCGCCAAACTATATTCAAAATTACCGGTGTTACTATTTGATACGATTGCTATTCCTATCGCATGGTATGTTGCTTATTGGTTACGTTATAACATGCAGCCTTTTCCCACGAATCTTACCTCTGCCTACTCATTAATCGCTTTAGGCATGTTAGGGGTAGTACAACTTAGTTGCTATTATTATTTTAAAGTTTACCGCGGACTGTGGCGTTATGCCTCGTTAAATGATGTGGTACGCATAATACGAGCGGTAATTACGGCAACTTTCATAGTAATACCTGCTTTTTACTTAACGTCCATTTTGTCGCATATTCCTCGTTCGGTTCTACCTTTGTACAGCATTATTTTGGTTACCATGCTATGTGGTGCGCGCTTGTCGCTACGGCAATATTGGGATCATAACAATCGTTCAGGGGAAGTGCTTGAAATAAAACGTGTCTTGATTGTTGGCGCAGGTCAGGCCGGAGAGGGGCTAGTTCGCGATTTAAAGCGTACAAGCTCTTATGTCCCCGTTGGCTTGATTGATGATGCTGCAAACAAACGTGGATTAGAAGTACATGGGGTAAGAGTTCTAGGAACGGTGGCCGAACTTCCAACGCTCAGTACGCAATATAATATTGACCTGATTTTCATTGCTATCCCTTCGGCGCGTTCGGCTGAAATGCGTAAAATTGTCTCATATTGCACGCAGTCCAACATCCCGTTTCGAACATTGCCAAGCCTTCAGGCTCTGATCGCTGGGCGTGTAGAGGTTAATGCGTTACGAGATGTGAACATTGAAGATTTATTAGGCCGAGATCAAGTAGAACTCAACTGGGACAAAATCGAAGGTGCGATAACCAATAAACGAGTTTTGGTTACAGGTGGAGGCGGTTCCATTGGCTCTGAACTTTGTCGTCAAATTTTACGTTTAAATCCGCAAAAAATTCTTGTGTTGGATAATAGCGAATTTAATCTGTACAAGATTGATTTTGAATTACGAGCTCAATTCCCTGATAGCGAAATCGAACTTTCATTGGCAAGCGTTGTGGATGAAGTAGCTGTTCAACAAATATTTAAAAAATTCCAGCCCGAAGTTGTCTTTCATGCTGCATCTTTTAAACATGTACCGATTTTGGAAGATCAAATACGAGTGGCTGTACAAAATAATATTCTCGGGACGCAAATAGTTGCTCAGGCCAGTGTGAAGGTGGGTACCGAAAAATTTATTTTAATATCAACCGACAAAGCAGTTAACCCCACCAGTATTATGGGCACATCAAAGAGAGTTGCTGAAATTTATTGCCAAAATTTGAATTCAAGTGTGGGTACACAGTTCATCACCGTGCGTTTCGGCAATGTTTTAGGCTCAGTTGGAAGCGTAGTTCCATTATTTCAGAAACAATTGCAAAGCGGCGGCCCCTTAACCGTTACGCACCCTGATATGTTGCGGTATTTTATGACCATCTCCGAGGCTTGTCAGTTGATTTTACAAGCAATGGTGAATGGCAGGGGTGGGGAAATTTTTGTACTGGATATGGGTGAGCCAGTAAAGATTAGTTATCTTGCCGAGCAAATGATTCGCTTATCCGGTAAAGAGCCAGGTAAGGATATAAAAATTCAATACACTGGATTAAGACCTGGAGAGAAATTGTTCGAAGAGTTATTTCATCCTTCCGAACAACTTGTACCCACGGAGCATGAAAAACTGTTCAAAGCCAGATTCCGAGAAATAGATTGGGATGAATTATTGAAGACCCTGCGCATGCTCAATAATGCCTGTCATGAGTGTAATGATGATGAGTTATTGTTTTTATTGCATGATTTAGTACCTGAATTGCAGTCAACAGACCCTAATATTTCTATTATTACGGTCACCCCATAGCGCGAATTACTCGTCATTGCGAGCGCCCCAACCCCTTCGGGGCAAACATCTGCAAAGAACTTTTTTGAGTTAAAATCACCAACGATATGTTTGTGTTGTAAAAGCCGGCGTTACATTAGTGCTGAGAGCCTGATTGCGAGTGTGGTTACAGGGGTTTAGC
>CAMAYX010000070.1 GCA_945862405.1 Legionella genomosp. 1
CCGTATACCAAATAAAAAAAGGACTGCTCAAATATTATCTTATTAATGAACTACAAAATCCTTCCGTCTTGATGAGTTTTTCGTAAGTCCTGAAATTGGGATTGCGCCGCAATATTTCATTTAGATAACTGACCGTATACGCTAATTCTTCGGCCGCTGTTTCATCCGGTTCCATACAATTGGTAATAGGATTTCTTCGTTTATAAATCAGCTTAAATACATTTTGATCCATGATGCGCAGGGTACGGTGGGCGCTGTTCGTCACCGAACCAATATCCAATTCATTTAGTTGAGCTTCTGCATAAGCCGCTCTCAATGCTTTCGTATGAATTTCTACTTTACGGATAAAACTTAAGAGTTGATTTTCTTCGTTATTCAACTTTTGCAGAAATGGCGCAGCATCAGCATCTAACAACTTGTTGAGAAACAGCTCTACATCCCGACATAAACCTATGCATTGTTCCCAACTTAAGGGGAAGCCTGTTTCCGGATCCACAGGATGTTGTAAATTCCAGAGTAAATTTGCCAGCGCCATGATGATAAAGCGTGGCGCACGTTTATCATTTAAATAGTTTTTTCTTTCAAATAAGGACCTAAAGAACTCCACAAATTTGCTGCTGCCTTGAAATCCGGCATCAATATCTGCAATCGCTTCAGGTAATGCTGATTTGAAAAATAAACTGATGGCTGTACGCTGCACGTCCAAGGGATTTGTACTTGCCACTGGCTGATCTAAGGCATCACTCATACGGTAAAACGGCAGCACGGAATAAAATGCTGCATCTTCTTGAGAAAGAGCCGCAACCTTAATACCAAAATAAGACGCAAATTTTGATTTAAGACCTAAGCCTACAAAAAATTTAATAACTTGCTCTTCGCTGGAAAAATCTTGCTCTTCAACGTTATTGGAGATTACAAATGTTGCTATCGCGGCCTGGCGTTCTTTATCAAATGCGATGCGTTGATTTTTAAGAGCATCGAGTTGTCTTGAGATGGCTACGTATGCAATTTCTAACCCTTGAATAGCTAGGGCAATCGCGGCGGCTTGTAGGTTTATTTGTGAACCAATGTTGGAAGCATTACTGTTTCCATTGATTAATTCCTGAACCCGACCTAAGGCAAGGTTTTTAATATCATTACTGGACGAAAGTCCATCTCCCGTTACTTGTTTTTTAGAGGTATTGACTGCTGCACGAAGGGCTAATTCGGTAAGATATATACCCGGCATTTCACATACTCCTTTACATAAAGTGCAGGCTTTATTATGGAGTATGTCCTGGTAAAATACGATACAATCTTTTAGAGTTTATTATTTTGATCAAAAACCTTGATTACGGCTTCGCCTGCATCAAGGCTACGTTAGATAACGTTTAAGATCATTCAGCAACAATTGTACCAATAAAAGAACAAAAACAATGGTGACCAGACGATGCAGTAAAACTTCCATGGCAATGGATAATGGTTTTTTTCGCACTTTTTCCACCACTGCGTATAAAATTGAACCACCATCTAATCCTGGTATGGGCAGCAAGTTAATAATGGCCACGGTAATACTTAAGGTCGCGATAAAATACAGAAATACAACCATGCCTTGATGAATTGAATCCGCCATAGCGGCAAATATACCCAGAGGTCCTACTAAAACGGCAAACGGAACAGCACCAGAAAACATTTGTTTAAGCATCAAAATGAAGAATAGAAAAGTCGACAACATTTGCGACCATGCTTGAGAGCAGGCATTCAGAAAAGAACTCCGAAGCACTTGCTCCTTAGCAGAATTGCTAACATTGGGTTTAATGCCCAAACCACCTAGAAGTGCATTTTTTCCACCTTTAAATTCCCATAATTTCATATTGAGAAGTAAGGAACGTTGCGGTCCATTATTCTGTTGAACTACAACTTTCACTTGCGAGTTACCTAAAGCCAGAATTAATTGCATCCCAACTTCTTTCCAGGATGGAGTATTTTCTCCTTGAATCGCAATAATTCTATCATTGGTTTGAAACCCCGCCGTTGCCGCTATGCTAGCTGGAGTGACTTGTGCAATCTCAGGTTTGGTTTGTTGATAGCCGGCAAGATGAATGATCAAAAATGCTAACCAAGCCACCATAATATTCACGACCACACCAGCTGATAATATAACAATTTTCTGCCAAAATTTTTTCTTATCAAAACTATGTTTATAAAGTTGTTCAGGAACGGGGTCGATACGAGAATTTAATAATTGAACATAACCGCCCAAAGGCCAAAGGGCCCATACCCACTCAATACCACTTTTACCTTTCCATTTAATAAGAGGTCTGCCAAACCCAATGGAAATACGTTTGATTTTAACCCCACACCAATACGCAGTAATAGCATGCCCTGCCTCATGCAATCCCACAACCAATATCAAACTTAATACTATGGCCAAAAAGGATAGCATAAGGCCAAACTCCTTAACTAACGAGTGTTATCAACCACTAATCGTAGAATCGGTAAACCACTTCTTCTGTTCACTTCATAACCCTCTCGATACACCTCAAATGTACGATAGGCTTGTGAAGTTTCACTATCGACTAATTCTACATCTTCTCCATGTTCATCCACCAATGTAACTGATAAATGCATTTCACGAAACTGACTTATATGATATCTCTCTTTAAACAACCGTAGAACACCCTCGAAACTCTCCGCTGCTTCTTCGCTGTCATGCTTTCCCTTAAATATTATCTCCATGATGCCGCTCCTCATCAGGACCTACCTGTACAAAAAGTGGTTAATTTATTTAACGGCCAGCGTAGAAACTACTTTAGGATTTTGATCAGCACTTACGAAAAATACCCAATCTATTCGTTAAAATCAATTTTATAGCACGGTCATTTGATGTATCTTAGGTATATATCCTGATTTCCCTACAAATCTTGCTTTCGATAGTTTACAATTCATAAATCTTATTTTTTCCCTATACTTATGGTCTTCGTAGCTTGTGGTTTAAATCATAAAACTGCTCCATTGGAGGTGCGTGAAAAACTTGCACTTTCAACCACAACCCAAGATACCTTACTTAACCGTTTGGTAAGCTCGTCGTCCTCAATTAATGAAGCTGTTATTCTATCTACTTGCAATAGAACTGAAATTTATTGCGATGCAAATGATCCCTCCGGAATACAATCTTGGCTAATGAAAGAGCAACGCATTCCTGAAGCGATTTTCTTGCCATATTTTTATAGCCACCAAGGTCATGAAGGAATCCGACACGCGTTAAGAGTCGCTAGTGGGCTAGACTCGATGATGATTGGGGAGCCTCAGATTTTGGGACAAATGAAACAAGCTTACCAACAAGCTTGTAAAGTAGGCAGCATTCAAGGAAATTTGCGCCCCGCGTTTCATTATATTTTTAATGCCAGTAAACGAATTAGAAGTCAAAGCGGAATTGGAACTAATCCTGTTTCCATTGCTTCTGCAGCAGCTCAACTGATTGATAAATTTTTTCCTGAGCTGAGTGATTTATCAATTTTCCTAATTGGCTCAGGAGAAATTTCTTCTTTAGTTGCCAAGTATCTACATAAATTAGGTGCTAAGCGTTTTTTGATTGCAAGTCGAAATCAAGATAATGCTCAATTACTGGCTGCTAGTTTTTCAGGTACAGCGATCTCTGTTACTGAAATCCCTGAATTTTTAGCGCAAGCAGATGTTATTGTCTCTGCTACGACTTGCCCACTACCTTTTATTTCTAAAGAATTAGTCCAAAATGCTCTGCTACAACGAAACAATAAGCCTATGTTTCTTTTGGATTTAGCGGTACCACGTGATATTGAAAGTAATGTAAATGAATTACCTGAAGTGCAACTCTATAATATCGATGATCTACAAAACATGACGGAGAAGGGTCTGGATGAACGCCGTCAAGCAGCCGCACAGGCTGAACAGCTCATAGATATAGAAGTTGAAAACTACCTGCGTTGGCATCGCTCATTGCAAGCTAAAGAAGTGATTTGCGACTACCGCAATCAAATGCAAGAACTCGCACACCTAGAATTGCAACGTGCTCTGCAAAAATTGTCTTCTGGTCAATGTCAGTATCAAGTCTTATCGGAATTTAGTGAGCGCTTAGTTAATAAGCTAGTTCACAGCCCTACTTTAGGGCTTAGGCAGGCGGCTAGAGATGATCGAAAAGAACTATTAGACTTAGCCCAATATCTATTTTCAGCAGCGAATCATTCTACAGCATGAAACAATCACTTGAATTAAAACTCCAACAAATGTTAGAGCGGTTCCAAGAAGTCGAACGACTATTATCGGAAGCCAGCGTTATCGCGGATCAAAATCAATTTAAATCCTTATCAAAAGAGTACGCGCAATTAGAGCCGATTGCTCATTGTTACGACGAATACTTAAATGCAAAGGATGAAGTTTTTTCTCTGAACGATATGTTAGAGGGAGACGATAAAGACTTAGCTTCCATGGCAGAAGAGGAAATTGAAGCCGCTAAAGAAAAAGTAGATAAATTGGATAATGAATTACAATGGCATTTGATTCCTAAAGATCCAGACGATGAGCGTAACATTTATCTTGAAGTTCGCGCAGGGACTGGTGGCGATGAGGCTGCTATTTTTGCTGGAGATTTGTTTCGCATGTACAGTCGATATGCCGAAACCCAAGGCTGGCAAGTTGAAATTATCAACGCAAGTCACGGTGAACATGGTGGATTTAAAGAAGTTATTGCCCGTGTCATTGGTAATAATGTTTATGCACAATTAAAATTTGAATCGGGTACTCACCGAGTGCAACGAGTTCCCGAAACTGAATCTCAAGGCCGAGTTCATACTTCGGCTTGCACCGTAGCTATTTTGCCAGAAGTAGAAGAAATTGATGATGTTGAAATCAACACAGAAGACCTACGCATCGATACTTACCGCTCATCCGGTGCGGGTGGTCAGCACGTCAATAAAACCGATTCTGCCATTCGAATTACTCACCTCCCAACAGGGACGGTAGTCGAATGCCAAGACGAACGTTCACAGCATAAGAACCGTGCAAAAGCGATGGCCTTATTAAGAACTAGGCTTTTAAATGCTGAACAAAGCAAGCAAAGAGCAGAACAAGCGCAAACGCGAAAATCATTGGTTGGCAGTGGCGATCGTTCCGAACGAATTCGGACTTATAATTTTCCACAAGGTCGTCTAACCGATCACCGTATCAATCTAACCCTATACCAATTAAATGATGTTATGACTGGCGATTTAACTGAAGTTATCGATGCCTTAAAGCGAGAACATCATGCCGAATTGTTGGCCGAGCTAGGACAACATGATTGATATTAAAAGTGCACTACTGTATGGAGTCCAATTGTTAACGCATGAATCTAAAGCGCGAATGGACGCTGAAATTTTACTGGCTTTTGTACTAAAGACCTCACGAACTTTTTTACATGCACATGCTGATGACGTTTTACTAGATGATGACTGGGAAAGGTATCAAACTTTGCTGAACAAAAGATTACAAGGAAATCCAATTGCATATTTGACCGGAGTTCGTGAATTTTGGTCTTTACCCTTAACCGTCAGTAAAGCCACGCTAATTCCTAGACATGAAACTGAATTACTGGTGGAGCTAAGTCTGCAATTTCTAGCCGCTCAAGAAGAATCCCGGATTTTAGATTTAGGCACAGGGACTGGAGCTATTGCTTTGGCGCTTGCATCGGAAAACCCACTTTGGCAAATCGATGCAGTTGATATCAGTATTGACGCGATAAACATTGCTAAACAGAATGCTGAACATCATCATCTCAGAAATGTAAAATTTTATGTTTCAAATTGGTTTTCAGATCTACCAAAACATAAATACAATATTATCATTTCGAATCCGCCTTATATTGCTGTGGACGATCCTCACTTAAAATGCGGGGATCTTCGTTTTGAGCCTATTAACGCGCTGATCAGTGGCAGAGATGGATTGGACGATTTAAGACATTTGATTGGTCAAAGCCCCGATTATTTATCCCCTGAAGGGATTCTACTAGTAGAGCATGGGTATGACCAAAAAGTGAATGTACAAAGCCTTTTCCATCAAGCGGGGTATCATTCAATCCAAACGTGGAAAGACTTGCAGGGTAATGATCGAGCCACCTGTGGTAGGGTTAAATAATTCCACAAGCAGTTTGATTTAAAATAAGCTATAGTTGCTGAAGAGCGTGATTTTTGATATATCTACCCCTTTTTAGAATCCTCAAAAAATTGGGTAGAAATACCGGTAGCAGCAAGCTGGAGGCGACATGCCAAACCGATTACATGAAACTAAAGAGAGTGAACGCAACGTGAAAACTGACGCAGTAAGTAGTATGGGAATAACTCCTTACAAAGAGGTAGCTGGTGAGGAGTACATGAACGAACGGCAACT
Organism: Legionella genomosp. 1; assembly: GCA_945862405.1. Taxonomy (GTDB): domain Bacteria; phylum Pseudomonadota; class Gammaproteobacteria; order Legionellales; family Legionellaceae; genus Legionella_A. Next base: position 6,382 of record CAMAYX010000070.1, read on the forward strand.
AGAGCATATTGAAAAAATCTTGCTTGCCTGGCGACAATCTTTAATGGAAGAAGTGGATAGAACCGTAACCCATATGAAAGACGAAGCCGCTAATTTTCCTGATCCTTCCGATCGCGCCAGCCAAGAGGAAGAATTTAGTTTAGAGTTACGTACTCGCGACCGCGAAAGAAAATTAATTAAGAAAATTGAAGATGCTTTAGAGCGTTTGCGCGATGAAGATTTTGGTTATTGCGAAGCTTGCGGCATTGAAATCGGTTTAAGACGTTTAGAAGCACGACCAACAGCTACGCTCTGTATCGATTGCAAAACCCTTTCTGAAATCAAAGAGCGACAAAACCAAGGGGGTTAAGCTCTCTCTAATAAATTACTACAGAGGCATTCCCGCGCAAGCGGGAATGCTAGAAAGCCCCTACTATGCAGTTTGAACTACCTCTTCGATTTTCTCCAAATACCTTCCCAAGCTCCCTTTATTCTTTTCTAAGACTTGGCTCGCATTAGAAACTTGCTGAACTCTGCTGGACTTATCTTGGTGCATTCGTATCATTGCTGCAAAGATGTCTTCCGCATTAGTATACAATTGCATTGCATTCATAGCGCATAAATCTTGGCAGATGGATTTGCTATTTTGCATGTGAGGTCCGGTAAAGACTGGTACTTCAACCGCAATGGGTTCCAAGACATTATGACCACCTATCAAGGGAACTAAACTTCCGCCGACAAAAGCAAAATCACTAATTTGATAAAACCCTAGTAACTCGCCCATAGAGTCGAGAACAATCATATCAATATCGGAATTGATGGTAGCAGCCTGACTCCGTAAGCCCGTATTAAATCCCATTTGTTGGCATAAATTGTAAATGGTTTGAAATCGCTCTGGATGACGAGGAGCTATTGCAAACAGTACACCAGGAATAGCGGTCTTTAATTGACTGAATGCACTTAATAACTGACTCTCCTCGCCTTCATGGGTACTTGCTGCAAGTACTACTGTGCGCGAAGCTCCCCATTGTTCTTTTATTTCTTGGAAGACCGTTAAGTTAGGAACTTTTATCTGCAGATCAAATTTAATATTCCCAGATACAGATACTAGATTTGACGGAGCTCCTAATGCAATGAAGCGTGCAGCGTCTTCGTCACTTTGCGTCATAATGCCAGTAAAATTAGCCAAGATAGGTTTAAAAAAGAATTTTACTTTTTCATATTTTCCAAAAGCTTGGTCTGATATGCGCGCATTCACCAGCAGTAATGGTATTTTATTGGTGTGTGCAAAATGAATTAAGTTTGGCCATAGCTCGGTTTCCATGATAACCGCTACATTTATAGCGTAACGTTTGAAAAAGCGGCGTAAAACCCAGGGATAGTCATAAGGTACGTATTGATGCAGTACTTTATCTCCAAAGCGACTTTTAACTTTTTCAGAACCGGTTGGCGTCATTGTAGTAATTAAAACGCGCCATCCTTTTGCAATCATAGCATCAATCAAAGGGATAGCAGCCACCACCTCGCCAAGTGAGACAGCGTGAAGCCAAGCATCAACTTTTAACGTTTCACCAGTGGTCAGCATAAAACGTTCTTTGATTCTATGCCTATATTCAGGTAGTCGTCGCCCTTTCCAATAAAGCCGGATAAGAATAAAAGGTGCTAATAGATAAAATAAAAAGGTATAAATACGCCGCATATAGACATAAACTGTTAAGAAAAATGGGAGAATTATACACTGGAATTACCCATCTGGCGATGCACTCTCTTTAACGGATGGATTTTGTTAATTTTCATCGTAAAGAAAACGCCAAATTTAGGGGTAAAAGTATTAAAATACTAAAACTCAGGCTAAAATTAATAATTAGATCACATCAAAACCTGCATTAATGAACGAGAATGAATTGAAAATGAATTTACGTCAATTTTTTATAACCCAAAATTGGTGGGGGAAAATTATTGGCGCCTTTCTGGGTTATCTAATTGCCGGCCCCGCTGGTGCATTGATTGGAGTGCTGGTTGGTAACTTTTTTGATAAGGGTCTAGCCGAGCACTTTTCAAGTCCACATTGGTATTATCATGCTGAAAAACGCGAAGAAGTACAAAAAATCTTTTTTGAAGCAACCTTCGCGGTGATGGGAAATATAGCTAAATCCGACGGTCGTGTTTCAGAACAAGAAATCAGAATGGCCGAAACCTTAATGGATGAAATGGGTTTAAACTCTGAGCAACGTAAAATTGCCATCTGCTATTTTAATGAAGGTAAATCCACCAATTATAACATCAGAAGAATTTTGTTCAGTTTAAAATCTACCTCTGGCGACAATCCCGAACTATTAAAATTATTCATTGATATACAATACAGAGCTGCGCAAATTGATGGGTTGTCTACACAAAAGTTGGAGACCATGAACATCATTTTTCAAAGTTTAGGATTTGCGCCACTCAATCAACAATATAGGTTCTACCAAGACTTTATGAACCGCTCCTCGAGTTATTCATATCATTCATCTTCTTCATCAGGGCAACAACAGCAAGGAAACTATCAGCCTCCTCTTAGCCTATTGGATCAAGCGTTCGCTATACTTGAAGTAAGCCCCAAGGCCAGCAAGCAAGAAGTCAAGCGCGCCTATCGAAGACTCATGAGCCGAAATCACCCTGATAAGTTAATAGCTAAAGGCTTGCCTGAAGAAATGATTAAGATTGCTAATGAGAAAACACAAAAAATTAGTAAGGCCTATGAACAGATTTGCGAACATAAAGGATGGTAGATACGGTCCTCAACCTAGGCACCTAAATAATTTATCGCTATGAACGTTCGTGATTTTTGGGAACAGAGAAATTGCTCATGCCATTTTGGCATGAGCAAAAAAGAGAAATTTATGCTTTGTTAACGAATTTTATTTTGGCTTCGTCCAAGGCATTTTGTGCGCGTTGAGCTAAAATTTGGTGGGCTCGAGCTGCAGGATGCACTGGATCGAAGAATAAAAAGCCTGAGCAAGCATCCTGTTTCGCTTTTGTTTTTATCGAGGCTACCATTTGCAGAATAGAACCTTTGCCCTTTTCTAAAACAGCTTCATAACAGGTATCTTTGACGTTAGTAAAACCCAAGCTCTCTGGATCATCAATGACTTCATCCAGCATGGAATCAACGTCTAGGAAAATCCAATCGACCTGCGGGTAATCCAATTTATATTGCCCAAAATTTGCAAGTAATCTTTCGTTGTGTTTATTTGAATACGAGCTTAGTAATTCTACTGCATCCAATTGACGAGCAGCAGGTGTATGACCTAAATTGGGTAAGTTAACAATAAGAACATGCTTAGCGCCAGCACTTAATAAGCGTTTGATACCCTTATCCACACTGGTAAGTACTAAGTCGAACGTCTCCTCAACCTCAAATTCATCTGGCATACCTAAGTAATTGTTGGCTCCAATCCATACCACAAATAATGCATTGGGATCAGCTACTCCTTTATTGGCAAGCATAAAACTATCAATTTCATTTTTTAATGTAAACAAACTACCATCATCATCATCTTCTTCTTTTAAAATTCCCGCACCTCCGATTGCGTAATCCTGCAAACGTTCTTTGTCATCAACAGAATAATGAGCAGCGGCTAAGATTTCTATCCAAACTGGACCGTTGGTAAATCTCCCTTTGTAGTAAGGGGGAGAAATAGGGAATTTTTTTTTCATGTATTCGTACAAATTACCATTGTCAGAGAGACTATCTCCAAACAATACGATCTTATCAACGGACGCAGAAAACAGCACCGAAGAGAAAAATAAAGCGCACAAAGTCGCAAGGAGTTTCATACTAGTCCTTATTATTTTGTTTGAATGAGTATTAATAAATATTCTGTGAAGCTATTTTTTGGCAGAATAGTACATTTATCAGGTAAATGAAATATAAAATTAGCATTATTGTTGTATCCGCTCAAGTCAGTTCATCCCTAACATGTTCATTGAAAAACCTCACTGCATATAAAACAACAATAGACCACAACAATATATACCAAGCCGGAGCGAGCTTCGCACCCGTGATTTCAATTAAGGTAAATGCAATTATTGGAATGGTGCCTCCAAAGAGAGCTTGGCCGATATTATAACCAATAGCTGTCCCGCTTGCCCTTACCGGTGTTGGAAACATTTCGGCAATGATCGTAGGAACAGTGGCATTCAAAGGGGCCAAAATTATACTGAGTAAGATTTGACTAGTCAGGATATACCACCATTGCTTACTTAACATTAGCCAGAAGAATGGAAAGATAAAAACGAATATGCCTACAAGCCCAGAAACAAAAATTGGCTTCCTACCATAACGATCCGACAACAATCCCATCAGAGGAATCAATAAGGTGAGTAACAATAATGCCAGTAAATTAATGATGAGAACGTCATGCAATTCAAACCCTTCTGACTTAACCAGAAAAGTTGTTACATAGGCGATTAAAACATAATTGCTTATCGCCATAATGCTAGTAAACAACATCGCTAAAACCAAAGGTTTTTTATGATGCAAAAACACTAATTTTGCGGGTAACTCTTGAGGTGGTTCAGCCTTTAAAAAGCTCGGAGATTCTACGCTCCTCAGTCTTAATACAATCACCTCGTTGCTAGTTTCTAATTATCTTCCAAGTCAGTTCCAATAAGGTTTCCTGCTGTATGAT
>CAMAYX010000071.1 GCA_945862405.1 Legionella genomosp. 1
ATTACCTTGATTTCCATCGATACCTTAGACATGTGGCAACAAGTTGGTTTTTTAGCGGATGTTTTTGCAGCTTTTAAATTTCATGGATTTTCCGTAGATCTGCTTTCTTCGTCTGAATTTAACGTCACACTATCATTAGACAGCAGTGCGAAACTGCGAGACCGGACAACCCTCGAGGAACTCATCGCTGATTTGAACAAATTTGGCCGTGCTAAAATAATCGAGCCTTGCAGTGCAGTTAGTCTTGTTGGCCACCACATTCGCACCGTTCTGCCACAATTAGGTCCTACCCTAGAGGTTTTTGATGCGCAACAAATTTATTTGATGTCTTTGGCATCAAATGATCTTAATTTAACGTTTGTAGTCGATGAGTCCCAAGCTGACAAATTATGCCAAAAACTGCATGCATTACTTATTGAAAACAATCCACAGAGTTTTTATTACTCTAAAAGTTGGCAGGAAGAATTTGGCACGCCTTCTGAGTATCATTCGCCCTGGTGGGAAGAGTATAGGGAGCAACTTTTAAATCTTGCTGCTGAGCAATCACCTTGTTATGTATACCATCAAAAAACTCTAATGGAGAAAGCTCAGGAACTGCTGAATTTGCAATCCATTGACCAATTATTCTACGCCATTAAAGCCAACCCTCATCCTACTATTTTGCAAACCTTCGCTGCAAAAGGAGTTAGCTTTGAATGCGTTTCCATTCATGAATTAGAACACGTGCGTGAAGTTCTACCCAAAATAGAAACTACCCGACTATTATTCACACCTAATTTTTCAGCAAAACATGAATATGAGTTTGCCCTAGGCCTAGGTTGTTATGTCACCATAGACAACCTTTATCCTTTAGAAAACTGGCCAGAATTGTTTCGCGGTAAATCCATTATTTTGCGCATTGATCCAGGTTGCGGTGCTGGCCATCATAAATACGTTTGCACTGGTGGTAATGAATCCAAGTTTGGTATTCCATTAGACAACCTAGAGACCGTTGCGCAAATTGCCAAGGAAAATAACATCAAAGTGATAGGCCTGCATGCCCATTCCGGCAGCGGAATTTTAACGCCAGATCTTTGGCAGCAAACAGCACTCATGCTTGCCACAGAAGCTGCACGTTTTCCCGATGTACGAATTCTAAATTTAGGAGGCGGTTTAGGTATTGTTGAAAAGCCAAGCCAACAGCCGCTTGATCTGCATGCATTAGATGCTTCTTTGCAAGCCGTTAAAACACAACACCCTAATTTTAAGTTTTGGTTAGAACCTGGACGCTATTTTGTCGCACAAAGCGGAGTTTTGTTAGCAAAAGTCACTCAATGTAAAGAAAAAGGCAAAGTACGATTTATAGGAATCGAAACTGGGATGAATTCTTTACTACGACCCGCTTTGTATGCCGCGTATCATGACATCGTCAACTTGAGCAGAATGTATGAAGAGAAAGCAGGCTTCGCTCATGTAGTAGGACCCATTTGCGAATCCGGCGATACTTTAGGTTACGATAGACTTCTGCCCAACACGAAAGAAAACGATGTTTTCCTAATCGCAAATGCAGGTGCTTACGGGCATTGCATGAGCTCAAACTATAATTTACGGCCGCCGGCACAGGAATTAATCTTAGAATCCTAGGCCCTTAGGAAAGTACGGATGCACAACGACTCGTCTCAGCGCCAACAGGCCATTGACCCTTGGCGCTCTTTTATAGTGCAAGCTCCTGCAGGTTCAGGAAAAACTGAGCTTTTGACCCAGCGATTTCTACGCTTATTAGCCACAGTAAAGGCTCCTGAAAATATTGTGGCGCTGACATTTACACGTAAAGCTGCAAATGAAATGCGCCAACGTATCCAATACGCATTACAACAAGCTGCTGCTGAAATTCCTGCAGCTTCTGCCCATCAACAACAGACACTAAGCCTCGCCAACGAAGCCTTAGCCCAGGATAAGGCTTTGCAATGGAACCTGCTCGAACAGCCAAGTCGTTTGCGCATATTTACCATTGACTCATTATGCCAGCGCCTAACGCTAGCTATGCCCTTACAAGAGCAGCAAATACCTTTTGGACAACTGTGTGAAAAGCCACATCGCTATTATGTTGCTGCAGCTCAGCAATGTTTAGAGCATGCTTTAGAAGATGAACAATTCCATAAACCCTTGTCGCTTTTATTGCGGCACGTGGATAATCGTCAAGAAAAACTGCTTACTCTCTTTGTAGAATTACTGGAAAAGCGCGACCAGTGGATGCTGCCTCTGCATCAAGCAAAAGTGCAAAATAAAGCCAGCTTTGAGGATGGTTTGGCCTGGATTGAAGACCATGTTGTTTCCCGCTTGCACAAGAGTCTTCCCCCGGATGATGGCGAAGAATTGCGTTTATTATGCACGGAATTAGCCCAACTTACGCTTCACGTTGACTCACCCAGTCATGGATTATGTACGTGGTCAAATTCTCAGGCTATGGATCGCACCATCGCTATTAGCCTGGCATCTTTACTTTTAACTTCGCAAAACTCCCTACGCAAAAGCTTTGACCATCATGTGGGTTTGAAACGTGGCGTATGTGACGACCGTGATTATAGTCGCATTAAAGCAAGCAGTACCGAGCTTCTAGCACATTTATCTGCGAACCCAGAGTTTTTACAGGCTCTGATTCGGGTTAAAAATTTGCCCCCCCCACATTACGATCAGCAACAATGGGAAATTCTGCAAACTTTATTCCTTTTTCTTCCTTTACTGACAGCACATTTACATATTCTTTTTTCCGAAAATAATATGGTGGATTTTACTTCCATTTCGCAACAAGCTTTACTAGCCTTAGGTGAGCCAGACGAGCCTACGGATTTGGCACTATTTTTAGACTATCAAATCCAACACTTATTAATCGATGAATTTCAGGATACGTCAATCCAACAATTTGATTTATTGTCACGTCTGGTCTCCGGTTGGGAACAGGGTGATGGAAAATCGCTTTTTTTAGTGGGCGATCCTATGCAATCAATTTATCGATTTCGCTCCGCTGAAGTGGGTCTCTTTCTACGCGCAAAGCAACACGGGATTGGAGCAATTCCTCTTACACCACTGCAGTTAACTTGCAATTTTCGCTCTTCACCCACCATCGTGGATTGGGTTAATCATAAGTTCCAAAACATTTTTTCGGCCGAAGATGACATAGAGTCAGGAGCGGTGTCGTTTAATCCGTCCATGGCAACGCATACCCACAACCCCAAGAGCGGGATTAAAGCACTGCAATATTCAGATCGCTTACAGGAAGCAGAAGGTATAGTACAGTTGGTAAAAAATGAATTGGCCGAATCTCCGGAAGAAAATATTGCAATTCTAGTCCGCTCGCGCAAGCAACTGAATGATATCATTTATCTATTCAGAGAGCAGCAGATACCATTTCAAGGGGTGGAAATTGATCGCTTAGCACAACTACCCCATTTACGTGATGTTTGGTCATTGACCCAAGCCTTGCTGATGCCGGCCAATCGATTAACCTGGTTATCCTTTTTACGCAGCCCCTGGTGTGGTCTATCGTTAAATGATTTACATAGGATTGCCCAATTTGATAAGAAACGTTCTGTACACTTTGCTCTAACGCACCTTGAACAAATTCCTGAACTTAGCCATGAAGGTTTTGTACGTGCTTCATTTCTACATCGAATTTTGGACGATGCCCTGGCTTCTCGACATCAAAACTCCTTGTCGCAGTGGGTATTATCTACATTACGCCAATTACATCTGGATTCGGTTTTAAACGCCCAAGAACAACACGATTTAGAGCAATTTTGGATTTTATTGGATAATTACGCTGAAAGTGGAATGATCCAAGATATAAAATCCTTTAAAGAAGAATTTGAGAAATTATACTCGCTACAATCCACCCCTTCTCGCCTGCAAATCATGACCATTCATAAATCCAAAGGTTTGGAGTTTGATAGTGTCATTTTACCTGGTTTAAGCACAAAGGCCGTGCAAGCAGACTCCCCCTTATTTCGCTGGCTCAAATTACCCACGGAACATGAGGACATCTTATTATTCTCTCCCATGAAGGCAGCAACGGATGAGTTCTGCCCTTTGTATAATTACCTAGGAAAAATAGAAACCGAGAAAGCCGAATACGAAGTACAACGACTACTTTATGTTGCAGCCACACGCGCCAAAAAGCGCTTATACCTTGTCGACAACCGTGAGAAAGGCCACAACGGTTCATTTCGTGCGCTTTTGTCTCAGCAGGAATTCGCGGCGTTTACGTCTGACAACCTGCAAGAAATCCCTAATTATACTCTACCAGAGTTAATGAGTTTGCCGGTTGAATTCTACCCTTCGTTGCCGCCTGCACAATTCACTCCCAACGAGCTATCCATTTCACTGACAAATCAACATGCACGCTTAATTGGTATTGCAGCACATGAGCTCTTACAGTGGATTTGTACGTATCACCCTACTTCGTTTGAGGAGATACCTTTTGCACTAACTGAACATACTCTAACCACAATGGGTTTATCCCCAGATTCTTTGCTGCAAGTGCTACAAATTGTTCACCAGCAAATTCAGCAATTATGGCAAAATTCAATTGGTCAATGGATAATTCAACCACACGTTGAAGAACATAATGAGTTAGAATTGTTGAGCCTAAACAATGGCGAAATGGTAACGCGTATTATCGATCGTACCTTTATCAGCGAAGGATTAAGATGGGTTATTGATTTCAAAACTGGAGCCCAGAAAAAACAACATTACGTATCCCAACTTAATGAATATGCTAATATCCTATCCTCACAACACCCCGAACCCATAAGTTGTGGTTTGTATTATTTGGAAAGCGGTGAATGGCTAACTTGGGATTATACGACGTGTAGCCTGGTTGCTTGCGACCAGGAATTGCTAACCTAAACCCCAGTTGCAGGCAACCGGGCTACATTTGAAGGCATTTCAATAATGAACATTGAATCTCTTGTACAACAACAGTTAAGTTCGATACGTGCTCCGCTTTTGGATCAACCCTTAAGCGAGCTCAACCTCAAACCCATTATTAATGTACAAGAGAATTCTGTTGAAATTTCCTTGGTTTCTCCTTTTCCAGGAACTTTTTTACAGGCATTAATACCGCAGTTAATCGAAGGGTTAAAAGCTAAATTACCCCATTATGAAATTAACATCACCGTAGATCACTTTATTAAGGCACACCGTACACAATTACCCGGTCGGGGGTTACGCGGTGTTAAAAATACAATTGCTATTGCTTCAGGTAAAGGTGGAGTAGGAAAGTCTACGGTGGCGGTTAATTTGGCGGTAGCATTAGCCCGTGCTGGAGCACGCGTAGGTATACTAGATGCAGATATTTATGGGCCTAGTGTTCCTTTAATGCTTGGCGACGCAAAACCTGTTGAAGTGCAAGGAGATCATTATCTGCCCGTTAGCACCCATGGCGTGCAAGCCATGTCCATTGGATATTTGACGGAAGGTGAACCCGCTTTAATTTGGCGCGGCCCTATGCTGGCAAAATCACTTTTGCAAATGATTGATATAACGCTCTGGGATGAGTTGGACTACCTATTCATTGACCTACCACCAGGCACCGGCGACATCCAACTGAGTTTAGTGCAAAAAATCCCATTGGCGGGTGCTGTTATTGTAACCACCCCTCAAAACGTAGCCACACTAGATGCAGAAAAAGCCTTAAAAATGTTTGCGAAAACCAACATCGATGTATTAGGCATAGTTGAAAATATGGCGGTGCATGTATGTCGTTCCTGTGGCCATACGGAAGAAATTTTTGGTCATGACGGCGTAAGTAAGTTGTGCAGCAATTATTCCTGCAAATTACTAGGCAAATTACCCCTGCATGGCCAAATTCGCAAAGAATGCGACGAAGGCACCCCCTCGGCAGGTAAACAGCACGACGAAATCAGCCAGCTGTTTATGAAAACAGCTCTGAACATGGCCTTCGAATTAGCAAAAAAACCATTGAATTACGCTGATAAATTTCCACCCATCGTAGTTGAGTAATCTGTTAGAGCCCAGCTTTCCTGCGCTTAGACTAATTTCTTGTCCTTTCCTCAATCGACTAATGAATTGTGTTAAACTTAAGCCCATCAAATAGATGAGGCTACAACATGTCTGAGAATTATACTGCGGAAGCCATTGAAGTATTAAGCGGCCTTGAGCCGGTGCAACGTCGTCCGGGTATGTATACCGATACCGTACGTCCGAATCATTTGGCGCAAGAAGTTATTGACAATAGTGTGGACGAAGTCTTAGCGGGTTTTGCAACCTCAATTATTGTTACGTTGCATGAAGATGGTTCGGTAGAAGTACAAGATAATGGCCGTGGCATGCCAGTAGATCTACATCCGCAAATTGGCTTAAGCGGTGTTGAAGTGATCATGACCCGTTTGCATGCTGGTGGAAAATTCTCGGATAAAAGTTATTCGTTTTCAGGCGGGCTACATGGTGTTGGGGTTTCAGTGGTGAATGCCTTATCTGACCGTTTAAATGTTGAAATCAAACGCAATGGTATCGTTTATGAAATGTCCTTTGCTAACGGAGATAAACAAACTGAATTGAATGAAACCGGTGTTGCAAAAAAACGAGACACTGGAACTACTATCCGCTTTTGGCCCAATCCAAAATATTTTGATACCACGCGAATTTCGGTTAAGCAGCTAGTTCATGCTCTACGAGCAAAAGCAGTGTTATGCCCAGGCTTATCCATGACCTTTATTAATAAAGCCACCCAGGAAGAGATGAATTGGTGTTATGAACACGGTTTAGCAGATTATTTATGTCAATCTTTAACGCAAGAATACTTTCCACAAGAGCCTTTCACAGGTGAGTTCAAAAGTGAAGACACTATGGTAGATTGGGCATTGGTCTGGTCACCAATCTCTAATAATTTGTTAAACGAAAGTTATGTGAATTTGATTCCTACCGTTCAGGGAGGAACGCACGTTAATGGCTTTAGATCAGGCCTACATGAAGCCCTTTCTGAATTCTGTGAGTTACGCAATTTAGTTCCTCGCGGTATTAAGTTAACCGCCGATGATTTGTGGGAGCCATGCCAATACGTATTATCGGTCAAAATGAAAGAGCCGCAATTTGCAGGTCAAACCAAAGAGCGTTTAAGCTCCAGACAAACTGCGGGTGTTGTTGCTACGGTGATCAAAGATGCTTTTGCCTTGTGGCTAAACCAACATCGTTCGCAAGGGGAAATGATTGCAAATTTTGCTATTGAGCGGGCACAAAAGCGTTTGCGCCAAGCGAAACAAGTTGCTCGCAAACGAATAAGTCAAGGTCCAGCCCTGCCTGGAAAATTAGCGGATTGCTTACAACAGGATTTATCACAAGCAGAACTTTTCCTGGTAGAGGGAGACTCCGCTGGAGGTTCTGCGAAACAAGCGCGTAGTAAAGATTTTCAAGCCATATTACCTTTACGCGGTAAAATTCTTAATTCATGGGAAGTGGACTCATCAGAAGTCTTAGCTTCGCAGGAAATCCATGACATCTCAGTAGCGATAGGCGTTGATCCTGGCTCCGATGACTTAAGCGGGCTCCGTTATGGAAAATTATGTATTTTGGCAGACGCTGATTCGGATGGAGCGCATATTGCAACCTTGTTATGTGCCCTCTTCTTGCGCCATTTTAAACCCTTAGTGCAAGCAGGACATGTTTTTGTAGCCATGCCCCCCCTTTACCGCATCGATGCTGGTAAGAATATATATTACGCACTAGATGATGAAGAAAAAGATAAAATACTCCAGCAGCTTGGGCAAAAAGAAAAGGCTAAATTTACGGTACAACGATTTAAAGGCTTGGGCGAGATGAACCCCATCCAGCTGCGTGAAACCACGATGGATCCTAACACCAGACGTTTAGTGCAACTCACATTGGAAGATGAACAAGGGACCGTTGCCCTCATGGACATGATGCTTGCTAAAAAACGCGCCAGCGATCGCCGCGTATGGTTAGAAGATAAAGGGAATTTGGCGGCAACGTAGCCTTGATGCAGCCGCAGGCGTAATTGATCAAGGTTTCCGGAATTAATGAATTGTTGGTCTTTCCTCCTCACCTTCTTCCAGATCATCCAGAGTCACTCTGCGAGCTGATTCGGCAAACATACCACCCTGACTTGCGAAGCCTCCAGGAGGAGGTGATGGTGGTCGAGCTTGGTTTAGTGGAGCCAATAGAGAAATATTCGATTCTACTTGCCCGCTCAAGTTTCCCAAAACTTGTCTTTGACTTATTTCGGCTTGCGCTTGATGAGTTTCTTGTTCTTCAGCCGCATCCTCCAGAGCCTTGTAGTCCTCTTTTAATTTTGCTGCCATGATGCTCTCATTGGACGATGAAGCAAAATATTTCGCAGCTGCTACCAAACTAATAGCAGCAAGAGCCAGTGCAGTTACAAGAAAACCTCCTGGAACCAGACACCAAGCCGCAACGATGCCGACCATCACTACTGCTGCTACAAGCTCAATGATCACCGCATTTTGCTGTTTAGCGCGTTGATTAGCACTGCGTGCATTTTCTTGTTGAAGCTCTAATTCGGTTTCAAAAAGTTCATCACATACCTTGCGGTCAGGTTTATTGTTAAGTTGTACTAAATGGACTACTTCTTTAATTACTAATACTGCTGAGGCTATGATGAAGAGTGCTGCTGCAATTGGATTTAACGCAGCGGTTGCTGCTGCGGCAATAACCAGACTGTAGGCCGCTACATTGACCAATGCACTGGTCAAGTTGAAAAAATTCTCACGAAAACGATCTTCCCAAGAAATTACCTTATTTCTATAGCTTGCATAAATACTATACGCGGCAATGCCAAGCGTATAAATCATACCAACCACAGGAACAAATAAGGTAATTGCCAGTAAGGATTGCAAGGTGGTAAGAGCAACTTGACCAAACACGACTAAGAATGGAGGTATGATGCCAAACGCACCTATAGATAACCAAGTAACCCAAAAGATTTTCCGTTGGTAATCTTCATTATTATCTTCAGCGAACTGCAGTATTTCTTTTAGTTTTTTATTCTTTTTATCCGTAATCTCATTCAGTTCTTTTAAGAACTCATAGATTGATAGTTCTGAATTGTTAAAATAACGCCCCCAATATTTTTTAGGTATGTTCAGCGTTATTAAAATTTCAACCATCGCATCCTGAACGTCAATGGATTGAATCGATTTTTTGTAAAAATCTCGATTTAGTCGGGTAGATTCTTGCTTGTAGTATTCTAGTCGCTCAAATTTCTTTGCATCAGGATTCAGCAAATATTCTTTGAAATTAATTAGCGTTGTCAGTAGGGACTTCATTGTTCCACCAATCTGCTTTAATAAATAAATTATAGAATAAGGAAATTAAGTGAATATTAACAATTAAAATGTTTAAATTATGATCTATTCGGAGTTCGTATGGTTGACCATTGAACGAGGGGGAGAATATTAGAGAAATTATCCGTCCATAATATCCCTTGCCCTTCGGTAATAAATTGCCAACCCTCCTTGGCCATGAGTTGGCTGGCTAGGCTAATGTTGCTGGTTAATGCGGCCCATTCTGAAGCAAGCACACCCTTACCCGGATCATCTTCTTGACGTTTGTACAACACTATCCATTCTAATGCCCGACCTTGAGCAACCAACACCGGTAACAAATGTAAATGTCGATTACTGATGTGAATTAATATAATTCCGTCCTTAGTAAGTTTTTGTTCATAAAGCTTAAATGCTTCTCGGGTTAATAGATGTATGGGTATTGCATCTGAATTAAACGCATCTATTACCAGTAGTTCATATTGCTCATTCGCTTGCCTTGCTAAAATACTGCGACCATCACCCACGAGCAATTTAGCTTTTGCCGGGCACTGACTTAAATAGGTAAATAATTTAGGATCTTGAGCAATGTTGAGAACCTGCGGATCGATCTCTACCATCGTAAGTTGATCATCTGCATGAAATTGGCACACCATGATTCCGGTGCCCAAACCCACCACCAAGGCATGCAGTGGCTGGTATATTTTTTGTAAGGTTTTAACCACCTGCTCGCTAACCCCATAATAAGCCATACCTCCTTTGATAGACTCCTTTGCATTACCCATTTGGAAGCCATGCACTGTGCTTTGGCTCATGAGCACATGCGCACCATTATTTGCGTACACTTGCTTTACGCCAAAAAAATTACGGTGTTGTGCAAGAGCGTGCGACGATTTACCCCAGAAATAATATAAACTCGCCGTCAACAAAGCCAGACCCGTCAAAGCAACCCATTTAGCTGCTTTGTTTTTTTTCCAAACAAAAAACCCCAACACTGCTGATAACAATACCAAGGGATACTCATAACATTGAGCAAATAGATTTGGTGCAATGATTCCATTAAATAAACCTGCCGCAGCACCTCCAGATGCTAAGCATAGATAGAACGTAGTCAATTGTGCTGCTGGAGGCCGTGTTGTCATTAACTTACTATTAAAGAGTACTGCCCACATAAAAAGATTCACCAAATGCAAACTGATTTGCAGCCATGCCGAAATGTGGTTTGACTGGTACATAAACAACGACATAGGAAGTAATAAAAAGAGCGCTGCACATTCGACCCATTGCGATGAAATCCATGGTTTTTTAGTAAATGTGGCCATGAATGAAAGCAAATATAAACTTAAGGGCAGAATCCAAACGAATGGAGTTGAACTAATATCGGTCGAAACATAGGACGTCACTCCCATCATTAAACTGCAAGGTACAAAGCCTAGGTAAATCCAGAATAGCTTTTTGCTCCACTGTACTTTTAAACCGGCATCAAGTGTATTTTTTTGAAACTGCAAAAAAATAAATATTCC
>CAMAYX010000072.1 GCA_945862405.1 Legionella genomosp. 1
ATGATATTTAAAAAGCCATGTTGAGCAGCAACATGTAATGCTGTATGCCCGCTATTGGATGCTAAATCAACTAAAATACCTTGCTGTTGGAGTAATCGCTGAACAGCATTAAAATCCCCAAAATAGGCTGCATAGTGCAAAGCAGCTAACCCTTGATCGTCTAGCTCATTAAGACCAAGTTTCTTCTCTGATATATAGGCCCACAGCTGAGTCGCAGTATCGCCTATCAACATTCTATGCACAGCAATGTGTGACAAAAATTTTCCATTGAAATTGTAATGTTGTGGAGCTATATTTTTATATTGCAAATACTTAAGAAAATAAAATAGATCATCGTCAAATGATAAGTGAAGATAAACACTCTCTTCAGCGTAGCGTTCTAAAACAGCTGGGTGGGTATTATCATCAACATTAAACATCAAGGGTATATCAACTTTTTCTAGCTGGCGTAATGCCAAATGATAATCGTTTAATCTAGAATTGATTTGATTTCGAATCTCATCCGTATTGTTGAACACCAACCTTACTAACGGTGACTGATAAATAAATAACTCACCACCTGTATTGAATACAAATGAAGCTTCATTGGGTGATTCGGCGATAACACACATAAACTCTTCAAATAGACCAATGGGATGACGATTGAAGCCAGAAGATAAATAGTGTTCACTTAAGTCATTATAGGTTGGTTTATGTGCGGAACCGTGCGCAACTAGAGATGAACCAATTGGTAAAAATCGAGCAGATTGGATCGCTCGCCCGCTGTAACAACCCCAAACGTGAACCCGAAGTCCTTGCAACTGTTTTGTATCGGCCAACTCAGTGAGATAACTGAAGACACTGTCCGCATGTATATAAATTTTATTATTTTTATCAATAACATGACGGTATTTTTGATGTGAAGGTATAGGGGGAATATTCATCCAATGCTCAGTCCCTATCTGACCATCTATAAGTCCACCATGAGCATGAATATCAATACGCGTCAGTGAACCAATAGATCCACGAATGCTTTCATAGTCGTCGGTCTTTTTAATAATAGCGACTTGTTTCCCTTTCTCTTGCAACGAAGTTAAGGTTTCTATATTGATCTCATTTTGAATATCAGAACCTATAATAAAAATAAAATCAAAAATATCTGGAGATTTTGCTATGGTTGGCGCTGGCATCGTTTGACTACTCCCAACACAATTTATAATTAGTTAACCCGAATTCGGGGTTTTTTAGCTGTTGAAAAAAGGAGCTTACGCCCTTAACATGCTGATTTTTCTCGTCTAAAAGGAATTTCAGGATGCTAAAGGAGTGTCAGCTGGTGTCTATTTTTTGCGAAATCGACGATTTTTGCAAGGAATTAGATAGAAATATGCCTCAACCGCTATTAACAAGCCCTACAAAAAGTCGCCGAGGTCCCCCTTGCTGTTTATCAGTTAGCGAAATTATGACCATCCAGGTCTTATTCCATGTGGGTTGTATAAGGAAATTTATTTCAAAAGGATATGGGTTCTTAGTGGTCTGCTCTATTCGTTCTCTGGCTTTGTGTTTGCGAATGGTGTGAACTTTCAATTCTTAGAATGCCTTTGTAGAGGGTTCTATAGGAGGGATTAGCCAACTTTATCCTGCACAACCATGGCAGCAAAATGTCATTAGTTCGCTACATGCAGGAGGATATCCTGGCGGAGTAGGTTCCCCTTTCGCACCAAGTTTCGTAAAAACATTAATGGATAGGTAATAAAAAAACAGCAAGCCCTGGTCAAAGAGAAATAGTCTTAAATCTATTGGTAAGGCGAAGGATTAAAATGATGGCAATACTAGACAGCCCAAGTGTGAACCCATACCAGACTCCTATTGCTCCTAAATGCGTATGAAACGCAAGGTAATACGCACTGCCAATGCCTAAAACCCAATAACATCCGATGCTTAAAAACATTGGAATTAAGGTATCTTTTAATCCTCGAAGCGCCCCATTGGCAATCGATTGTACCCCGTCAAAACACTGAAATAGTGCCGCAATAAGCAAAAATGAAGTCGCTAAAGACTTGATCGCTTGATAGCCATGCTCATCACCGTGTAAAAATATTCCAATTATTTGCGATGAAGCGAGCATAAACGTAGCGGCTATTAATAGCGTTAACACCATTCCGATCACAAGACCAATGGTGGCGGCTCGTTTTGCTTGATGCAGATTCCTTGCCCCTATCGCATGTCCGACCTGTAGGGCCGTGGCCATTGATAATGCAAAAGGAATTGAGTAAGCTATGCTGGCGGACTGCATCGCGATTTGATGAGCGGCCAAAGCATCGACCCCAAAATAACCTATTGCTACCGCGGCAAACAAAAACAATCCGGATTCAAATATAAGCAATAAACCACTGGGAAGACCCAATAAAAGTATATCCTTGATTTTCTTGGGATCGAATTGAAATTCATCAGGTGAAATGTAATCTTTTAACAAGTTCTTTTTTCTACTGTAAAAGTATAGACATAAGAACATGAACCACATGATGGCGGCACCTGCATAGCCAATTCCAGCAATCCCTAATTGCGGGAATCCATACTTACCATAAATTAATAGATAATTTGCTACGAAGGTTAGCGGCATTGAGCCTAAGGCTACGAACATTACCACTCGTGTTAGAGAAAATGCAGAAATGAATTCACGCATTACCAAGAATAATAAAAATCCAGGTAAACCCCATACCAACCCGTGTAAAAGCAAAATAACATTTTGTACAACCATTGGCTCTTCACCGAGCCTTAGTAAAATAGTTGGTGCAAACCAAATCAGCAACATGCAGGGAAATGAAATCATTAAGCCAACATACAAACCATGCTGTAAGCTGGATTGAATTTCACGAACATTATTGGCGCCTTTAGCTCTTACTATAAATATGCCGACAGAACTTAATGTACCCATGCAAAAGACCAAAACCGTCATGAAAATCGAGGTACCCAGGGCCGCGGCTGCAAGGGCATCTGGCCCGATCCATCCCATCATAAAGGTATCGATAAACTGCATCCCTTTTTGTGCTAGAAATGCAGCCATCAACGGTAACACGAGAGCAGCTATGGACTTTATTTCGTGTAGTTTAATCATTGGCAAACCTATTGTGTTCTGTACAAAATTTTACTTTGGTAATGTGTTTTGCCGGTAAAATTGGCTTAGATGATGGAACACATTTGGATAGTATTGGAAAAGGACCAAGGGAGCCTCAAAAAAATATTCGCTAAGCACTGCAAAACATTCGGCTGGAGATGTTGTAGCATAGGTATCTACTGGAAGCTCCTCGTCGGTTTCCAAGCGCTGATTCAAATCCGCAAATGCCAGGTTAAAATCGTGTGACCAGGCTTGTGCAGACATTGTTTTGTGCAGAGGTGGAAATCCATTTGCCTTACCATTCAGCATGTCCAGTTTGTGAGCGAACTCATGGATGACAACGTTTCTTCCTGGTCCTGGATGAGTGAATGAATCGTCCCACGATAGAATAACGGGACCTCGTTGCCAAGATTCACCACTTAAATGGGTTTTCCCTTTATGAACTACACCACACTCGTCAATTTCCTCCCGCTCCCGAGAAAATGCTCCTGGATATAAAATGACCGATACCCAACCATCATACCAATCCAAACCTAAATTAAGAATTGGCAAACAAGCTTGTAATCCAATAATTAATTGCGTTTCTGATGTAATCTCCTGCCCCTGAACTCCCTCAATGGATTTGTAGTGGAGAAATAAAATGGTCAAACGTTTTAGCTTTGCCTTTTCCTCACGATTCAAACGGTATAATACTGGTAAATTGGCAAAAATTTTTTGCCACTGAGACTCATCAATTGTAGAACGCTTAATAATTCGTTCATGCCACCATTGTTTAAACACGACTGCCCTATTCGTTAGTCACTATTCTTTGCGGATCGCACACACCATGTTATATTTTTTTAAACAACAGAGGAGACTCTCATGTTAAAAAAAATTGTACACGCAATGTCATTTGTAGTTGCAACGATTAGCCCACTTTACGCAGCAAGCTCTACAGAATGCAGTGCAACAGATAGCAAAGACGTGCGTACTGCTATTGAAGATTATGTTAGCAAAAATACGAGTGTACCTGCTAACGAGATCGACATAAATTCGCAAAAGTGTATGAATAACTATGCTTCAGCCATAGTTCACCCCCACAAACCCGTTACCGATGATGCTACTGTTTATCTAGAAAAAAAGGATCGCAATGGGAAGTTTTAAGCTTAGGAACCGCTTTTGACGAAAAATTTCTATCAGCCATTCCTAAAGAGCTGCAAAATTCCTCATATTAACTATGTTATTTCTGGCAAAATGATAATAACTATGGACGATGGAAAAAAAAGAAATATCATATCCTTGTAATGTAAATTATTCTTAGACTTGGTTCCGTAACAATAAATCATAGCATTAAAATGTTTGATTGGTGTTTTAGCTGCAACAAAATGCAAATCGATTTTTCCTTTTTTCATTTTTTGCAAAACTAATATTTTGCGAAGTGGATTATCATTTTTTTAAATAGTAACCTGAGATAGATATATTACAATTAACCAAGGAGACTACTATGTTATCTAGAAGAGCTATTCAATCTCTCATTCGGTCGCAAGCTGTTGTTTCATATGCGCGGAGCCGGGGGTACCTTTTTAGCTACTAATCATCCTCGTTTACTAACAACTAATCATCGTTTACGCCAAACCATACAAGCACCTCAACATCGTTTCTTCCACCATACCCCACTCGCTCAAGTCTGTGATCGGATAAAAATGGGATTCTTATCGAATCATAATCTACTAGCTCAACGTCAGTTACAAACTTTGCAGCATGTAGTGATTTACCAAAATGGTTATCTAATTTTGGGTAGAATTGCTGATCATAAATTCGCTGAAGTTGATAAAACTCCATGTGCGGCTCTTGGAGAAGACTATAATCTGCTCAAATCAGTTACTCATACCTCGGTATGGTTAATGACGGTCTTGCAGGCCATTTGCGACAAACAAATCCCTATGGAGAGCCTCTATGAAGCCTTAAAAGAGTTAAGGGGTAACTTGCAAACTCTGTATGCTTACCCCGATGAAAGCTTGCATGAGCATCGAGCTGCACTCAAGAAGACATTATCTACCTTAGACGCAGCATTATGGTGTGATACCACTGGTCAAATCCAAGATTTATTGAAAGTTTATCTAAAAGATATGAAACCTATACACCAGCAATATGGAAAAAAAGCTACACAATTGCAATTGGAAAGTATGGAGAAGATTATAGGCCAGTGGAGTAAAACAGAAAAATTGGATTGGGCTAGCATCGGGGTAATTCTAGTGGTGGCTCAAGGGCCTAAAGAGTTGCTTATCGAGAAACAGTACTTCCAGCGCTTGTATAAGAATTTAGGTATTCTTGATCCCGAAAAAAGTAAGCGCTTAATGTACGCCGAGATGCTGCCAAGTCAAATGCAATCGGTGGATCCCAGTAAACTGGTCAGCGAGTTTCTAGCCCCGCATCTGCTAAATAAAGTGATCGGCAAGCACATGTTGGATGATGAGCAAGCTATGTTCAAAGATGTTCTGGGAGAACATGCTCCAGCGGTCTTGGATAAACTGGAGGAAAGTAGGTGTCCTTATCATAGCCGCTTGTAATATTCTAAACGTGCCCATGAGCGTGCCCCTGCCCGGGTTTTATGTTAAAGATTAACCATAAAGACGTACGCTCACGGGCACGAATTGCTATTCCAAACCCGCATCCTTACGCACTACCTCATACACCCCTCTCCAATCCTTGTCATCCATGCCCTGCGCCAAGGTAGCGATATATCTGGAACGTGAAAGGTTTGCTAAGTTGAGACGTAATTCACTTGAAATTCATTATGCAATTCTAAAAGCTGTTCAGCGGTATTAGGAAGCACGGTTGAAAGACCAATGTGCACAGCACCTGACCGCATATAGGGCAACATGTCCGCAGAAACGGATAACACTGCTAAGTCATTTAGTAGTGAGCTTAAAACAAGGTCCGCATCCTTTACAGCGTCTTCAAGACTCAAAGCCTGTTTTGCACCTAAGGCAACTAGAGGAGCAGCCTTTGCAGGGCTGCTATTGTAAACAGTAAAAGAAAATTCAGCGGCCAATAGTTTTTTTAACCATCGCCGTGCCCATATTACCAAGACCTATAAATGTTATTTGTTTCATGTTTCAACCTATTCCATGGAAAGTAAAATAATAGCGAAAAAGGCAAAGAGCATGCCTATGCTTTGCTTCAAACTCAAACTCAAACTTTGTTTCAGAAAAATCATACACAACAATAAAGTAACGAAAGGATACATTGAAGTAATTAGAATAACCGGAATGGAGGGGCCTTTGCGTAAGGCTAAAATAAAGAAAATAAACCCTATGCCGCTAGCAAGACCATTCAAAACTCCATACATACCACCTTTCATGGAAATTTCAGGGCGAAAATTCAATAAGATTAATGCCAAAACCCCAGCAGCTAAAACACCCAAACTAGAATAAACGGTAATCGACAACGGTTGAATGATGTCCGTTGCGCGCGCACCCCAATATCCCCAAAAACCATACAATAATAAAGCAACAAAGGTAGGATAATACCAGGAAGTCATAACCATCGCGGGATTGAAAGAATAGTGCCCTATTATGGCAAGAGACAAAAAACTGCACAAGTATGATGTATTCTTTAGATGGTAATGTCCTGAGACATAATTTTCATTTCGCCATCCACTGCAGATGCATAGATTAAGGTATATTCTGGTACTTCCAACCAGGTGGTGGTGTCTTCGGTTAGGGGTTCAGAAGCAATAATAAGACTTGATTTCCTCTCCCCTGCTTTCATTTTGTATTCTTCATCGTACAAACCATAGCTTTCACCATACGTATACCATAATGAGTGGTAACTGAAATGTTCATAGTCCACTGCTTCATGGGGATACCAGCCATAATCTAAAACAAAGCGCGTAGCAGCTATGAAGTCGCCATTGGTAATGAACAGATTAGCGGGTGAATTTATATGAATGTTATTCTTTTGGCGTACGTACTTGAGGATTTTTAAAGTAGTAATAACCGCATCAATTATATCATTGGCAGCATTCTTACCGGTAGGATTGGGCAATTGCGAAAGAAAAACGGCGTAGATCCATTCGCTGTCAGTTGTCCCGCGAATGTGCTTCTTAAAATCCTCTTTAATGTATTCCAACAAGTCATAACGCATTACATCAAAGCCGTATAAAGCGCCATTATGAGCTAAGGTAATATTCGTACCTGGGAATACGAAGGGATGCACGTTTTGCATAGATACCACTTGCCGCTCATGGTAACTAACCCCGCGCAAATGAGCTAGCAAGCAATGCGGTGTAATTTTGCCCGCTAAATTTCGCAGGTTCTCATCATAAAATGGAAGTTGCGGGGTCTTATAAAGGTAAGGCTGGGTCGGATTATTGGAAGTTTTATCCCATGCCGCCATGCCAAATCCCGCCAAATTTAATATAGAGGACATGTATTTCGGGTGATAGCTCTGCTTGATAAAAGAATTATCAGGCTTGTAGAGGAGCTCTTCAATTCGAGCAGGTTTACCTAAATAAGATAAAATTCTGCATATCATCTCACCTATTGTATTTTTCGATGTTGAGTCTTACATCTAACTTATTAATAGAACGACCCAATGCTAATATTGACCCACAAATCAAAGTAAATAATTTGTACCAAATTTCTGGACGATTTTTCTCAAAATATGCTAAAGCTTCACTCGTGATTTTCAATAACGATGCGGACTCGCAGCTAATGAAAGTAACCGTAAAATCGGTTTCATGATCCACACAAGCAACACCAGCAAACAGAGATCCTGGTCCAATAACGGATAGTTTTGCCAGTTTATTCTGTTGGATAATGCTGGATTGCACCGCCCCCTGCATGATAATGAAACAAGCAGGAATATTTTCATGTTCATGGATCAAGATACAATTTTTAGACGCTTCTAATAAAACTGCATGCTCAATTAGCTCATCAACTTCATCATGGGTGAACGAAGGAAAAAATCCCTTATGCTTTAAGTCGGCACTGTTCAATTCAGTAATTGGCTTTAAGGATTGTTTTGCTTGCGTTATGGAGTGAATGACTCTACCGAGCAGAGATAAGGATGTCATGTTTGAATTGTTAATAATATCGCTAACTTTATCGTGCATTTTCTTTAATCTCCCACAAACTTGTACGGAGATTTCTTTGAGTAAATTATATTTTAATTCTGGGAAATATCCGGTGAGCAATTCGTACAGCATTAATGAAATGTAGATGCACTTTGCGTTTCCCTTAGCTGTAGCAGTTGTTGGGCTTGGCGTTTGTTCAATAAAGCTAATTTCACCTAAAAATGCACCAGGGCCAACGGTATCAAGTTTTGTATTACCTTCGCCCAGAATTCTTGCAAAAATATCAGTTTCGCCGTTTAGCAGTATGTACATACCGTCGATCACCTTTCCTTGACGAACTATGGTTTCGCCTTGAGTAAACTCAATCAACTGACCGTATTGCACAATTTTATCGATATGGGTTGGCAGTAAAAAATCGTTCAATTTACTATGCTTCAACTCCTCATGCGATAATCGCATTTTTGGTTTAGACGATGGTGTCATAACATTACCCTGAATTATTCCCTTCATAGTAAGGAGTCGTAGTATGTATGGTTGAAGTAATTTCAATCATACCTTGGGTGATTTCGGGCTTAATATGCTTCTTATGTGGCCCTTCTTTTAAATTGCGAATTAAATCTTTGGAACGCTGCGCTAAAGTATAATGATGGTTCTCAATAATCTGCAGCTCAAGTTCAGTTCCAATCGATGCGAGTTTTGATTTTTTGAAAGGTACTTTTTTCTGTTTCAAGGCTTCCATTCCTTTATAAAAACGCTTCATAAAAGAAAGTATAGCTCACTCCTAGATAAGCACCCTCAGCAAAACGATTGCACGATATTAAGCAAGGCAGTCTCACAAAGCCGCAATTGCTCCTGAGTAACAAATTCATTGGGTTTATGAGCTTGTTCAATACTGCCAGGTCCGCAAATGATGGAAGGGATTCCACCTCGGTGAAAAATCCCTGCTTCGGTAGAATAGGATACTTTAGTAAGCTCATGTCCACCGGTAATCGCCTGCACTAAACCCACAATAGGAGATTCCATCGTTGTATTAAATCCAGGTGCATTCGAATCAAGCTCAAATAGCACAGTTGCTGCAGGATGGGTTTCTTGCATTTCGGGTAGTAATTCTTGAGCAATATAGTTTTCAATTTGTGAACTAAAGCGCTCTTTGGAAAAATCAGGCAGATATCGTACTTCCAAATAGAAATCGCAGTTCGCCGGAATAATATTAGTTGCAGCACCGCCGCTGATGATATTCACAGTCACGGTGGTATAAGGAACATCGAAATCCGAATCAAAAGGACCTTGCTTTTTAATTCCATCAGCCATTTCACGAATATAACAAATTAAACGACTAGCAAATTCGATAGCATTACATCCTTGATTCGCTAAGGAAGAATGCGCCGCCAATCCCTTAAACTGACAATGGTACATAAGCCGCCCCTTATAACCAATCACAGGCTTCATGTTCGTTGGTTCACCCACAATACAAGCTTCAGGAGCAAGCCCGCTATTACGCATAAAATCTACGACAAATGGCGCACCTAAACACCCCACTTCTTCATCATACGTTAGCGAAAAATGGATAGGCTTTGCCGGTTTCATGGCTTTAAATTTTGGCGTCAACGCCAACATTACCGCGATAAACCCTTTCATATCCGCAGTACCGCGTCCAAAAACCTTGTCACCAAGGGCAGTAGCCTGAAACGGATCCGTAGCCCACGTTTGACCATCAACCGGCACAACATCCGTATGCCCAGTAAGCACCAAACCGCCCTGAGTACTACCATCAACAGCCGGAATAGTAGCTAGTAAATTAGCTTTGGTCTTAGTTTCATCCGGCAAAACATAGGCTTTCAATTGTTGTTCCTGGCACCAGGACTCTACCGTCGAGATCAACGCTAAATTGGAATTTCTTGAGGTGGTATCGAAGCTGATTAAATGGTTTAACCACTCTTGAGTATTCATGGCACATTCCTAACTGCAGATTAAACATTAAGAATAGAATATTCCTCACGAAGCCGATAGTCCAAATGGTTCATGCCGATCCAGTAGGCGGCATGGTGACGTTGGGAAACAATTGATAGCAGTTGTATTCTTAATAGCTTGATCTTAACCCTCAATAAAGACATTATTTAGTTTTTTCAGCGGGGGTAAGGAATGGAACACGAAACCATGGAATACGATGTGGTTATAGTTGGAGCAGGCCCCTCTGGACTCGCTGCCGCCATTAAACTCAAACAATTAGCCGCTGAAAAACAACAAGACCTGTCGGTCTGTATCCTGGAAAAAGGCGCGCAAGTTGGTGCTCATATTATGTCAGGGGCTGTATTAGAACCGAAAAGCTTACAAGCGCTTTTGCCCAACAATTGGCAAGAAGCCCCACTGGATACCCCAGTTAGCAGTGATGCGTTTTATTTTTTAACCCAAAATCGTGCGTTCAAACTACCAACACCTAAGCCTATGAGTAATCATGGGAATTACATCATAAGTCTTGGCGAACTTTGCCAGTTTTTAGCCACGCAAGCAGAACAGCTGGGTTGTGAAATTTATCCAGGCTTTGCCGCAACTGAAA
>CAMAYX010000073.1 GCA_945862405.1 Legionella genomosp. 1
GTCAGCAAAGAAATCGCACATTTAGCGAATGATTACGTGAGCAAAAATATATTGTTCCTGGCAATTAACTCCAACGATGTGAGCAGTCACCCCGATGATTCGCCTGAGCATATGATTTCTACTGCAGAGCAGAATAAATATCCATTTCCCTATTTGTACGATGAAACTCAACAAGTAGCTAAAGCTTATAACGCAGCCTGTACACCAGATTTTTTTATTTATGATCAAGCATTGCATTTGGCGTACCGCGGACAATTAGACGACTCCCGCCCAGGTAATAACATCGAGCCAGACGGAAGCTCCATCCGCGAAGCTTTGGATTGTATATTGGACAACAAACCCGCGCCTCAACAACAAAAACCAAGTATTGGCTGCAATATAAAGTGGAAAGAGTAAATGGATTATCAATTAATTTTTTATGTTCCAGAACCAGACGCGGATAAGGTTAAAAACGCTTTATTCGCACTAGGGGTGGGTCGGCAAGGCGATTATGATCAAACTTGCTGGCAATGCCCAGGTACAGGCCAATTTCGCCCTCTAGCTGGCGCTAACCCAACTATAGGTGAAAACGGCGAACTTACCTTTGTACAAGAATATAAAGTAGAAATGATTTGTTCGAAAGAACTTATACACGCTGCAGTAAAAACTCTTAAAGAAGTCCATCCATACGAAGAACCTGCATTTTCAGTTTATAAATTGGAAAAATTTTAAAGATTGATCAAAGGAATGCTGAGTCAATGACCTGGGTTGTCGTCACTTTTGTCCATGAAGCTTAAAAAAATTTCAGTACCTGGATGCAGGCCCGAAGGGCCGTAATCCGGGAGCCGGGAGCCGTGGCACAGGGACAAAATAGCTCGTCATTGCGAGCGTCAGCGAAGCAGTCGCAATGACGGGCTAAGTGAACACTGTTAAGTGAGCAAAGCGAAATTAAAGAGCACCACCAGATCCAAGAACGGATCACATTTGAGTGCAGGTTGAACAAGATCCGTCAAAAATATAGATTGGAGCGAAGCGAGAATCACCAACCTAACAAGGCCAAGAACCGTTCAGATTTGGTGGAGGTCGAACGATCTTGGGAGTAAAAAAAGCACAGCATACATAAAGTATGTGAGCATTTTTTTACCCCCGAGATCGTTCAAGATCCGCCAAATATGACGGTTCTTATCTTATTTGGCAGGGATGACTTGCACTTGTAGATTAGCAATCACATCACTATGCACATGAATTTCAACCGTAAAGTCACCAACTGAATGAATTGGGCCTTCTGGCATAACGATTTCACGTTTGCAAATTTCAATTGATTTGGCTTCTAAAGCATCTTTAATTTCATTGGCACTTACCGAACCGTACAATTTACCTTCATCACTCGCCTGAGCTGAAATAACTACGGTGGTGTCATTTAACTTGGCAGCACGTTGTTCAGCATTAGCAAATGATTGTTGTGCTTTTTTCTCTAGGTCGGCTCTACGAGCTTCAAACGCCTTAACGTTCTTTTCAGTCGCAAACACTGCTTTATTTAGTGGAATAAGGAAGTTACGGCCATATCCTGGCTTAACATTCACTTTATCCCCTAGATTTCCTAGGTTTCTAACTTTCTCCAATAAGATTACTTCCATCGTTATAACCCCTCTGTTCTTTTACCTGCAGCTGGGCGCAGGTAACTTCTAAAATTAAGTAAACTATCTAAAGTGCCTATAATTAGGTAAATAGGCACCATAATAAACGGTATAAACATCAACGGCACTACTAACAATAAAAATAAGCCAAGCGAATTTCTTTGGCCTAATATGGTCAGGGCCAAACTCAGACCAGCAAGTAGGAAATAGAGTATAAGAGTAGGTAAAATATTCATTGCTAAAATATTCCCCTGCCATGCAGTAAACAAGAGAATTACCAGCAATAAGAATCCTATTCTGTTCCCCCTAAAGGAGAGCATTTCCGCTCTAAAACCACCTGGGTAGTACAATTGTGATTGTACTGAACGTGCGAGCATTAATGAAAGCAGAGCTGATAAACCAACACCTGCGGCCTGAACTCCAAACAAATAATTGGCTAGAAATTCAGATGATAAACCCGCTTTTGAGTTAATCAGTTCGAGAAATGCATTATCAGCTTGTGCTTCGTGCAGAACAGATTTAATGAAAAGAAATTGCGCCATTATAAAATTGGGCGCCATATACTGTACGATTAAAACTGATAAAACTAGCAACACAAAAAAACAGGCTGAAACAGCACGCCAACTTGCGGTAGAGCGTAACAAACACGCAGCAAGGTAACATGGAACAAAGGTTAAAAGCGTATTTAGCGTTGCGACCGTCGGTGATAGAGAAATCAATGAAATCGCAAAATGTGCAAATAAGGCAGGAACTAGAATTTTTTTGCCTGCAGCATCGCCTTTTCTTAAAGTTATCAATGCTATTAAAGCAACTGATAACCATGCAGTATAAGGGAGCACGGCTAAAACCACGGCATGAGTTAACGCATACCGTGGTTGGTCCAGCATCAACTGACCTTGTTTCCGAAAAAATCCGCTTAACCGATTCATATTATCTATGGCTGTCGCAGTATGGTAATAGACCTAGGAATCTAGCATGCTTAATGGCTTTTGCCAGTTGGCGCTGGAATCGAGTTTGAATTCCTGTAATGCGGCTAGGTACAATTTTACCGGTTTCGCTGATGTAATTTTTTAATAGATTAGTATCTTTATAATCAATCTCATCCGCACCTTCTGCGGCAAAACGATTCATTTTTTTTCTACGAAAATACGCTGACATATGTGCTCCTAATTAAGCGGCTTTAGTTTCTTTATCTTTCTTCATCATGATGGATTCGGTGGTTATTGCGTAACTTTGCTTAATAACCAAATATCTTAAAATCGCATCATTGAATTTGAACGCTGTTTTTAACTCATCTAAAGCAGCTTGATTGCACTCAATGTTCATCAAAATATAATGAGCTTTATGCACATCGTTAATTGGGTATGCCAATTGTCTACGGCCCCAATCTTCTTTACGATGTATTTTACCTTCTTGCTTGCTGATGATGCCCTCATAGCGTTCAACCATTGCTGGTACTTGTTCGCTTTGATCGGGGTGCACCAGAAACACGATTTCATAATGTCTCATGATTTCTCCTTATGGATGATAGCCTTCTCAAATTCAGAATGAGTAAGGCAAGGTTTTAACAAAACGCGTAATGATAACCGATTTTAACAATGTGGGCAATTGATTATACCGCACAAGGCTTGTTGAAGTTGCAATGTATTCTTCTTATGCCTAAGATAAATTATAACTTCATTGGAGGATGGCTTGGTGAAAAAGGGATTTACCTTAATTGAATTAATCATAGTCCTACTGATTGCAGGTATTCTTATCGCCATAGCATTCCCAGGCTATAGACTGTACATGGTCAAAGCCAGACGCAGTGATGGACAAGCTGCTCTGCTTAATTTAGCTTCACGCATGGAGCGCTACTACTCGGAACAAAACACGTACCAGACTGCAACTATAGGAACTGGTAACGCCACCGATGTATTAAGTACGAGTGCATCACCTCAAGGCTGGTACACAATCTCCATACCTACCAAAACAGCTTCAGCGTATTCCTTACAAGCAACACCAACCGGCACACAAGGTACCGGAGATACTACTTGCCAATCTCTAACCTTGAATAATATTGGAGCTAAAGGAATCGCTACTGGACCCGCTGGAACCCCTACGGGAACTGCTGCCAAATGCTGGTAGGAAATATTAAACACAAATTGATTGTTGTATAGACATTTTTAACAATGTATAATATATATATTATTACTGTGTGAGTTTCATTATGCCTAACGATTTATCAGCCCTACCTAATGAAAACCCAACGGAAACTTTACATCTTTCCTTCGGCGGACAGGATGTTGTTTTAACCCCCTCCAAATTAGAACGCTGGCTGGCTACTGCAGAACGCGTGGACTTAATGAAACAATCAGATCCCGGCGATGACATTGCTACTCAACAAAAAGATCCTTTTTTGGCAACTCAGTTCATCAGCCGTTTTGGATTTAAGAAGCCCAGTGACTTAATCACCTTTCTAAAATCCGAAGGTGGGAAATCAACTCTAGCAGAAATTGGCGAACAATTAGCTGTTATCGCGGCAATTGAGGAAGATCGTGAGTTTCAACTTCGTGAGCAACAACAAGCTATGAAGATGGTTTCTAACCTCATGCTCTATATGATTTATAAAAAAGAACAAAGAGAGCACGTTCTTAGAGATTTAATGCAAGCTGAAATTGAAAAGATACTCAATAAAAGCGAACCAACAGGTCTCATTGCGACACCACCAGATACGAAATATGTGAATACTGACAATTTGATCAGTCACTACAACAAAGCAGCTAAATTAATGGAAGATCGTTTGGATGACAGAATAAACGCATCCAAAGCTCTTGGGGTAGAAATTCAAGAATTGCAGCAACAGCAAGAAGCGTTAACTCAAAAATATCATTTGTTTAATACAGGGATTAAGGAAGTTGAAAACCTGCATAAGTTTCTTGGTATAGCCAAGAATGAAAAGCCTACGATTGAGCATATGGATCGTAAGATTGCTCAAATGAAAAAAGACATAGATTCATTGGTAGAAAGCGTGCACAAAGATCTAGAAAATGGTTATGACGAAGCTGCTAGAGAAAAAATGCAATTTGCCAGCTGTATGAATGCGCAAATTGGTATGTTGAAAGACATGATCGACGTCGCGAAAAACAAAAAAGTTATGTTTAAGGCCAATGGCGAGAAGGCGCAAAAATTAGAGGATGCTGAATTCATTATTCCAAAAGATAAGGAAGAGCAATTTCAACAAAAAATGGAAGGCAAAAAACTGGTTAAAGATGGAGCGCAATTCCTGCTTATGGATAAAGACCAGGATCTTGAAAACTTAACAGGAGAACAACGCGCTGTTGCCTATGAAGCCAGTCAACAAGCATTCAAAGATTTAGGTCTACGCCCCGAAGAAATCATGAACGTTAAAAACCTCATTGGGCATAACGAAACTTTAGAGCATGAAGAACACGAAGAAAAAATGAGTCATCTTAAGGGTCGCAGTAAGCAAATGGAAGAAGAGATTAACATCATCACCAAGCAATTGACTGATATTCTCGATGCCCGTGAGGAAGCTGAAAATTCTCTCAAGCAACAGTTAGGACCAAATGCAAAACTAGCTCCACAATCTCCTCAGCCGCCAAGCGCTCCTATGACGCCCGTGGGAGAAACACCACTATTTAACCCAAGCCCTAAACCGGGTCATCCAACGCAAGGTTCGGGTTCATCTTTAACCAATACGTACAAACATATGTTGATGCAAATGAAAGATGCCGTGTCACAACACGTACTAAATGTTATGACTAATGGGCTAACTCCTTTCGAAATGCAAAAGAGACCAGGTGTAGACTCCATTCTTGAAACTCTAAGCACTTTAAAGCCTGGAAGACCAATTCCACCAGCGGCAATGGCTATTTTAGTGAAAGGTTTGGAAGCTTTAGGCAACGATTTGAAGAAAACCCCAAGTTTAGGGGCAACAGAAACATCACCAAAACCTGAAGATCGGACGTATCGCACACCTTTCTCAACATCACCTTTTAAATAACTGCATGTGAAAATTTAGTCATTCTCGCGGATGCGAGAATGACATTGCAGAAATTGGTGAAAATTTTGACATCACCAACTCTTGCTAAGTGGGCTTAAGTCTTCTAACATGACATGATATTTAAGCTTTGAGTGAATAACGAATAATGATGGAAAACCTGATCGGCAGTCAATCGATTATTATAACCTTAGATGTGGACGCTCTTCTTTTAGATCGTTTACAACAAGTGGCTCAATCTGGGTTTACGGTAGTAGAAATTAATAGCATTGAGCAAGACTTACTACGTAAGGTCATTCAAGATTTTCCTACTTTACGTATAGGCGCAGGCAATATCATTAGCACTCAGCAGTTAGAAATGTATTACCAAGCTCGAGCTCATTTTATTACTAGCCCTGGTTTTACTCTAGCTTTAGCACAAACCGCTAGTATTTATTCTATAAATTATTTACCTGGTGTGGGCACGTTATCTGAGGCGATGCAGGCAATGACCTTAGGATATAATCAAGTACGTCCCTTCCCTGCAGACTTAAAATTTTGTACTCTACTTAATAAATCGCTTCCTCAATTACGCCTTTACCCTGCAGAAATTGAATGGGAAGAAGCACAACACTTCCTAAATCTACCATCGGTAGCAGCGGTCAGCATCCTTAATCCAGAAAACAAACAACTGCGCGCATTAAGTTCTGGGGTTCTTGCATAAATCGATAAACAAGATAAGTGCACCAATGCAAATAGCAGCATCGGCCAGGTTGAATACTGGCCAGTGATAGTGCTTGTAGTATAGCTCAATGAAGTCCGTTACATGTCCTAATAGTGCCCTATCGATTAGATTGCCGATGGCACCACCCAAAATTAAGCTCAATGATAATATCTGCAATTTAGCAGTATTAGCGGTTCGTAGAATCCAAATGATTAATACCGCGCTCATCAGCAAACTAAAGCCTGCAAAAAACCATCTATGCCATTCACCGCTTTTGCTCAAAAAACTAAATGCCGCACCAGTATTGTAAGCTAAGGTGAAGTTGAACATAGGCATGACTGGAACAGGTTGATATGGCAGTAAAGATTTTACTGCCCAGTATTTACTGAGTTGATCGAGGATAATAACGATGCAACTTAAGCTAAACCCATGCCATTTCTTCATGCAAATCGTCTCAGCTCATCATGCCCAGTAATATTCCCTACACAACGGATGCAAAGTTCTGGATATTGTTCGTTCTGCCCTACATCATCTCTTCTATGCCAACATCTATCACATTTCTCAGCAGAGCTCGCTTCCACGAGTATACCTAAATCGAGCTCCTCCGCTTTAATGACATTTGCTGGACATTCGTCGATTGGCAGCACTTTTGCAGAAGAAGTAATTAGTAAAAATCGTAATTCCTCATCAATTTTATGCAATTGTTTTGCAATCTTATCGCCTGCGAATAAGGTAATGTCGGCAGCTAAGGGGGAGCCAATCACGCCTTCCTTTCGTTTTGTTTCTAAGGCTTTGTTCACCTCCGCACGTACCATTTGTAAATCTTGCCAGTAGTGCATATCAACATTGTTAACTTTTGGCCACGCTTGATACCACTGCTCTAAGAATATCGACTCACTATGGTCGCCAGGTATAGCTCGCCAAATTTCTTCAGCAGTAAATGAGAGAATAGGAGCTAGCCAACGAGTTAAAGCATGAATAATGTAGTACATTGCCGTTTGACAAGAACGCCTTGCTTGGCTACTCACTGAGCAGGTATATTGTCTATCTTTGATGATGTCCAGATAAAAACTGCCCATGTCCACAGCACAGAAATTATGAACCCTCTGATAAATCAAATGGAATTGATATTGCTCATAGGCTGTAATTATTTCCTCTTGTAATTCTTGGCAGCGTTTGAGTGCCCAGCGGTCAAGTTCAACCATACCGTGCAACTCAACAGTATGTTGATCCGGCTCAAAATCGAAGAGGTTAGCGAGGAGAAACCGAGCGGTATTTCGTATACGACGATAAGCATCAGCATTGCGTTTTATAATTTCGTCGGAAATACTAACTTCGTTACGATAATCAGTAGATGACACCCACAAGCGTAAAATGTCAGCTCCATGTTGCGCAATTAGTTTATCCAGTTCTACATAATTACCTTTAGATTTGGATAATTTCTTACCTTCAGCGTCTACTGTATAACCATGAGTTAGTACTGTCTTGTAAGGAGGTTCTTTATATATTGCAACTGCAGTTGTTAATGAAGAGTTAAACCAACCGCGGTGTTGATCCGAACCCTCAAAGTAAACATCAGCGGGAAATCCAAGTGTCTCACCGTGTTTCAAGACACAAAAATGGGACACGCCGGAGTCAAACCAGACATCCAGAGTATCGGTTATTTTGTCGTAATCTTGCGCATCTGACCCCAGAAACTCTTCTGGATTTAATGAAAACCATGCATCAATACCTTGCTGCTCAATCCTTTGCGCAATTTTCTCAAGTAATTCCACAGTGTGCGGATGCAGTTCGCGCGTGGTTTTATGGACAAATAAGGGAATTGGAGTCCCCCACGCCCTTTGTCTTGAAATACACCAGTCAGGCCTGTTTTCAACCATAAGACGAATTCTAGCTTTACCCCAATCAGGGATCCAACTAACTTTTTCAATTTGCTCAAAGAGGTTTTGCCGCAATCCATTTTTATCCATGGATATAAACCATTGCGGTGTTGCACGAAAGATCATCGGGGTTTTATGACGCCAGCAATGTGGATAGCTATGACGTATTGTTTCTTCATGCAGGAGAACACCCTTTTCCTGCAGTAATTGGTTAATCGGTCCATTTGCTTTCAGTACGTGTACACCCGCAAACAATGGAACATCGGGAGCGTAACAACCATTGGCTAAAACCGGATTGAGTAAAGGCAATCCATAAACTAGCCCAACAGCGTAATCATCAGGACCGTGAGCAGGAGCAGTATGCACACAACCTGTGCCCGAGTCTGTCGTTACGTGCCCCCCTAGAATAATTGGTACCTCACGGTCTAGGAAAGGATGCTGCAACATTTGACGTTCTAATTCTCTTCCTTTGAAGGTGCTGACATTCGTTGACTTTTCTACCCCATATTTGGTCAGCACACTGGAAGCTAGCTCAGTTGCTACAACTATATAGTAGTCGCCTACGTCGACTAAGTCATAGTCTAATTCCGGATGCAAACACACAGCTTCATTTGCTGGTAAAGTCCATGGCGTCGTTGTCCAAATAGGAACAATCACCGGCTTATCCGTGACATTTACCTTTAGCTGCGACAGAAACGATTTGGAGTTTACAGCCTTGAAGGCAACGTCAATGGATGGTGATGTTTTTTCTTCATAATCAACCTCGGCCTCAGCCAAAGCGGAACCGCAGTCGATGCACCAATGAACAGGCTTAAAACCCTGTTGCAAATGACCATTCTCAATGACCTTTGCCAGCGCCCGTACGATATTAGCTTCATAGGTAAAATTCATTGTGGCGTAGGGATTATCCCAGTTGCCAAACACGCCTAAACGCTTAAATTCTTCTCTTTGTATATCAATCTGACTGGCAGCATACGCGCGACATTTATCACGAAATTCTTGCGCAGAAATTTTATCATTGGTTTTACCCAACTTCTTTTCCACATTTAATTCAATCGGTAAACCGTGACAATCCCAACCCGGAAGAAAAGGAGCATCAAAACCGCCTAGTGTTTTTGACTTAACAATAATATCTTTTAGAATTTTATTTAAAGCATGGCCGCAATGCAAATGACCATTTGCATATGGAGGGCCATCGTGCAAAATAAATTTTGGCCTACCGGCACATGCCTCACGAATCTTCTCATAAATACCTTCAGCATCCCATTCAGCTAGCATTTTGGGCTCTCGTTGAGCAAGACTAGCTTTCATCGGAAAATCACTGTGGGGTAAGTTTAATGTGTCTTTATATTCAGCCATACTTTGTACCTAAAAATAGATCAATTAGTAGTGAAATCCCGCTGTTGCACAATCTCAGCGTGAATCCATTCTTTCGCCGTCTGTATATCAATATGAATTTGTTGAATTAAAGCCTCCACTGAGGCAAATTTTTGTTCATCGCGCAGTTTATATTTTAAAAATACCTGTACGATTTCACCATATAAACTCTCATCAAAGTCAAAAAGGTGAACTTCTAATATATTTTTTGTGCCATCTACCGTTGGCCTGGTGCCCAAGTTGGCGACACCCCATAAAATTTGGCCGGAGCTGCGTTTCAAGCGAACGGCGAGCACGCCTTTCAAAGGTAATGTTAAACGATGTAGGTTAAGGTTTACAGTAGGAATTCCCCATTGCCTTCCCATCCCCTTACCTTTGACTACCCGCCCACACATGCTATAAGTGCGACCTAGTAAATCATGCGCATGTTGCAGATTTCCTGCTTCCAGTGCACGACGAACATTTGTTGAGCTCACACGTTCTGAAGCAAAGGTATGATCAGGAAAAATGTGCAACTGGGAGTCATATGGTATGGCCAACTTCTCAAGTAAGCTGACATCGCCTAAGCGATCTCGACCAAAGCGAAAATCTTTACCTATCATCAGCAACGATGGGTTAAACGTAGAAAAAAGACGCGCAGCAAATTCTGTAGGATCCATAGATGACAGAGTACTATTAAATTTAAGACAGCAAACATAATCAACTTTTGCTGATTTTAGTACCTGTAGTTTTTCCCTTAAACTTGAGATACGCGCTGGAGCCTTTGCACCCTGAAAAAATTCACCAGGTTGTGGTTCAAATATTATAACTACCAACGGCAACCCAAGTTTGTTCGCTTCCATTCTTAAAGAATGCAACAATGCTTGATGCCCTTTATGCACACCATCAAAGTTTCCAATGGTAGCCACAGTGCCACCTTTATACTCTTCTATAGACTGAAAGCCTTTTAGTAATTTCATGGGTTGGGACGTACGCGAAATAATAGATTATACATAGGCTAGAGAGGTATTACCAAGTATCTGTTGACAATTCTGCCATCTTGATCGGAAAACCTTGATTACGCCCACAGCGGCATCAAGGTTTTCCGCCCGGTGACAATGAATTAACTTTTCTCAGACGTTC
>CAMAYX010000074.1 GCA_945862405.1 Legionella genomosp. 1
AGTTGAGGGTGCATGATCGGTCCGCCTGCGGATAAAGCATAAGCGGTTGAACCAGTTGGCGTGGATAGGATTAGTCCATCGGAACGGTAATGACTTACGAATAAATTATCAATATACACGTCAAACTCAATGAGGTGAGTTTCATTTCCGCGAGCTAAAACAACGTCATTCAGTGCATCACATTCATGATAAATTTTTTGGTCATTATGAATTTGCATTGTAAGTAGGAATCGTTGTTCTTCTTGGAAATCTCCCGTCAAAACTTCATGCAACTCCGCTTCCATTTGATGAGGTGAAATGTCCGTTAGAAAGCCCAATCGTCCGCGATTGATGCCAATGACAGGAACATTGACTCGGATCGCCATGCGCGCTGCTGACAACATGCTGCCATCCCCACCAACCACGATGATTAGATCGCTAGAGGATTCCATTTGATTACGTGCCAAAGTGGCAAGACTTAGGTCAAAGCTTGCGGCGGTATCGATGTCTTGGAAGGTTGGAATTCCTTGTTGGTTTAGATATTCCACTAAACGATTCAAGGTTTCACTAACCCCCTGATTTGCTCTATGTTGTCGCGCATATAAAATAACGCGTGTAAAGGCTTCCTTTTTCACAACCCAATTTTCCTAGTGATAAATTAAAGTGTGCCTATCAACTATGTCATTCCCGCGAATGTGGGAATGACAATACTCTCAATTAAGAGCCTATTCCTCACTACTGTTTGATCTAGCAGTACGCTTGCGATCAGTCTCATTCAATTGCTTCTTACGAATGCGAATTGTTTGCGGAGTAACTTCTACCAGTTCATCATCATCAATAAATTCTAATGCTTGCTCCAAGGAGAATTTAATTGCAGGAGTAAGTACGATGTTTTCGTCAGTACCTGAAGCGCGAACGTTAGTTAATTGCTTTTCCTTAGTCACATTAACTACCAAATCATTATCCCGGGCATGAATACCAACTACCATACCCTCATAACAAGCTGTTTGTGGCTCAAGGAATAAACGTCCGCGTTCTTGCAAGTTAAACAAGGCAAATCCGCGTGCCGTACCTGTACAGTTGGCAATTAAAACTCCATTAGCACGTTTCCCGATTCTTCCTTTAAACGCTGGGCCGTAATGATCATAGACGTGATACATTAAACCAGTTCCTGATGTGGCTGATAGGAACTCGGTATGAAAGCCGATCAAACCACGAGTAGGGATTACATAATCCAGGCGCACTCTACCTTTTCCATCGGGCAACATATTTTGTAATTCGCCACGACGCTCGCCCAATTTTTCCATAATAGTACCTTGGTGGTTTTCTTCTACGTCCACCGTTAAACGCTCGTAAGGCTCATGCTGCTCCCCTTGCTCTTCACGAAGAATTACCTCGGGTTTACAAATAGCTAACTCATACCCTTCGCGGCGCATGGTTTCAATAAGGATGGACAAATGCAGCTCACCGCGTCCGGATACGCGAAATTTATCAGGATCTTCGGTATCTTCAACACGCAATGCTACGTTATGCAGCAATTCCGTTTGTAATCGCTCTCTAATCTTACGGCTGGTAACAAATTTACCTTCTTGTCCGGCAAATGGAGAATCATTTACTTGGAAAGTCATGCTGATCGTGGGTTCATCAACCGTCAGTGGGGCAAGCGCATCAACTTCATTTGGATCACAGATGGTATCAGAAATTTGCAGTAGGTCGACTCCTGTAACCGCAATGATATCCCCTGCGCGAGCTTCTTCAATTTCAACACGCTCAAGCCCTTTGAAACCTAATAATTGTAACAGACGGCCATTACGCACATTGCCATCTTTATCAATGATTTTTACGGGAGCTTTAGCTTTAACAACACCACGTGTGATGCGGCCAATTCCAATAGTCCCCACGTATGAAGAATAATCTAAGGAACTGATTTGCATTTGGAAAGGACCTTCAGAATCTACATTCGGAGCCTCTACTTTGTCAGCAATCACGCGCAATAATGGGTCCATATTATCGCTTTGTTCTTCTAAATCTAATTTAGCATAACCGTTGAGAGCGGACGCATAAACCACTGGGAAATCTAATTGTTCGTCAGTGGCACCTAGGTTATCAAATAAATCAAACACCTGATCCATAACCCAATGAGGTCTTGCGCCTGGTCTATCAATTTTATTGATGACAACAATAGGATGCAGGCCTCGTGCAAATGCTTTTTGGGTCACAAATCGAGTTTGTGGCATAGGACCGTCAACGGCATCAACCAATAAAAGAACACTGTCTACCATAGAAAGAATCCGTTCTACTTCGCCGCCGAAGTCAGCATGTCCTGGGGTATCGACGATGTTGATTTGATAACCTTGCCAATGCACGCTGGTATTCTTCGCCAAAATTGTAATTCCACGCTCTTTCTCCAGTGCATTGGAATCCATAAGCCGTTCAACTTTAGGAGCGCGCTCATTCAAAGTACCTGTTTGTTGCAATAATTTATCAACAAGCGTGGTTTTGCCATGATCAACGTGAGCGATGATGGCGATGTTTCTAATCTTTTCTATCATAACAACCTTAGTAATATGGGGAGGCTCAAGCTAGCGAATTATCAAAAGACCCTAACATTCTGCTGTAATTTATCGCAGATTGATGTGTTCCAGGCTTTCCCAACGTGCGAATGGATTAGCATTATACAATGAACAGCTGTTTAAGCAAAACGCAAATAGAATACTTGCCTATAAATTTGTTAATAATCCAGCATTTGGCATGAGCTTTGCTACACTATTAGTGAGAGCAACAAAAA
This sequence comes from Legionella genomosp. 1, assembly GCA_945862405.1. Classification (GTDB taxonomy): domain Bacteria; phylum Pseudomonadota; class Gammaproteobacteria; order Legionellales; family Legionellaceae; genus Legionella_A. Next base: position 2,768 of record CAMAYX010000074.1, read on the forward strand.
TGGGTGGATAATTATGAATAAGTTAATTTTGCATCCCACCGATACTTGCCAATGGTATGCCTTGGTCAATGAAGCCCAAATAGCTACGCGATTGGTACTCAATGAAAACACTGAAAGTTATTTAGTGTTCCTACTCATGCGGTTTTCGCAAACAACGAAATTATTGGAATCTGTTATCGCGTTAGATTTCCTTGAATCCATGCGCCATCCTGGTAGGCGCCAGTTGGAGTTACTGCGCGACGTGGGTGACAAGAGCCTTCTATTTTGCGGGTTGTTTCCTGGTATTGCCAGCAAACGGCATGTCAGTTTGGAATACTTTAGCGATATGGGACAAGCGGCTTACTTAACCGTTGGTGAATCTCAGGAAAACTTAACGGGAAATTTATACTTGCAACTCAGTGCTCAGTTCAATATTTTGCAGCAAGTTTTGCAGGCAATGAGGAGAAGCTATCTGCATGAAATAGAACTTAAGACAGGAATAATTACGTCTTACGAAATTCCTCTACAATAAATTTTGGTGAGGCTTTGAATCAAAAGACCTACTAGTTTGAAAAAAAAAATCTACGTTTTGCTTTTTTTGCAGTAAAATAATGCCGCTAAGAATACTCTTGGAGCTGTATGCATTCTTTTATTTTTAATGGCGAAAAAATTAATTTAAGTATTTGGTTCGATACCATCACCATCTATGAAATACCTCATGCCAATTATAGTTTCGCTTCATCTGGGCCAGTATTAGAAATTCAGCGTGAAACCAAACTACACTCTCTGATCCAATCCCGAAATTGGGATGCGGATGGGGCATTAGGTGTTATTCGCTACGTTCAACAGTCGGATCATGGGCATGTGCAATATCATCAAGATGGATTCGGTGCCGCACATGCGCATTATCATGTACAGTTTCGTAATCCAATTCGCCTGACAAAATTGCAGGAAATCTTGGATTCATTATCTCAGGCTGTGCTGCTGACGGATATAGAACAAACCGCCGTAATATTCTCTTATCAAGATCAAAACGCACAAAAATTTGCATTCACGGAAACAGAGCAGCGATTTGACAATGAGCTGCTTAAATTTGGTCTAAAAGTCAATTCTTTGAAGAAAGCAGCAGAAGCTAGCATAAACTATAAACAGGCCTATAAGGCCGCGGCCTCTCTTCATCAACGTGTTAGTAAGTCCTGGGATCATTATCTAGAAAACCGAAACTTAGCCACTTACAAATGGTTAAAAAGAGAATGTAGCGAAGCAATTGCACTTGCACGTCCCGAATTAGAAAAATACCGAGGTTATAAAGAAATACTGTGGAATATAGCTTTATTCGTCAGTTTGCTAGGGCTTGGATATCTGATCGCTGGTTGTATTAATTTAGCATATACGGATCAATTCATGTTTTTCCGCACGGATTCTGCGGAAAAACTTCATCAGCTGGAAAGTGATTTGCAAGATATGACGGTTCCTGCAATTTAAGCTAAGATGTTTTGTGAAACAGTAAGGTAATATCAATCGGATCAAACAAATATTGTTGGTTGCAAAAATCGCAATGAATTTCGACGTGCCCCCGCTCTTGGACTAATTGTTCCAAATCCTGTTTCCCAAGAACCATAAGCGCTTGCTTCATTTTTTCTAGGTTACAGCGGCAGCGGAAATGCACATGTCTAGCATTATATAATCGCAATTCTGTCTCATGATACAAGCGGTGTAAAATGGTGGGGTTGTCCAACATTAATAACTCTTCTTCACTAATCGTCTGTCCCAATTGTACCGCGTATTCCCAAAACTGTTCGCGTTGTAACGTGTCTTGCCCTGGCATAAGTTGCAATAACATGCCTGCTGCTTTGTCTTCATTCACTGCCAACCATACACGACTTGCAATTTGTTCCGATTGGGCAAAGTAATGCATTAAATTCTCGCCCATAGAAGGCGACATAATAGGCACTACACTTTGATAGGCTTGGGTTTGTTGGTATTGATTGATGGTAAGCACCATCTTTCCTTGCAAAAACGCTTGCTGATAGTCCTCTGCACTTTGATTTTCTTGATATTTAGCAAAAGCACGAATGTTTAATTCATGATCGCATTGAACCAATAGTATAGGTAATCGTTTGTCGCCATGGAATTGTAAACTAATCTCACCTTCAAACTTGATGCTTCCAGCTAGCAATAAACAAGAAATAAGCGCTTCACCCAAAAGGTGACGAACTGCACCAGGATAAGGATGCTGCTTCATTATGGTCTGATAAGACTCTTCAAGATGTGCGATTTCGCCGCGTATGCTGGCATGCTCAAAGAGAAAGCGTTGAAGGGTGTCGTTTTGTTTCATATTGGGGGCAGACAAAAACCCAGATTCTAGCACAGAACTTATGCAAAACCTCAATCTCTTCGTTAAACGTAATTTTTTGCTCGGTCATTTAGTGGATCTAAACTCCCTTACAAAAAATTACGTTTGCCCCGATCTTGAGGTTTTGCGTAAGTTCTGTTTACCTCCTGCTATGATCTTATGCAATAATCCTTTTTTTGTACCCAGGTATCCCCATGCTTAATCCCCAACAAATGGCCGCAGTTAAATACATTGATGGACCGATGCTGGTGCTAGCTGGGGCTGGCAGCGGGAAAACTCGAGTTATTACCCAAAAAATCGCCTATCTGATACAAGAATGTGGTTATGCAGCCTCCAGTGTTTTTGCAGTTACATTTACCAATAAAGCGGCTAATGAAATGCGCGAGAGGGTAGCTTCTACCATGCCGCCGGCCATTCGACGCGGACTGCAAGTGGCAACGTTTCATACCCTAGGGCTAAACATACTTAAAAAGGAAATCACCTATAGTGGCTTAAAAAAAGGATTTTCTATATTTGACAGTGAAGACAGCTTACAAATTCTGCGGAACAGTCTACCGGCAGCACGAAGCAATGATCGCGATCATCTTTACAAATTGCAGCATCAAATTTCGTCTTGGAAAAATGAAATGCTATCCCCTGATATGGTTTGCACAGGAAATTATGAAAATCCCCTGCAAGAAGAGGCCGCAACAATATATCCGCAATACCAACGAGCGTTACAAGCCTATAATGCAGTTGATTTTGACGATTTAATACGTATTCCGGTCACCTTATTTCAGGAACATCCCGAAGTTTTAGAACGTTGGCAGCATAAAATTCGTCATTTGTTGATTGATGAGTATCAGGATTCAAATACAAGCCAATATACCTTTGTCCAGTTTCTAGTGGGTACAAGGGCAAGATTTACGGTAGTTGGTGATGATGATCAATCCATCTACGCCTGGCGCGGTGCTAGGCCTGAAAATTTGGCCCAGCTGCAAAACGATTATCCGCAATTAAAAATTATTAAATTAGAACAAAATTATCGCTCCACACTGCGCATTCTTCATGCTGCGAATCATCTTATTGCTAATAATCAGCATTTGTTTTCCAAGAAACTTTGGAGTGAGTTAGGGCATGGAGACATGATTCGAATTTTAACGTGCAAACATGAACAGGATGAGGCAGAACAGGTAGTGGCTGATTTAATAAGTCATAAATTGCGTAATGGTATCAATTATGGGGATTACGCTATTTTATACCGTGGAAATCATCAATCGCGAATATTCGAAAAAATATTACGTCATCACGGTATTCCTTACCATATCAGCGGGGGACAATCTTGGTTTGCCCGCAGCGAAATTAAAGATATTTTTTCTTATCTCAAATTAATTTGCAATGATGCTGATGATGCTGCTTTCTTAAGAGTAATAACTACTCCTAAGCGAGGTATTGGCGACGCGACGATTGCTGCTTTGGGTGCATATGCTCAATCACGAGGACAAAGCTTATTTGCCTGCTGCGATCACTTAGCCCTCTCCGAACATATTGCCGATAAACCACGAACAACATTATATGAGTTCAAACGTTGGTTAAACCAGATTAAAGAAAACTGCCAGTCCAATAATTTAGTAAATATTTTACGGGAAATGGTCGAGGATTGTGGCTACGAAGCTTATCTTTATGAACAAAGTGATGCACCCTTAAAAGCGCAAAAGAAGATGGAAAATATTTGGGAACTGATTGAATGGGTGGGAAGGTTGGCGCAAAAAGACCCCGATACACATTTAGCTGATGTTGTTAATAAATTAATCCTAATAGACATATTGGAGCAATCGAACGAGCAGGAAAAAGATACCTTGCAACTTATGACCCTACATGCGTCCAAAGGCTTAGAGTTTCCCTATGTTTACTTAGTGGGGATGGAGGAAGATATTCTCCCGCATCGTGTTAGTATTGATGAAGAGCAAATTGAAGAGGAACGGCGATTGGCCTACGTAGGCTTAACTCGCGCCCAAAAAGGTATTTGCCTTACGCTTGCTAGACAACGACGCCGAGAGGGGGGGTTACAAGATTGTTTACCCAGTAGGTTTTTAGAAGAGTTGCCGCAAGAGCACATAGAGTGGTTTGGTAAAACAGGGGAGCGCGATGAAGTGAAATCAAAAGCTCTCGCGCGCGATCATTTAGCGGGATTAAAGAGTTTACTGGAGTAATTTTCAATAATGCCTTAAAATTATCCCATATGACAATATAATAATCAATTTAAATTATGAAACCAGCCCACTACTCACCCACACTCTTTAAATCGTTTTCACCTATGCTCTCTTTAATACTTGCTTTGGAGGATGGACTTTCCGCTGATGCAATCGAAAATCCTGTTGCGCAAAAATTGCTGCAAGATTTAATTGAATACCGCAAACAGGGCGATGTTGAGGAATTTATACCCTGGATAGTTAAAAGAAATAGCGCTCTTGCAGCAGATATTGAGGAGAATCTAGCCAAAACTTGGGTAAAGGATGTGCATGAACAACTTGCTGAGATGTTATGGAAAGTTTATGCAGACTCAAGTATTAGGAGAGATAAAAGTAACCTGTTTGTGCGCGACCTATTATTGAAACAAGCGCATGGTTTTAATAGCTACCCTTGGATAGTTAAGCATGCTTTGCCATTAACTAATCCTTTATTGTTTAAAGGTTACTATTATAATGACGATCCAAGCTACGATTGCTTAACTAATGTATATGATGACGTAACTTCTATTACGGATTCTGAGGGAATTTCAGAAGAGAGTTCGAGTGAAAACGAAGAACTAGAGACGGTATTGTTGGCGGATTTAGCATTTCGTGAAACTCAATACAAAAGGGATACAGACTTTCAAGCTATTGTAAAAGCTCATAGAGGTTTAGATGTAGGGTTTGTTGGAGTTGCAACAACCAAAGGTGGATTACATGCCTTATTACACATTATCCTTGAGCAAGAAGGTGATTTTCGTTTTGTAGGTGGTTTAGATCCGAACTTAGGACGTAGTGATAGCGCTTATAGTCATGGTCCGTTTTTCATTGCTATAAAAGGTTCTATGTATGAAAGACCAAAACTAAATGGGGTATATGATTTAACCTTATCGGAGATGCAATTTTTACTACCGGACGAAGAGCGCTGCACCACATTAAAAAATAAACTAACGTCCTTTGTTAAAATGGGGTTACTAAAAGCTGATTTGAATAAAGTATTTGCGCAAATTTTCACCTATGAACAATATCGGAAAACCCTACCTAATACTGAAGAACTCTCCCTCCTCATCCCTAGAGAACCCACCACGGATGTAGACGAGCTAAGCTCCCCAGTTGCCCTTTTTTAGCTCGCTAGGCATGCATCTTTGCCTACACCCCGCCCCACGATGTATTCGCGGGGTTCAGGGTTTCAACAGCGATCTTCTGGATCCCACGGTTACCCAGGGCAATTAACACGTTGCGGCAATTCCTGCAAAAAGGTTTCTGTGGCGGTAGGGCCTTGGTTAAACCAACAATGCTGGTTGTAAACTTGTCTTGTTTCTGTGACAAGACGAGCAGGTAATGCTGCGTTATTCGCAGGATCGAGTTTTGCAATATCATCTTGCAATCGCGTCAACTGCGCTTTCTTTTGTTGCGCTATGTCTTGGCCAACCCATACGCCATCGAGCTGCTTTTCTTTATGACGCTCGATGCGGAATAGTGCTTGTTGAATTTTCCAAGCAGAGGAAGGCTGAGCAATTTGGAGATCTCGCTTAATATGGCGCTCTGGTTCGCTTTCCCCAACTTGTTTTTCCCAGGCTTGTGTAAAACTCAATACCTTGCTTCCTGAGTTTCGTTGGCTGGCAAGAAAATCCCAAGTTGCGGCCAGAAAATACACGGGAGAGAACACTAATTTAATAAAGCGGGTCGGTAAGTCCGTAGTGTGGCTATGATCATCTTTTTTAGCCAAACGAGCCTGTAGTAATTTTTCTGTCGTTACCGGTTCATCATTGTCAGAATCAGTCTCTGGTGAATTACCAATAAAATCAAAATAAGTCGCGTCTTCAAAACCTTCGCAGATAATCCCTAATAAGGCTGATAATCTCTGTGACACGCCAGGAACACGGTCGGAAGTTACACCAATGCTTATCAGATGACCCAAAAACATAAGCAAGCGTAAAGGTGTGATCGTTAGTTTTAAAAGCAGACGAAATGGGTTGATAATTTGCAACCAGTTTTCATTGTTTTGCACCCAGCGGAATCCATTTTGCATGGATGTCCACATACGGCTAAAGAAACTGGTGTTGCTGCGCGAAGCTTCATCAATTAACTCCAAAGACTCGCTGGTATTTTGCAAATTGAAAATCACCGCCGAAAATCCTGTGATCACAGGATTAATAACGCCCATGATAAATCTTGGCATATTTCCCATCCAGGCGAAGAGAGGGCGCGCTTCTTTTACCACAGTCCACCAAGTACCCGCGGTGCAAATCGTAAGCGCGGCGGCTAAGCCAAGGAGCAAGGTAGCGCTGACTGCCATGAGCACACTGCGCAGGCCCCAATCGTTGGATAAGTCGTCGCTAATTCTGCGATACCATTTGCGAATGGTGTCATTGCGAATCATATCGGTAACCGCGTTAAAGGTTAGTAGGCCGTATGCAGCACCAGCGATGATGGCCATAGGGGCAATCATCAAAGGCCATGAGGCAAAAGGGATGGCAGCGAAAAAGGGTATGACCGAAAATGCTTCCACCAGCAGATAAGTGGTACCAAGCCCCATGAAAAGACCAGATAACGTGCTAAAAATTTTAACTTTTTGGAGCTTCGAATTTAGGTTTGTGAATTCAGTTTGCCATGTTTCTTGCTCATGTTCTCCTAGCCATTCGCGCAGTTCGATTTCATAGTCAGTTTTATCCATATCTGAGCTAAACAATTGCAAGGCAAACCATTTTTCCATATCGCCCAATGTTTTTTCGATGCGTTTTTTTTCCGCTGCACTTTCTTTGTCTAGACGATGATGGCCAAATTGACTCAATAACTGCAGTTGTGCTTCATAGTCCTTAAAAAACTGCGGACAGTCTTTCATGGTCGTGTCTGGGAAATTTTCTAAGAGATAACTCTTGGCAAGATCTCTTTGCAAAAAATTGTATTTGAATAATTTATTGAGAGCGCCTTTTATGTTTTGTAAATAAATTTCACCTTCATAGGCTACTGAGAGAACGAATGCCGCGAAAGCTACGGGTAGAATCGGCCATAAGGCAAACATGCCGCCGAAACTTAAAAATCCGAGAATTAAACTAGCGCCTGTAGTGAGCAAAGTTACCGAAAGATAGTAAGGAATTTTTTTAAGTCGCATTTTATTTACGGAGTAAATGAAGGAATTGGTACTTTATATCAAATGAAAATGATTATCAATAACTATTGGGAAATGTTTGAATTTGATGTTCTAAGATCTAATTTTAACCATTAATTATATAATGTTACTTTAACGAAAATTCTTATTTATGGCAAAAAAAAACCCTAAAAAGGGTAATGCCGATCAGTTAAGTAGAAACTACTTGCA
>CAMAYX010000075.1 GCA_945862405.1 Legionella genomosp. 1
AACAAGAGATAACGTCAGAAATGGATCTGAATGGCTTGCTGAATCGAACGCCTCACTGGATTGAACGATTCCATAACACCCTCCTATTAACCTCTAAAGGGCCCCAACGCATTAGATTTGAAGAAGACAGCATGGAAGATCAAACTGGAACTCAGTTATGTTTTGAGTTTTATGTACAGAGTATTACTAATAAATCAGGGGCAAGAGAATATATTCTCACCATAACTAACATACAAACGCAAAGAAATGATTATCTTAGCGATAAACAACAGGATGGAAGCTTGGAAATTTATTCACCTTCCAGTACCTTGACTGAGTTAACCTCCGCCCTGGCTCATGAAATTAATCAACCTTTAACTGCAATCCGTGCCTATGCGCGAGGATGTTTATTACGGGCAGAACAAAAAGCTGATTTAAAAGAATTTTTATATCCTCTTGAGCAAATTAGCATGCAAACCACTTATGCTAGTGCCGTGGCTCAACGTATGAAACACTTTATGTGTCCCAATAATTTGCATCTGGAACCAACCGATCTAAATGAGCTTATTAAGAAAACTACGACATTTTTATATTATGATAGGTCCTTACAAAAATTTAGAATTCAATTCAAATTTGCACCGGAACTACCACTTATACAAGTTGATCAGTTAAAAATCATGCAAGTTCTGTTAAATTTAGGTCACAATAGCATTGATGCATTTCAATCTTGTAATCAAACAAGTCCTTCAATTTGTATTGAGACTAAATTGCAAAAAGGAAACATTGTTGTGCATTTTAGAGATAGTGGCCCGGGAGTTCCGCCAGAAATTAGCGATAAAATATTTACTCCTTATTTTACCACCAAGACTCAAGGTACAGGATTAGGACTATCAATTTCGCGAAGTTTCATTGAGGCACATGAAGGAGAATTCGCCTTGCATCCTTACCCACAAGACGGTGCATGGTTTTATTTCACGTTGCCAATGCATAAAAGGGCAGCGGTTACCGCCACCCTACTAGAATAATAAGAGACTAGACTTGGTATGTAGCACTCGCACTATTTTTTGTTGCTTCCTTGATCATTACGATTTTGGCCTTGCGGACCTTGTCGTTGCTCTTGCTCATGACCTTGTTTACGTTGATCTTGGCCATGACCTTGCTCGTGTTTTTTATCCTGGCTTTTATCGTGACCGGGTTCTTGTTGACTACCGTGACCTGATTGCCGCTGGCCTTGGTGATTATTGTGCTGATTTTGATGCTTATCCATGAATCTCTCCTTGACTACCATGTTAAAGTTTAAAGGGAAAAGCTTCTGATAATTCTCCACTTTACCTTATAAAATTTAGGCTATATCAGGCAGTAAAACTATTCGGACTTACCCCATTTAGGTAAACCTTTTCAGTACTTTATTACGAAATAGCCTTAAGTTGTTTTATTAGAACTCAATAAGCCAGGGGGTTTGCAACTCCGATATTGAAACTGGATGATTCGGTGGAAAATCATTGGTATTTAACTTTTTTCACCATATGGTGCGTTAAACGCTACCAATGAAATATTGCCTTCCACCGTAACTCTTAGATTCTTTTGATACACAACCTTCCTTGGCTTGGTAAATGCATTGTAAGCATTCGCAGCAATCTTCTTACTTACTTGCACTCTCAATATAATTATAGCAAATTGCTAAAAGTGCTTAGAAAAATCAGTGATATAACTTATTGAATTTTATGTACTTATCTTGAATTTTTTAAGAAACTTGACACAGAATATTGAAAAAGACCGACTTTGGGGAGCAAAGCGACACAAAAGGTCTAACACGGAACAAGAACAGCTAAGATTAGAGTGCAGGTTGCCCGATCTCGGGAGTTAGAAAAGCGGAGCATACTCCAGTATGTGAGCATTTTATAGCTCCCGAGATCGGGCAAGATGCACCTAAGATGACTGTTCGATAAAGGCCTCTAAGTCATTGATGGGCATAGGCTTCGCCAAATAATATCCTTGAATTTCATCACACCCAGCCTGCTGTAAAAATTCAAATTGCTCTTGCGTTTCTACCCCTTCGGCAAGCACGGTAATCCCCAACCCATGCGTAAGAGCAATGATGGCCGCAATGATGGCTTTACTGCTCCTATCGTGAGGAAGGCCATCAATAAATGATTTTTCAATTTTAACTTTATTTACCGGAAAGTGTTGCAAATAATTCAAGGAAGAGTATCCCGTACCAAAGTCCTCTAAGGAAAGACGTACGGATAAATTTTTCAATCCTTCTAGAGTTTCAAAGTGGCCAGCGATATCTGGAATAAGTAAACTTTCGGTGATTTCCAAATTTAAATGCTCAGAGTTAACGCCAGTTTCTTTAATTAAATTGTGCAAAAAATTGACTAAATTATATTTTGGCCTAAATTGATAAATGGATAAATTAACCGCTATTGGTATTTCCAAACGAGTTATTTGCTGACATACCTCTCTTAGTACCCATTCACCAACATTGGCAATTAAATCACTTTGTTCTAGGGTGGGCAAAAACTCCAAAGGTCCCAATAGCCCACGCTCTGGATTTTGCCAACGGATCAGAGACTCACAACCTACTACCTTTTTAGTGGCTATGTTGAATTGGGGTTGGTAATACAATTTAAATTGTTTTTCTAATAAAGCCTTACGTAATTGAGATTCGAGCTCATGCTTATTAACTACGAAACTACGGTCTTGACGTGAAAAAAACATAAAGCTATTTCCGCCATGCTCTTCTGCTTGCTGCAGCGCCGAGCTTGCATTCACGAGCAACTCTTCAGTTTTTACACCATTCTGCGGGTATAAACTTGCTCCAATACTCACGGTAATGAATAGTTCTTTGTTTTTTATCATGAGTGGCACTGAAAATAGGGAGCTTAGTCTTGAAATAAAAAAATTAACTTGTTCGATTGTTTTGAGCGAGGTAAGCGCAAGTGCGAACGTATCCACATCCATCCGAACTGCTAAATCATCGGGGTGTAATAAGTTGTGGCGAATTTTGTTGCCAATCAATTGCAGCAAATCATCACAAGCGTCATGTCCTACGGATTCCAATAAAAAATCAAAGCGATCCACACGCAGCATTAATATTGGTAGAAAATCGGTTTTTCTTTTCAGCAGTAATTCGTCGAACTCTGCGATAAAAGTGTAACGATTCAAAAAATCAGTTACAGCATCGTGCTGTAGCAAGTAAATTAATTGTTCAGGAGTATATAATTGGGTGATAAATTTACCTAACTCTTGGCCAATTCTTTCAAGAACATGCAGTAATTGCTCATCCTCTATCAATTGCTCCTGTGCGAAGAATACCAAAACCCCCATAAACTCTTGTTGCGATCGAATCGGCACACCAAACGCCGTATGAAACATGGGAAATTCCGCAATAGATGCGCCACCAGAAGACCATTGTGAAGCGTTCTTTTGCCATATTTGTCCGGGGAATCCTTTTCCTGGAAAAATAGTTAAATCCAATCTTTTATTTAGAGTTTTAGTTACTGACGATGTGGCAGACCAATTACAAATACAGCTCATGCTGGTTTGATTTTTATTCAACATCCAAATTTCGCCGACTTGGCAGTCCAAGGAGGAACAAATGATTTCTAATATTTTTGCACTAGCAATGTTGAATGACTTCACAAAGGAAAGGGTCTTAATGATGTCATCTTCCAAAGCTGATCGGTGTTTGGAGTTTTCGTATTCGGTAATATCTGCAGCAAAACCCATTTTACTGGTAATTTTACCGGCAGCATCTTTTTGTGGATAGGAGCGAGAGTATACTTTGCGCAACGTGCCGTCAGGCCGGCGAAGTTGGAAAATAGCGCTGGCATCGGCGTCTTGTAGAAATGCCCGGCGGACTACCTCACGATCTTTTTCCACAATTGCATCAAAAAAAAGGGAAGGATTAAGCCTTAGCTCATCACATGTTCTATGCCAAATCGTTTGAAACGCTTGGTTGATATAAAGAATTTTATCCAACGAAGGTGCCATTTGCCAAAACACCTCTTGAGTAGTTTTAACAAACTCTCTAAACGGTGTTTCATTTTCGGACGAAGCATCATATGACATCATGTCACCTTGAGATTAGCTTAAAAAAATCCTACTCTCTTTTAGATTATTTTCAATAGCTTGGAAATGTTGAGTATGAGCTTTCAGGACAACATCTAAGTAAATTAGTTTCGGTCTCTGATAGACGCGCGCCCCCTTTGGCCTACTATCTTGTCTGCTCCGAATACACGCTCCCTGTGCCACAGATCCCGGATTACGGCCCTTTGGGCCTGCATCCAGGCTTGTATCTTTAAAGATTAACTGGCGCAGAATACCTCGTCTTTGCAAGCGTTAGCGAAGCATATATCCAGGGCCGAATTCTATTTCAAGTATCGATCTGGATTGCTTCGCTAACGCTCGCAAAGACCGATTCTTCTTATCTATCCTCCGAGAGCTTTGTGTAAATTTACCTTTGCAATTTGATAGGCTACAACTTCGTGCAAATAAGCCATTTCCAGGCGATTCACATCTTCTTCCGCATGATAAACCGTTGCGAAGTCGGAGCTTCCTTTTTGATAGACATTATTAGCCAGTTTTAATACCAAGCGTTTTTTACTTACAGCTTCTTTTAAGTTCTTGGCACTTTTTTGATAGAAACCACAATAACTTGCCTGCAGCTCTACTTCATGCAGAGCTCGCATCACGGTTAACTCATATTGTAGAACTGCTAAGACCTTTTCACGTTCTCGCAAAGAAACCGTTTGCAGCAAAGATAAGTTGAATATTGGTGCATTGAAAGTACCAAGAAACGAAGAGGTGGCATTGTGCAAAGATATGATATTACTAGACACCGTTTGCGCCTGCCAAGCCACTAACCAACCAACACTAACTTGCGGGAACAAATTCGCTGTAGCAACCCGAATGTTAGCATGTGCCGCTGCCACTCGACGCTCCGCCGCAATAATGTCTGGCCTGCGGCGCAATAATTCGGCAGGAATACCTAAATCCACGCTGCGTAAATTTTGCGGTAAGGTTTGGGGCTTTGACAACTTTCTACTTAGTCCTCCAGGTAGTTGCCCCGTTAATAACTCTAGCTTGTGAGAAATCATGGACATCAATGCCCTATTTTGTTCTAGCTCAGCGGCCTGAGTTGCTATTAATGCCTCTTGTTGAGCAATATCAAGATAATTATTCAAGCCCGATTTATAACGCGAGTTTAATACCTGAAGAATTTGCTGAGTTCCTTTGCGATTGCTCTGCAGAATCATTTCCTTTTGTTGCGCCTCGCGAAACTCCAAATAGGTGCTGGCAATTTCTGCTTGCAAGTTTAATAAAGAAAATGCCTCGGTTGCCTCATTTGCTTGTAAATTTGCCGCCACCAAATTGCGATTTTCCTTCAATTTTCCAAATAAATCGGGTTCAATGGAGGCGCTCAAGGCTAAAAGTTGTGCCAAGCCTGTCCCGGTTCCATCAGGAGGCAGAAGGTTAGCACTGGCTTTGGGGAAAAATTGGGCGAAGGCAATATTGTAATCAGCACGTGCCATTAACACTCGTGCGTGTGCTGTTTTAAAATCCAGATTTTGCAAACTTTTTTGCTCAATCAATTCGGTCAGCAAGGGATCATTAAATTCTCGCCACCAAAAAACATGGCTCGGGTTTTGGGCAACTTTTTTGCTCCCAGACCATGTCGATGGAACAACTACTGTGGGTGGTATGTAACTAGGACCTACGGAACAAGATACAAGAAATATGCAGGTAAAGCCTAGGCCTAAGTAGGATTTCATGCTGCGTTTCTTATAACAATGTTAGCATCAAATTGCTGGCCGGCGATGAAGTTGGGAAATTCTTTACGGTCAAAATAATAAAGAATTTCTTGAACACGAGAATTCAAACGCTCTTGGGTCACAATGAATCGATTCAAATTGAGAAAGTGTAAAGAAATTCTTAAAGAGGTATCATCGGTGCTAGTAATGTAAGCCGAAGCCTGTGAATTAAAACGCTTAATATCACGCTCATCCAAAGAAACACGAACAATAACTTTATGCGCGTCGCCTAACAGTATGATTGGTTGTGAACTTTGTACAAACTCGTTTACGTGCCCATTAATTTGCAAAACAATTCCATCTTGCGGCGCGGTTACTGAATATTGCTGTAAGCTTATTTCCGCATTATGTAAATTTGCAATTGCGAGTTCCAGGTTATCTTGAGCTTGCTGCACTCGCATTTTCCCCATGCTCACTTCATAAATTTTTTCTTGCCGTTCAGCCTGGCTAATCGCACGACGATCTAAATCATGAATACGCTTTAATTGTTCCTTAGCATGCTCCAATGTCTTTGTTTGCAGAGTTAATTCGTTTTGTGAACGATGTACATTGATCCGCTGTATCGCAATATTATTGTTGGCTAATGTAGCTTCTAAGGAAAATAGAATTTGTCCTTTTTTTACGGTATCACCAGTTTGTACATTAATTTTGTTGATTAGGCCTGACTGTAGGGTAGGAATCCGCACCACATCATTTAGCGAGTCAATGATTGCCGGAGCCACAATCACCTCATCCGCTTGATTTATAGAATTTGTTTTTGTTGAAACTACAGGGTTTGTCCACTTTATCCCTAAAATCAAGACACTTAACAAGCCTATAAAAATTAAACTACTCCACAGGATTTTCCGTTTCATAGAGCTCTCTTTGACACCGTATTTGATAATGATTTAATCCTTTAAACTCAACTATCTTATCCGCATACTTCGTAATTCGATAGTCATGGGTAGAAATTAAAAAAGTGCACCCTTGTTGAGCAGCATATTCTTTAATGAGCGAAAATACGAGATTCGTACTGTCTTTATCCAAATTACTGGTTGGTTCATCACATATAATCAAACGCGGTGCTCGAATTAGCGCACGTCCCAAAGCAATACGTTGCTTTTGCCCGCCAGAAAGTACGTCTAATTTGGAGCCAATATGCTGCTCCAACTTTAACAGCTGCATCATTTTTTTTGCTTCTTGCTGTGCTTGCTCTCTAGGCATGCCATCAATGAGCAAGGGAAGTGCGATGTTCTCTAAGGCAGAAAGAGCGGGCAATAGAAAAAGATGTTGGAACATAAAACTGATGTGCTGCGCACGAAAAGCTACTTTTGCCTTGGCTTCCATCGCATACACATCCTGTTCGCACACCATGCATTCCCCACGATCAGGAGCTAATACACCTCCAGCTATCATGAGCAGGGTCGTTTTTCCACATCCTGAAGGTCCCATCAGCATTCCAATCTCGCCGGGGTTCAAGCTTATGGAAAAATTCTCCAACACCGATGTTGCTGATGCTGTCGTCAGGTAGGCTTTATAAATCCCGCAACATGAAAGGGTTGGGGTGTTTTTTATTTCCTTTAATTCGTATCGCGACATAACTCTACCGTATCCATACGTATTACTTTTAACATACTGAAATAAGAAGATAAGAAAACAATAATCCCAGCTCCTAACAACCCTAACAAGGCAATGCGCCAAGTCAAATGAAATGCGACGATGGTATCGTAAAACACAAGCCCAAATAGAACAGCAAGTATAAGTGCCAAGCAATATCCACACAATCCGACAATACCGGCTTGAAAAAAAACCATCTTTCTCAGCAATGAATTGGAAACTCCTAGCATTTTCAGCATACCAAACTGATGTAAATGCGTGAGAATAAAATTACTAAAAATCTGCCACATCACCACCAAACCTATGATAAAACCTAAGACAGCTACCGTAATGAAATTAACCACAATAGGAGTTTTTTTACGGAAGAATGACAAGGTCCGCGCTTGAAAAGCTTCAGGAGTAAGCGCATCGAAATGTGTGATCCTCTCAATTTCTGCAGCTACGTTGTCAACATTAGCATCAGGTTTTACTTTCACCAAAATAAACGATTGCCGATTTAAAACATTGGGAATGTGATTACTCGCCATGTAAACCTTTGGCTGATACATATAACTGCGCAAAGGTTTTGTAATTCCGGCGATGGTCCATGTATTTCTACCTTCATACATTTTGTCGCCAATAGCTACGGTTTCTTTTGCATCCGTTTCCATTTGCTTAAGGCTATAACCATCAATGATCATAGAGTTAGCGCGATGGATTGTGTCCCGCTCTCCGGCCACCATGGTTGTAGGCAAGCCTATTAAGCGTTCAGGATCAACTCCAACGAGCTCCCAGGTTCTTACCTGATTGGTTTTGGGATGCTTCATTTGATACCAGCTTCTATATAATTGCACCGCCCAAAGAACTCCGGGAACACTGCGTACTCGATAAACATCGGAAGGCGTGAAATAGGTTGGCAAATCGAACGCATGCGAGTCCTGTCCCATAACCCATAGGTCGATCTCAGTTATCGCGCGTACTTGTGCCACAATACGATCGGTTACGCCTTTGTATATCCCTGGTTGCTGCATAATAATGAAAGCAGAAAACGTAGCGCCGATGAGCATGCCAATGAATTTTTTCTTTGAGTTCACTAACATTTTGAAAGCGACTCTCAGTAAGCTAATATGTTGCTCATCCAGTATTGACCGCATTATGAAGACTTAATATAAAATGTCTTCATAATATATCTGGGCTGTAGAGAAATGCCTAGGTCTATCTAATTTAATATAAGGTCTCAGGGAAAAGTGACTGCAATACACATCAACATCACCAGCTTAGTGAATCGATTACGCAAAGGACTTTTGCCGCGAGGAATTAATCGAGTGCAGCTCGCCTACATTAGTCACTTTAAACATGAGGCACACGCGGTAATCGAAATACCCATTCGCCAACGAATCTTTCATTGGGCTTTACCACAAGCCATCTCGCAAGACCTATTTGATGTATGCCTGCAGCCGACCGTGGTGAATAAGCATCAACTGATCAAAGTCGTTGCTAAAGGCATTTTAACAAGCCGTACACAAGCGACAAACAACCTATTATTTAATTTAGCGCACAATGGCTTCATGACACCAAATTATGGAAATTTCTTTAACAAAAAAAAAACAAAACTTATTTTTATGGTACATGATTTAATTCCTATAACTCATGCAGAATACTGTAGACCAGTAGCATCACAGCGTCATTTTCAAAGAATTTGTAATGTATTGCAGCAAGCTCATGGGATAGTTACCAATTCTGAAGCAACACTTATCGAGCTAAAACAATTTTCTACTAAGCATAACTTGCCCTCCCCTCCCATGATCGCGGCTCCCTTAGCTTCGGGATTAGAATCTTCACCAAGCGAGATTCAGCAAAGTTCAAGGCCTTTAGCAGAACCTTATTTTGTATTACTTGGGGCGTTGGAAGCGCGTAAAAATCATTTGTTCTTATTGGAGATTTGGAAAAACTTACGAGAACAGCTGGGAGATAACACTCCAAAACTGGTGATTATAGGACAACGTGGTTATGGTTACGAAAATGCCGCTGCCGTCTTAGAGCGATGTAGCTCAATTCAAAATTTCATAACCCATCACCACAGCTGTGGTGATGAACAGTTGTTCAATTACATTCAGCATGCACAAGCATTATTGTTTCCATCCATGATTGAAGGGTATGGGTTACCCATTGCCGAAGCCCTTTTATTAAAAACACCTGTAATTGCAAGTGATTTACCCGTTTATCAAGAATTTGCTGGTAACATCCCTGAATATATTAGCCCTATTGATGGTAAAGCATGGTTAGAAACGATCGTGGATTATGCGCAAAATGGTCAGCGTCGCCAGCAGCAGCTGCAACGTATCCAGAATTATAAAGCACCAACTTGGGAAGAGCATTTCCAAAAAGTGAATGGGTTCATGAAAGAATTGGAGTATTGATGAAAAAGCCACATATCCAAGTAGATGCCTACCCATTAGTTGACGATCATTTCAGCGGCGTAGGGCATTATACCCTGGGCATTATCAAGGGATTTGATCAGTTAGCCGGGGAGGGAAAGCTAAGCTATTCATTGATTTCGCCAAAACGCAGAGTAGAACGTTTAAAGAAATATAATTTTGAGCATTTTAAGAAAATCATACCTAATCCCCTATCTATGCGCACAATACGAGATTGTATGCGATTTCATTTACCCCTGCCTTTTGATTTCATTCTAGGAAAAGGGAATTATTATTTTCCTTCGTTTCTAGCTTGGCCAACATGGGCCGCACCTTCATCCGTAGTGGTTTATGACGTGACCTACCTCGCTGTAGCGGAGTGTTCTGAAGTCAATAGTAGAAAATATTTGGCACGGGTAGTGCCTTTCTCAATTAAAAACGCAAAGACGATTATTACCATATCCCAATTTAGCAAATCAGAAATTATGAAATATTATGGTGTTGCAGAAGACCGCATCATCGTTGCGCCCCCATCCATTGACCGTACTCATTTCTATCGCCGCAGCGCTGAGGAAATAACTAGGATCAAAGCTAAATACGATATTTTTAGTGATAGGTACATTTTTTCAGTAGGAAATATTGAGCCACGCAAAAACTATGTACGCTTAATAGAAGCCTACACTAATCTTCCTAAAAAAATTACCGATGCATATCCATTGGTAATTGTGGGTGCTGGGGGATGGAATAACGCAGAAATCAAAGAAACCATGCAAAAATCCAAAGAAGCTGGCTTTCGCATCATAAACCCTAAAGTGAATGTACCTG
>CAMAYX010000076.1 GCA_945862405.1 Legionella genomosp. 1
GGATTACGGCCCTTTGGGCCTGCATCCAAGCTACGGTACGGGGACTGTTTGGAATTGCTTTAAACACGTTACGGTTTTATGAATTTGCTCTTCCGTGTGTAAGCAATTAACGAACAGGCGGACCCTTGCTAAATTTTTCTGTACCGCGGGGTAAATGATGGGCAGGGCTAGAATGTTATGTTGTTGCAGATGGGTACTTAATTGAATTGCTAAAGAATCTTTACCTACCACTAGCGGAATAATAGGCGTCTGGTTGCTTAAACCCGTGGGCAAATTTAAGTGTTGTAATTCGGTCAATAATAACGATTGTCGCTTTCTCAAGATTGCTAAACGTCCAGGCTCTTGCCGCATGACCTTTATAGCAGCTAAAGCCGCCGCTGCATTCGCAGGCGAAATACCAGCAGAATAGACAAATCCCGCCGCTGTGTATTTAAAGTTTTCGATTAACTCTTTACTTCCCGCGATATAACCGCCGCAGCTTGCGAACGATTTGCTCAAGGTTCCCATCCAAATGTCCACATCTGTGGGCGATACATTATAGTACTCGCGTAATCCACAACCAGTTGCACCAAGCACCCCCATAGAATGGGCTTCATCCACCATTAAATGTGCTTTGTATTTCTTCTTTAACGCAATCAGTTGTTTAATGTCAGGAATATCACCGTCCATGCTAAAAATACCTTCGGTGACAATTAATATTTTGCGATATTGGCCGTGAAACTTTTCCAAGAACGTTGCTATCGCTTGGTAGTCATTATGAGGGAACGGCATACGATCCGCCCCGGAGAATAATGCCCCTTGTAATATGCTGTTATGACATAATTCATCGTAAATGATTAAATCGTCTTTGCTGAATAAATGCGTAATGATGGTGATGTTAGTAGAATAGCCAGAAGGCAGCACCAAACAATCTTCAGTCCCTATCAAACCTGCTATCGCTTTTTCCAACTCGCCGTGAATGGACTTTTCCCCAGAAACCAGACGACTTGCAGAAACAGAAGTTCCATAGATTTTAACTGCTTCGATCACTGCACTGCTAACGATAGGGTCACCCGATAAACCTAGATAGTTATATCCTGAAAAATTGATATATTCATTGCCTTCAATGAGGGTTACGTTGGTGGAAATCCCATCATTTACCTTTAAATAAATCGGTCTTAGATTGGATATAAACTGCTTTTCTTGACAATCCAATCCAATCATTACATTAGAACTTCTGGGTTCCTTGCCTGAAATTGGCGATTGTATTTTATCCCACAACACATCGATTAATTTATTTAAAGAATACTGTTCGAATAATGGTAGCAACTCCAACGAACGACCCAATTTATTTTGTAAATCATTGGATAATTCGACAGCCGCTATAGAGTTAATACCCAAATCCACCAAAGATTTCTCAAAATCTTCTGCGGTTAAATTCATTTGCAAATGTTGTTTTAACCATTGGTTAAGCCAATTTTTAAGATAGTCTATCGAGTTAGAATTGCCTTCTTGCTGGGCTGCTCCAACGTGCTCATGTTTCCAAGCAGCAACAACATCAAGCTGATTCTCTAAATAAACATTACGCGCAGCATTACGCTTTATTTTACCGCTTGAAGTTTTTGGCAAGGAATATGGTTTGACTAGAACAATTGCGTGGGGAACTAAGCCATGGTCAAACAACATACCTTTCAGTACAGAAAATAATAATTCCGGTTTGAACGTTCGTAAAATTTCCCGACGCACTTCCTGCAGCAACACAAATTTGGGAGCATCATCGGCGGTCTCAATTGAAAACGCAGCGTTACTTTGCATTTCAAAAGCCGGGTGGATTTGTGCAGCAAATCTTTCAATATCTTGCGGGTAATAATTTTTGCCTTGAATCACCATGCGGTCACTCATGCGCCCAGTAACGTATAAAGAACCTTGATATAAAAATCCTAAATCATTAGTACGCAAAAATTGACGACTTTCTCCTGGCAAATGATTAGCAAACGTTTTTTGTGAAAGCTCGGGTTGATTCCAATAACCTTGCGCGATGCTGGGCCCGCTGGCCCAAATCTCGCCAATTTCACCATCGCCAAATACTGTAAGGTTAATCGGATCAACAATTTTGATGGAGTGACCAGGCGTACTTTCCCCGCAGTTTACTATTTCAATGATATCTTGATTGGTTTGGTCCGCGGCAATTTTAACCGCGCCATTTTCAAAATCGGGTTTTGAGATGCGCAGTGCCATGTTTTTGTCTTGTTGCTGGGTTACCGTTAACATCAAAGTGGCTTCAGCAAGACCGTAACACAAACGAAATGCGCTCGCAGAAAAGCCCACTCCAGAAAACGCTTTATAAAATCGCTGCAAAGTACCATTATGTATTGGTTCTGAACCATTATATATACAGCGCAATGCACTTAAATCCAAACGCTGCAAATACTCCTCGGTGATTTTCGCAGTACACAAATCGAACGCAAAATTTGGCGCAGCCAGCATACTAACTTTTTCATTCGAAATGATTTCCAACCAACGGATCGGTGATTGTAAAAAGTACGTTGGCGACATGAGCAACAACTCTGTACGCATGAACAGAGCACCCAGGATACCGCCAACCAATCCCATATCATGATAAGGAGGAAGCCATGAGCAGGTTTTATGCCCTTCTCCGCCCGGAAAAATATTGCGAATGATGGTCAAGTTCGACATTAAATTTCCATGGGAAATTAAAACTCCTTTGGGTTCTGTTGTCGAGCCAGAAGTGTATTGCATGAAGGCAATGGTTTCAGCAGTAATGGGCTGGGTCTGAAAATTGGCTTTTTGTGGCTGCAGTTGCGACATTTGATCCATATTCACGACAGCACACCCAGGGAATTGATCGGCCAATGCCTGATGGGTGATTACCAAAGCAGCGCTGCAATTTTCAATTATGGAGTAAACTCTTTGTGCGTGTTGATTTTTTCGTGGCGGATAAATAGGAACCGCAACAATGCCCGCATAAAAGCAGGCTAATAGCGCAATGACGTAGTCTAAGCCGGAAGGCAAAATAATCGCAGCTCGAGTATTCATTTCAGCTTGTTGTTGCAAGCTTTGCGCCACCAATTTAACTTTTCGGTTCAGTTCGCTGTAAGTTAGTGTTTCCCCGCCTTTTTGCGCAATAAATTTAATTGCAATTCTATCGGGAAAATTCTGCGCATGTTCCTGTATGATATCTACGATAGAAACCAGATCTTGCATTACCTTCATCCATTTTGTATGTTTTTTTCATAAATGCGATAGCTTTTATAATGGTACGCATTGATTAATTTAAGTCCAGCTTGCATTGGTAAATTATTTTCTAGTATCCAGGATAACTCGCCGCGTAAGCAAATAGAATCTTTTGTTTGTTCCAAGTACTCGTAATATAACATAGCCCCCACAGGCAAATGTTGAAATTTTTTCAACACGCCTAGTAAAGCGATACGGCCCTGGTTGATGGATTTCTTAACTTTGATGTGCCACAGCAATTTTATAAAATTAAGCGGCGACAAACGTCCATTACGGACGGTCTTAAGCACTTGATTTAAATCGGGGAGCGCTACCGAAAATCCACAAGGTTCTCCATTCATTTCGGCTATGTAAACATAATTGGGCATGATCAAGGATTTCAAGTCAGCGGCTAAATATTTAAATTCCTGCTGATTTAGCGGCAGATAACCCCAATTATCTTGCCAAGCATCATTATAAATTGAAGCAACAATTTCTAAATCCTGATCGAATTGTTTCATATTGAAACGGCGAATGGTGATGCCATATTTCTTTTGCAAAGAGTTCACAATCTGTATTTTTTTCGTGTCCATGTGCGCGTCTTGCATACTGACCATCCATGCTTGCAGGTCAATAAGTTTCGTATGGCCTTGTTGCTCAACAAGCTTTGGATAAAACTCAGGGTTTTGGGGCATCATGATGAACGGCTGAGTTTCAAATGCTGAAATTTGCATGCCGCACTCATAATTGATGGAAGGGTTCATCGGGCCGCGTAAATTCACCATACCCTTATTTCCGGCCCACTTTTCTAAGGTGTTGAATAAGGCAGATGCAATTTCATCATTGTCCTGTGCTTCAAAAAAACCCCAAAACGCGGTGTTTTCTCCATAAAATTGATTATGAGCTTGGTTGATAATACCGGCGATTCTGCCAACTGGTTTTTTGTCTTGATAAGCAATCCATAAACTAACATCGGCCTGCGCAAAAAATGGATTTTTTTTACTTAAGATTCGTTTGATGGTCATCCTTAGCGGAGGAACCCAATTCTCGTCGTGTTGATGTAATTGGAACGGGACTTGCAAAAAATCTTTAAAATGAGTGGGATTTACACAATTTACAACTTCCACTGCCATGAAAACTCCTTTTTTTGCAGATATTATATACACATACAGAACATACCAAAACCCCTATAGATTAAGGTCTGCTAAGGTTCGCGGCAGGATTGAAATAAATCAAGATTTTTATCATAAGCCTTTGTTTTAATGTTGAGGATTCCTAACACAGAATGAAATAGATTATCGTGCGAAAACTGCATACGTTTTGATTTACGCATTAAGCATTGAAGAGATAAATTATCTTCACGGACCACATCCGGAGAGAGCCATATTAAGAATGGTACTTGTTTCTGTTCCATGGGGGCAAACCAATACGGAGCGCAATGTCCATATAATCCCTTTTCACCAATGGACTCACCATGGTCGGAGGTATAGATGAGTGCGCTGTCCCATTGCTCGCTTTGTGACTTTAATAACTCAATCATTTCATTGATAACAAAATCCGTGTAAATCAAAGAGTTGTCATAGGCATTTAACAATGCTTGTTGATCACACATGCGCAGTTCATCTTTACGGCAATCTGGCGTAAATTTTCTGAATCGTTCAGAGTATTTTGCATAATAACTAGGTCCATGGCTTCCTTGAAGATGTACCACAATCACCGAGTCTTTACCTTCAAATTGGCTAATTTTCTCCGCCATGATGGGAATCAGCTCTCCATCCATCGATTTAGTAATTATGGAATCAATGTTTTTACAAACGCCCTGACAACCACCGGCTCCATTATTATCTATCCAAAATAGGTTAATATTTACCCTCTTTAAGATGTCTAATAAGTTATCGCGATGATTTGCTTTTATATTTGAAAATTGCTCACGGGTTAAACCAGAAAAAATACATGGGACTGAAACTCTAGTCGCAGTATCACAAGAAACAACATTCTCAAGAGAGATAACATGTTGCCGTGGTGTAAATGGATTGGTGAGCCGCGTATACCCGTTCAGCGAATAATTCTTCCCTCGTGCCGCTTCACCAATCACAATAATGAGCAGATTCTTTTTCTTAGCCTTAGGATCGCTTTCATTTTTAGCATCTAACGCGACGTAGGAATAAGGTAATTGCGCGCTTATCATTTCCCGATAGTGTTTATAAGCATTTTCAATAAAATTGTTAGGAATGATTTGAAATGGCGCGCGCGCAGATAGTCCGGTTACATGAACCACGGGTTGAAATAAGCTCATGAACGGCCAAATGATGACAAGATAAAATAATGGATACAACAAAACACTGATGAATTTAATAAGAAGTTCTTGTTTCCAACCCTGGTGAATAATTTTTAGCTTATAGATCCACCATGAAGGTGCAATCCCTGCAATACAAAACCAAACGACGAATGAAGGCGTTATTAACGGCGAAATTTCCTGCCAATCCGATTGTTCTATGGTGCCCATCATGGGCGAAAAGTCATCAAATACGACGCCATGATAAGCATAGGCATAGCTTAGAATGGCAGCCAAACAGGTCAGCAGAATAAAAATAGGTTTTTCTAGGTATTTAAACGCCAGAAGCGAAAAGAAGGAATAAAACATTGAAAACAGACAAAATGGCAAAGAAATTAATAATAGTAGGGTAGCTAGCGTGATTCCGTGGCTGTTGATATAGACAAAAGCCTTAATTAAAAATGGAATGTTTACTACTAAAGTGTAATAAATCGCAAGAATACAACAAAACATTGGAGCTCTGCACTGCAACAATCGCTCCATGGATGCCTACTCCACTACGTTCCACTGATATTCTCGCTTTTCACCAGGGGGCAGTTCACTGTGAACCCCATGGCGAAAAGCATCCCACATAAATTTTAGATAGGATTTGTAGATGAAGGTATTCGCTTTACGATATTCGCTTTGCAATAAATTATGTACCTCAGGTAAGCGATACCATGGCAGTGCTGGGAATAAATGATGCTCCAAGTGGTAGTTTTGATTGCATAAAAAAAACGATACTACCCTATTACTAACGACCGTGCGGCTCTGGGTCAGCGGATGTCCTTGTTTGGTCATCGAGTGTTCAGACCAAGCTCGAGTATTGGCCATGAACATGGCAAATACCACAGGCATCATCCAACAGTGGAATAGGATTGCGGTGCAATCAGTCCTATAAGCTAAGCACACCATGAAAACCACAAAGCCGATGATAAAGCACTCTTCAAAAATTACCGTCCTGCGTTGGCTAGGGGTTCCTTTGGTGAGTGACGTAATCGCAATATGAATCAAATACAAGGGCATGCCAATAATGGCCCAAATATAAAACATAGCTGACAGAACGTGGCGATTGGGAGAAAGATTCGTCAATTCATCAGGGTCTTCTGCGGTGCGATTGTGAATATGATGCAATCTATGGGTAACTTTATAGGCGGTGCACGACATCAAGGCCGGTAATCCAAGAAATAGACCCAGCCAATAATCTCGCCGTGGATTACGAAACATATTGCCATGAATGCATTCATGCATGCTAATGGCCAAGCCGTGAATAACCGATCCAATTACAAAATAACCTAAGAGGTGTAAAGGCCAGAAGGGAAACTTCAGCATCAGCACAGCGGCAGCAATCCAGATTAAAACAAATAAAACTATAACCAATCGCCAGCGCGCTATGGGTTTATGCATGCTGCGAATTTGCTGTTGCAGGTCTTGGGGTAATCCCGCAAGCCATTGGGATACTTTATTCTCTGATACCTTCACCCAAACTCCCTAAACTTGTCATTCTGTGAGGGCGGTAATCCATCTTCACTCGCCAGACTTTAATTAACATCCGCCGTAAAATAATTTCGCATAAATTCTGTCATCGTTTTGAACGTATCCTCGGAATTTCGATTCCTGGGATTATCATTCACACAAAACCGATAAGCACGTTGTTGAGTTAAAGCGGCAAGCTGCTTTTTAAATAGTAGCTTGTTTAATTGTATGAACACATCTTCTTCAAAATGTATCCGCGCCTTTCCTAACCAAAAATTTACTAAGGAAACAAAAAAAACAGGATGCAACTGCTGATCCGATCGAAATCGCTGCTGGCTGTCTGCCAGTAATTTTTCCTTTATTTCAACATGTTCCCAAACAAAATAATAGCTGCTTTTTAATATAGGCGTGCATTGATGCACCGGAAAACTACCATAATTAATACCAATTGATTTAGAGCGAGCTATTTCTTGGCTAAACCAATCGTACGAATTCAAAATATGGCGGAAATGTCCTTTGATAACTCCAACCTTGGGATGGGCTAGGATATTTTTATAGCCTCGACTCCAACTCCTCTGCTTGCGCAAGGAAAACCGTACTGAATTATCCAAGAAAAAATAATCAGGCTCTATGGGCTTTCCCAAGAACATATCATTATTGAAGTAAATAAACTGCTCGCTTAATCCAGGGATCCTGTGCAGATTAGCCTCTATTGCTAAACTGTTAAATGTTGGTGAAAATTTTTCGGAGTTAAGCTGCGGAGGACACAGCGTAGCTTCATCTACCCAGACAATTTTTTGCAAAATAGATTGTGGTAAGTTTTGTAAATTCGGGCGTTGATATTTCTTTTTGACAATAAATACTTGTCTAATCCAAGGAGCAAACAAATTTAAGCTCTGCAAGCTATAAAATAACTCACCATAATCTCTAAACCTGCAAAGATGAGCCGCGGATTTTTCGAGCTTTCGGCCAATGGATTCCATGCTCTGGCTGAATTCATTTACCCATAGAGGGTCATTAGCATCCACCCAAGTGTAAACAGCATCGATCATCCATTATCCCCTTTCCCTACTTCGATTTTCAACGAGCTGCGAAGATTGTCGCAAAAAAAAATCAATAGTTCTATAATCCGACAAGAATCTCAGGACTTTATTCGTACTCGTAAAATAAGGATCATTATGCAACAGCAATCCATAGAACAGCGCGTAATTAATCTAATAGCCAAAACACAAAACATCCCGGTAGAAAATATTCATTTAGATCAAGCCATAGAAGAAATTTGCCAAGATTCATTGGATATGGTGAATGTATTATTTGCACTAGAAGATGAGTTTAATTTAAACATTCCTGATGAGGCTAAAGAGTCAAAAACTATTCGCGACATCGTCAAAGGGATCTCTGTGCTCTTACAGCAAAATGAAGATGCGCTAGCATGACTGCCAATCGAGTTGTTATTTCAGGCATTGGAGTTATTTCTGCTTTAGGTAATACCCACCCACAATTTTGGTCACAATTAATTTCCGGGGCTTGCGGAGTTTCCACGATTCAACAATTAGATTGCTCTGACATGCGGTTTAATATAGGCGCGGAAGTTAAAAGCTACGCCAGTGAAACTTATTTTACACCTAAACAAATCAATTGGTTGGATCGATTCGCACAATTTGCCTTGATATCAGCAGGTGAAGCCATACAAGATGCGGGACTTGATCAAGAAACCATATCGCAGATCCCTACCGCGGTAATTACCGGCTCTTGCTTAGGCGGCCAAGGCACAGAAGACTCTGCTTTTCATCGCTTATATCAGCAAAATATTAAACGCGGAAATCCGAACGTTATACCTAATGTTATGGCGAACGCGGGCGCCAGTCATATTGCAGCAAACTATGGAATCTCAGGACCAGCTTATACGGTTTCAACAGCTTGTGCTTCATCAACTCATGCCAT
Organism: Legionella genomosp. 1; assembly: GCA_945862405.1. Classification (GTDB taxonomy): domain Bacteria; phylum Pseudomonadota; class Gammaproteobacteria; order Legionellales; family Legionellaceae; genus Legionella_A. The sequence continues at coordinate 8,948 of CAMAYX010000076.1, forward strand.
TGGGCAAGCCTATTGGTTAGTACGTAATGGCTTGGTTAAGCGCGCCATCACCGGTGGTAGTGAGGCCCCTTTCAGTGCAGGACATTTACGCGCCTGGGAAGCGCTGCGTGTTGTCTCTCCGGACGTTTGCCGACCTTTTTCAAAAAACCGTAATGGAATGGTATTGGGAGAAGGCGGAGCGATGATGGTGTTGGAAACCTTAGAATCGGCAGAACAACGTGGCGCCCCCATTTACGCTGAAATTATTGGTTTTGGAATGTCGGCAGATGCTACCCATTTAACCGATCCTAATACCCTTGGCCAACAAGGCGCCATAAAATCAGCTCTACAGGATTCACACATAGATGCCGAGCAGGTGAATTATATTAATGCCCACGGCACCGGTACACTGGCCAATGATCATATTGAATCCAGTACTATTCGCACTATGTTTCCGCAAGCAAAAGAACACTTACTAGTGAGCTCTACAAAAGGAGCACACGGACATTTATTAGGCGCCACCGGCGCGGTAGAAGCCATCTCTACGGTACTTGCGATTAAGCATCAAGTTATCCCCCCTACCATTAACTTTTTAGAACAAGACGAGCAATGCGATATTCCTCTGGTAACGAATGCCGCGCAGCAGCATCGAGTTGAATACGCCATGTCGTCATCGTTTGCCTTTGGCGGCCTTAATGCCATTCTTCTTTTCAAAAAATACGAATAGGCTTTCACGTGCGAAAATTAAATGCTAACATGCATCGTCTTAACCATTCGGATCAATAAATGACCAGAATAAAATACACTTGCGAAGAATTATTAGCTTATAAAAAAACAAATACTCAACGACCTGAAGGCATGGTAAATATTCCTGGGATAACCATTTCACAGGCCCCACTGGTAAAAACAACATTTAAACCAGCGCCGACCAGCGAAAGTACGGCAACTAAAGAAAGTAAATCTGAAGAAAATACCCCTGAAAATTCTAATCAGTTCAATAGCAGAATTGGTTAATCATTAAATAAAAAGCACATTTTATTGAATGTGCTTTATGCCTCCACTTATGTGATTGATTTTTATACAGCTAATATTGTCTTAAGGTTGATATGTTCTAATTTCTTCCTTTTAAATGTTAAGGAAGCATTAAATGAAACCTTTTGTACTCGGTAGTCCTGTAGTTTTATTTACTCACCCAGAACACGGCACACGGCTTCTCTTTAAAAACGGAGTTACCAACCCACGCGACGAACTGGGGAAAAATGGCGTAACATTCCACAATTGGTTTTCTTCCTTTTTCAATAGCACCCTCACCGTACAAGCTACTCTCGTCGACGCAAACGGCGAACATAAAGACCATACCTTTTACATCAATCGTAATAGCTTAGTTAAATATCTTGGCAACAAAGCTAAACCAGGTTGTACTGATGAGCAATTACTAGAAGTTTTACAAACGACGTTTTGGTCAGAAGATAATAACAGCGCAGAGCCTGCTCACCGAGCAGAACAATCCCGCGCCGGCAAAGAAGGTTTGCGCCATGCAGGCCAACACAACCGCATTGGTCTTACTGGCTGGTTTTCAGGCGCTAGTGATTATCTAAAAGCCTCATTTTTAGGCTGGTTATACCAGGTTACCATCGGTAGCTTAACGCGCTTG
>CAMAYX010000077.1 GCA_945862405.1 Legionella genomosp. 1
TATTGCCGGCGGCGCATCGGAAAGGGTGTCGGCTAAATGCTTAATGTTGCGGAAATTATTGGCAAAATTGGCAACAAAAACTGGAGGATTGTCAATTACGACAGGGGTATCAATTCGGGTAGGGGCTGCTGCTCGCTCCAAAGCCTTCATTTGCAATACTATTTTTGCAATAACAGCTTCTTGTTGCTCCTTATAAAGAGCGAGTTGGGTATTGAACGAAACATTATCGGGGATTTCTTTGGGTAACTCTTTGACAATTCTTTCAAGTTCTTCGCCTTGTTTTTTTAAGTCTTGGAAAGCAAAGGCCAGTAAATTGTTTCTCACGGCAACCGCGGATTCATCCGCAAAGTTAATGGTGCCAATACCATTGATGAATTTTTTACAATATGTCATTATACCCTACCAGATATCAAACAGATACGAATTGAATTTCTACTTTATTTCTAATTCAAATTGAACAAAAAATAAATACCCCGGTTTAATATTTATTATGCTGACTTTTTTTAAATTAAATTATAATCAAAAATGCCAAATTTGGTAAAATTTTCTCGTATTTTATCACATTTGCTTTACCAGATTTTTATACTTTTATTCATTTAATTTAATATTATTAATATAGTGCATAATTCTTAAGTTATTATTAAGGTCTTACATTTTGTATCCTGCTTTTTCCCTAGAATGCCGGGAAATAAATTACTCCATTTTTAAACACGACCCCTTGGCAAGCTTTTACCGTCGGCCAAGTTAAGGTGCTGCTTGATGTTATCGGGCAATCTCGTACTTCGTTATTCCTCCCTTTGAGTACAAAATGATTCAAACCAGCAGGTAAACTTGCGTTTTTATTTGCTGAATTCCATGAAACTATTTGAGTAGGTAATTTAGATTTAATGGTGATGGTCATCCCTTGCGCAATCCCTAAACCATAGAGCTTTGTCATTGGTTGAGCCGGTAGAGGATTTGGCAAGCCTATAAAGTAATCACCATTGGGTTTCGCCATCAACACCAAACCATTGGTACATAAATACCCACTATCAGGAATAATACTTAGTGCACTATTCGCTAAGCGGAAACTGCAAGTGGCAGTTTTTGTGCTTTGATAAGCGTTCATGGTGAGATTCAGATTATTGCCCAAGTCACTTAATAAAAGTTTGGTTTCATTGGCAACTGGTATATTTTTAAACGTTGCATGAATGCTTTGGTCCATGCCAAAGATTAGGTATTTTGGTGTAGGAGTGGGCGGAGGGGCGGTGTCGCCCGTATTTGGAATATCAGCGGGTAAATACACATGTACCTTTGCAGCCCCTTCAGCAACGATGTTCAGTCGATTGCATAACTCGCCGCTGCCGCGTTGGACCGTGGTTTGACCAATGGTTAAGTTACACGTTGCAATTTTATTTGCTTGATAGGCTTTCAAAATGGAGTTTGCGGGAAAGCTAGCAGCGCTTACTGGAGTAGCATTCACCAATAAGGTGTCGTTTAGGTAAGCGGAAATTCCGGCACTGCTGTTCATATTGAACTGTAGTTTCAAGCCCTCAGGCATTGGTACTGGCGTGGGTGTAGGAGTTGGCACAGGATCGGGTGTGGGTTGTGAGCTTGGACAAAAGACAATTTCAAATCGAGATTGAGCACCGCATTGAGCTAAGCCTTTGGCATCATCATAAGCGTAGGTATAAGCATCACATTTTTGCGCCTCATGGACGCTAAGAGAATAACTGCTTCTGGCCACAGGGCCTGCACTGCATTCACCAGATGATACCGGCGGTGTAGGGCAACAATACATTTTTGCTTGATTGGCGGAGGGAATTAATCCACCCAAGATTCGTGCCCATCCCCCTGCAATCTCGCCATTATCACTGCCTTGCGCCATCGTGAGTTTTGAACAAGGGCTAAAACATCCCAACAATTCATTGGTTTTAGAATTCTTCCATTGCAAATTTACGCTGGTGACATCAACACCATTAATTTTGTTATAAAGCCCCTCAGTGGAAAGATTCGCATCACTTGGACAGGATGACACCGACAATTGACTACAATTCACGTTAGGGTTCGCCAAAACTTGTCCTGAGCGCATGTCCTTGCAGGTGTTACCGTGATTTGCAACCTTGATGGTATAGGGTAATGTGTAGCCATCCACAGCCGAACCATTCCACCACGTTTGTGCGTTTAAATGCTGGGCGGGCGCACTGGGATTGGCGGCGCAGAGAGAGGGATCATTATTGTAAATTGCGGGCAAACAACCCCAGGTGGCTTCAAATTTACTATTAATGTCTGGTGCGTATGGACCTTTTTGCACGCCCTGAGCTTCCGCATCAGGAACTCCTACCGACTCCCCTAACTGACAATCATACCCCTGTGCATTACATCCGCTTTTAGGCCAAAACCTGGTTGATGCTAATCCAGGATCCGGAATGGTATAATCATAGGCTTGACCTGGAGAAATTTTAACCACCACGGGATCATTAGTTTGATGCTTATAATCTTGTTGAATCCACAGGGTTGAAGAGCATTGGTTGGTAATTCTTAAGCGGTTGGTTTGCGGAGTTTCAGGAGTTACTAAACCTGCATACGCATTGGTAACGATGAATAACGACAGGCCAGATGCTATATTTTTTAGTGAATTACTTTGCATCATTACCTCTATGCGAAAGATTGCGACTTAAACTAAGTATAGCCAGCCAGCATTGTCAACACAACGTCCAAACTGTCAATTTTTTGTAAATTTTGTTAGACTTCCATCGTTTTTTCTATAGGAGTTTTCATGAAGATTGCATTATTTGTAAGCAGCGTTGGTGATACGGATTTAGCATTAAAAACTATTGCCGCTCTAAAGAAAATGGACATTGATAACTTTGTAGTGATTTCATTAACAGAGACAGCCCAACAAAGGGTTGATGTATTTCAAGACTGTCCAGTGAGTAAATTAAGCATAAAAGAGCTATTAGCAACTGAACAATGCCCTAAGACCTTAAGCCAACAAGACCTCGATGGTATAAAGGCTTATCTGACGCGGAATAAAATTGACTCGGTCTACATAGGTGTTCCATCTAGCCAACAAGCAGCACCATTTCAACTAGCCCAGTCATTAGACTTACCGGTTTTTATCGCCTATGAGTACATGTTCAAGCAAGAACAACATGCGCTGTGGGAACACCTCCCACGATTAGCGCGCAAATCAAATGTACGTTGGTCCATTCCCTTGCCCACCGCTAGAGAAGATTTCACAGCGGTTGATGAAGATCATCTGCATGTCACCGGCCATCTGAGCATTGATAATGCATTTAATGCTGGGGCAGCTACCGTTAATAAAGAAAGAACGCGCGTACTTTTACAAATTGGTGCGGAAGACTCTTTAACGTTTATTAGCAGTACTACTCAACCATTTGCGGTGGATGCATCCTTTGTAAAAGCTCTTTTAGCAGAAGTAAAAAACCATCCGCACATTCAGCTAAGGCTTGGTTTGCATCCAGGGATAACGGATTTAGATGGCTATTTAAACAAGATATTGGCGGTGTTTGCTGAACACCCCGAGGCAGCATCGCAATTTAAAATCATTTTACCGGATAATTTGGTAGCAAAACTTAAACACCCAGAACTGATAAACACCCCTCTTTATCAAACCTTGTTTCTCAGACCCATAGAGAATGTAAGCGGTGCCGATGCCAGTGCTATAGCCGAGCGTGTAGGTCAAGCAGTTCCTGGTGCCTTATTAAATCAGGCTGCTCTTGAAGGTAAGGCTGCCTATTCACATCAAGGAAAGCCTTATTTGCCTAGACAGTTTTTTTCACAATCAGTTTCGGCATTCTTTACAGCGAAAAAGGAGCCTATGCGCAATAAGGAAGACTTACAGCTTGATGAATTAACTGCTCCTGAAAAATTAGCCACGCTGATGCTTGCCCAAGTAAGAGAGTCGCAACAACCTGATTTTACCTTACGGCTGCTGTCTGGCTTGACGGTAGGCGCAGGACTTGTGTTTCTATTAGGCATCGCTTTAGCGCAACCTTTGACTACGCTGGGCGGATTAGTTGTAGGTCTTGCTGCTTTGAGCTTGTATGCATTGCGTGCTGGCCAAGATGAAGTAGGGCCGCAATTGTCGTTGGGTTAGTATTTTGTGATTTATGGATCCCGCGGACAAGCCGCGGGACGTGGGCTAGTAAATTAATCAGCTCTGGAATTTATAGCATCACGTAGGGCTTTCGGCAGGATTGCCTGTACGTGTTTGGTGAGCTTGTCCTCGTTTTTATGCCATAACGTTCCTAGATAAATTATTAGAGCACCGATCGCGGTTAAGGCGACTGGGAAAAATGAACTGTCGGCGAATACATCCCACGCTAAATGTCCAAAATAGAAAATAGCCCCAATGGCTCCAAAAATAACGAACACTTTTCGTTGCAGCAAAACGCCTACACCTATTAATAATAGGTTCATGCACAGGTATAAGAATTTTGATAATTCGCTATCAGAATGCTGACAGGTTAAGCCGCCCCAGAAGGCAAGCACCCCAAATATATATAACCAAAAAGCGTAATCTTTCGAGTCACTGGAACGGACATCTACCCAAAAGGCTATCAGAGTAAAACCCAAGCCAAAATACATGGAAACTAGCGATCGCAGCTCCCAGTTGAAGAACCCCTCTTCTTGCCCGAGCATGGAGGCCAAATCCATGGACATATACCAGAGAGTTATCGCGATGGGCATCACCATAAATGGGTAACGATAAATCCAAATTAAAATAACCCCCGCAGCCAAAGTTCCTAGTTCCATGTATATCCAATGCCATTGTATATACACATGAAAATCGCGATACGCACTGGCGCTATCCGGCCACCATCCCATCGCTACTTGCAATCCATAAATAGCAAGCGGCGTTAGGCAAATTACGAACGTCGCACAAATCCCGGCCGGGATGTGTAAATTTTTTCTGCGCAAAACGCTGATTAAGCACAAACCTAAAACTGCATACAGAATGCATAAGGTAAGAATGCCCCAGCCACCGAAATTTTCCCATCCTAAATTCATAAAGAGGGTCATAGCGCCAATGGCCAATATGCCGCCAAAATAGTAAATGATGTGGGTAAAATTAAATCCAGGAAGCTCGTCAGATTTGTTCTTCAAAAAGTGGAATAAGGACTCGGCTTGACTGACGTTAATGATTTTCTCGTTTACCGCTTCGTCGAGTAGTTGTCGGGAAATTTTCATAAAAGTTCCTCAAAAGTGAACTCCTCATTAGAACATATTAGACCTTGGGAAAGAAGATTGGAAAAAATAGCCTAATAGGGCCTTGTGCATGCTGCTGACAAGAATTGTCAGTTGGTCGGCTTAGACTTGAGTTGAAATTTTATCAAGGAGACATCATGACTTTAGAACCTAACGTTATTGTACTTTACGTTGACGATATTGCGCTTAGTAGTCAATTTTATACTGATTTACTGGGGCTTTCGTCTGTTGAAGCTTCCCCCACCTTCACCGCATTTAAATTAGCCAATGGGATGGGAGTTGGTTTGAAGGCAAAACATTCTGTTAAACCTGCAGCGGAGAGCTGTGGAGGAATAGAATTAGCGTTTACAGTGAAGAGTAATGAGCAAGTGGATGGTTTATATGCTGATTGGGAAAGGTGTGGTATCCGCATTGCACAGCCACCTTCCGATCTACCTTTTGGTTATACTTTTCTGGCACAGGATCCTGATGGGCATCGTTTACGGGTGGTGGCGTTGAAGTAGGATTCTGGGCCGTAATAGTGAAGCAATCAAGATCGGGTATTCGTTCACGTATTGTTCTGGATTCCTGCCGCGCATGGCTCGCAGTCGCAATGACGAAACTTGGTTTCGGGGTTTTATCCAAGTCTATTGCTAATCATGCACAACAGGGCTATATTTTTCACCTTCTTCTCTAACCTCCGAAACCATGACCAAAATAGCGCTTTACCTGGCCGGTGGCGGCGCCCGAGGAGCTTATCAAGCAGGGGCTCTACAAGCGGTTAGTACGATTCTAAATACTCGTGAAATCCCTTTTAAAATTGTTACTGGTGCAAGTGTTGGCAGTATTAATGCTGCTGTATTGGCCGAGTGTGCGCATGATTTTATTGGTGCGACCTCCAAGTTAACGGAACTTTGGGGTGACATTACCTGTCCTCTAATATTTAAATCCGGCAATTATGCAATGACCAAAACAGCCGTGCGGAACATGAGCAGCATGGTGTTTAAACAACGCTTGTTAGGTCATATTCTTGATACTACGCCTTTGCGTGGATACCTCAGCAGCGTTATTAATTTTGAGGATGTGTTAAGTGCCGTTAAACAAAATCGCCTGGAAACGCTAGAGATTATTAGCAATTGTTATGAAACTCAGAAAACCACCTCTTTTTACCAACATTATGAAGAGGATTTTGAAGCCTGGAATCATCCGCTGCACGCAAGTCAAAGGGTGAATATGGATATGGAATATTTTATTGCCTCCAGCGCCTTACCGCTGTTTTTTCCTCCTTCCAATATTGACGGCTTTCATTATGGAGATGGCCATCTAGGATTAGAAGCCCCGCTGCGGGGAGCAATCCATTGCCAAGCGGATAAAATTTTAGTGATTGGCAATCGACAACTAAAAAAAGGTCCTCCGCTGAAACTCAAGGATCGCGATATTGATTTTTCTCGTGTGTTAGGCGGGATGATTAATGGTTTGTTTTTAGATAATCTCGATCGTGATATTGAAATGATCAATCATATGAATCGTATTGCGGACTTGCTTCCAGCAGAGAGGCAGGAAGAATCGCCTTGGCGGCCGGTGCAAATATTACATTTGCGCCCTGGAGTGGATATTGCAACCATTGCGCAAAATCATTATCAAAGCATTCCTTTCTTATTACGACTTCTTTTAAACTTCCTAGGTGCCAAACGTCATTCCGGGGATTTACTGAGTTTTCTTTTATTTGAAGGGGAGTTCACCCGTGAACTCATCAAATTAGGTTATGAAGATACCATGGCCATGAAGGATTCGGTAACCCAATTTTTTGATGCATAAGCTCTTTCTGTACATTTTCGACATCAAAAAACTCTCTATTTGTAAATAAGATGCAAATTTTGAAACATATTTCACCATTCTGCCCATTTATTTCACATAATAGAGTCTGTTAACAATTCGCTAGAATTGTCTTTGCAACCCTTGCTTTTTAGGTGTGACTATCATGACTACTCTAAAACGACTTTGTGTATCCCTAGGTTTATGTGTGTTTCTTAGCGGGAATGCCTTTGCTCTGCCTGATACGTATAGGACTGAAAAATTTAAATTAGTGGACATTTATCCTTCAGCAAATAATGCCGATCCACATGGTTTCTTATTTAGAGGAAGCGTTCCTATCGATAGCAGTTATTCAAAATTTACCTTGAATCAGTTGTTACAAAACATGAATGCACTTATCGCGCATTAACCAAAAAAGAGTTGCCATTTGCCACCAAGAGAATACGTTTGATTTCCGTAGCCGTTTACGATCCTCCAGAAGGCGGCAGCGAAATTCCTAATTACTTTACAGTTACTGAATACAATTCCTTAGCCTCTGATTTACCTCATATATCAAATCGCGATATCGATGCGATGAGTAATCCACAACAATACCCAGACGCGCATCCGCTCTCTTTAGGAAAATTATATCCAAGCGAACCCAATGCTCTAAAAGCAGTTGTAAACGGTAAAACTGTTCCTGTTTACACTCAATTTATGATTTGCCCCTCCAAAGATACGGATGAACTTAAAGATTTGTATACGAATATGAATGCCTATTACTATCAACAGCCCATAATCTTGGTTGATGTGTTGCAAAAACTAATGGGTAATACCACGGCTTATAACAATAAAAGTAATATTCCCGGACAAGCCAATAACGATTTAGTACTGTTCTATGTGCACTGCCAACGCAAGGCTTTACCATTGTGAAAGGACCTGATTATGGAAATGGACATCCGCTCTTTACGCAAATTGATAATAGCAAAGTGAACTCTAGTACTGGTGGATTGCCATTTACCTTTGGTACTTACGCTCTATTGTCCACAGAAAATAGCAGTTCATTACCAACCAAAGAATGTAGTGATTAACATCAATAATCAATTATTCTCAGGGACTAACGCAAGTGTTAAGTTGGCAACAGGAACGCACACATTTCTGGCCACAGGAAGCAGCGGTCAACAAAAAAGCTGTAACATTACGATTAACAACCAAGGCGCAGCCAGCATAAAGTCTAAGGTTCCAGGATGTGTGGGTGTGGTGGTGAAAGGAAATATTATCTATTTCCCTGCATTTTAGCAGAGAATTTGGGTGTTCCAATAATATTAAATAATATTATTCGAGTCAGAGCTTATTGATTCTAAAATATTAATATATGTGGCATAATGCTCTAAATTAAGACATTTGGAACAGATTTTTTTAATAAAGAGAACTTATGCAATTTGAACATATTAAAGGTACAGCCGAACACTTCCTTGCTGCTGCAAGGAACGAGTATGACGAATCAGTACGTAAATCATTAATTGAGATTTATGAGATTGCCGAAAAATCTGATGGTGTAGAGGCGAGGCGGTCGGTGGAGCGATTTATTCGCGACCTAGATTTGAATGTGGAGATCCCTTTGGATTTCTTAATGAAAGGGGCAGACCGTCACGATGAGCAGAAGTCTTTAACGGATGAGCTTAGTAAAACGGTTTCTCAATTTGAGCAACTACAACCAGCTGGCCTTCTTTCCAAAAGCGTTTCTTACTTGTCGCGCGTGGTGAGTATGGCGTGGAGTCTACGCGACACCTTGAAACTGATGTTGCCAAAGCTGTTTGCAACTGGGAATGTTCGCAGTATTGATCAAGCTTTGAGTGATGTATTATGCGCTAAAGCGAAACTTTTAAGTTCTCATTTAGGAGTTATTACAGCTCTTAATCTGCATGAAGAAACCTTTACCGCTGACGTAGAACAGGGAAATCATTTTGTGATGTTCTCACGACATGAAGTTTGTACTAATCTAACCAAAGTTTTTGGCTTGAGTGAAGATACTGATTTAACCGCACTCAACCCTTCTAAATTCGATACCGGAGTACAATCACGTCTTGAACTTTATGCCGCCAGAACGGTTAAAGAGACGATGGCCGTGTTTATTAACCGACTTTACGCTAACTCATTTCGTGTTCGCGCGATCAGTTCACCGGTTTCACGCGCGCTATCGACCGCCACTGACGCAGGGCTCGATGCAGATCACGTGCATGAATTCCATGTATCGCACCATTTTTCAGAGCAGAAACTTGGTTCTAGAAATCCTTCCTTGGCGTTCTTTTCTCCCTACGTTACTAGTGGTACCGAATGCAGTACCCCGGAAGAAATCGAATCAAGATTACATAAACTGCAATATCAGAATGTCACCGTTTCGCAATTTACCCGTCAGGATTCCATTCGCTCAACGCAAGAGACTTCGAGGGAATACGGCAGCCGCGTTGCGAAAGCAGCCGAAGAATTAAACCTAGACCACAACCCTGAGTTGAATCGAATTACATGGGTCTTTGCTCATGGCGATCTGTTGAAGGATTTAGCGCAAGAAGTTACTACGATGAAGATGCCAAAACTTGATTATGGAGATACCTATCTCATGATGGGAGAAGGCAGTAAACAGCATTGTGTGGGAATTATGAGTCGATTCGGGGTGCTCAAACACCAATTTAAACCGGAACTAGTCTCTTCTCATGAGGACCATTCTACGGCTCCACTTGGTCCAATCTCTCTATAAGAAACCATAGTGAAGCGTTTACAAAGCTATTTTTCTACCTATACACCTGAGCATGCAAGATCTTCTGCAAGAATTAGATGTGGAAATTATTGAACGATGGTCTAACTATCACAATTTTTCAGAGCAAATTATTAGGCAATCGTTTGTAAAACATTCATAAAAATCAAGCGCAGTTAAACACTGCGCTTGATTTTAAATTACATATCAAAAGCGCGCTCAATTCTTGCTTCAAACGAGTTTTCATTTTGTTGATGTTGGTTGAATAAGAAGAAACCAAACGTCACCGTTGCTGCAACAAAGAAAGCGGCAAAAGAGTATGCAGCTAATGCACATCCAGCGAAAATAGCTCCGCAAACCATTGCATTGCGCTTTGTAAAAATATCATCGGTTGAAATAGAATCACTGCGAAAAAATCTAGCCATTTAAATTCTCCAGGCTAATAGGGTATAAGCAAGCTTATTATATATTTTTTTAACAAAAAAGTATAATAAAATTCAATGTGGTCATATTAAACTCATTTATATATCCACTTGCCGACCTATTTCTAAAACAGAATCGGGAGGAAGATGCAAATATTCACTTACGGGCTGTGCATTGCGATGCATGAACGCAAAGATGGACTCTATAAATATGCCCTCTGTGCCAGCGACAGTGAGACAAAAATAAGGTAAATTTAATGTCGTGAGGGTGGTAAGGAAATCAACAAAATGGCACAAGAAGAAAGCGGATCGATAAATAGACAATCAGAAGAATTTAATTCCGAAGATAAGGTCACTAA
>CAMAYX010000078.1 GCA_945862405.1 Legionella genomosp. 1
CGAAAGTGTCATCAGCACGATAGGTCACATAAGCTTGATATGAAGGTGTTAGGAAAGCGTAGTGCGGGAAAACCGCATGCTGCGTTTGACGTGGCGGGATCTGGAAACGGGAAGTTAGAATTCACCGCGCCAGTTCTCGACCCTACCTACCTGCACGTAAGGGAGCTTGAACCCGAAACTCTGAGCCAACTTTCTTTACACTACTTAAAAAGCCTTCTCTACGAACGTATTCCATTGCTTGTTTACTAACATCAGTTAGTGTTGGTGTCTTCAGAACCCCTTGCTCGATCGAGGCTTGCGAAATTACAAAATCTCGATAGTAACCAAACGGATATGAAAATAGACCCGCCGTTACACCACTTAGAACGCCTGCACAAAAATGCTTAGTTTTTTGATTTTGTATCGGCAAATGTTGAGCATAAATGCCTTCTACAATGCATAAGCCCGAAAAGTTAACCAAAGCACCTGCATAACTAGGAAGAAGCCCAGTTTTGCTTAATTGAACTATGTTAGGCCAAGTACGCCATACAAGAGGCTCGCTGGGGGCTACTCTCATAGGATCGCTCAAAACTTTTCTAACTTGACTCAAAGTAAACGGTATTTGCGTAACCGCTACATCACCCGCAGCTACCGCGGATACATACCCTACTTTTCCAACTCTTGAAGGGGTTGCATCCATGACCGTTTCTTCAACCGCTGTGGATTCCGTGGCTTCAACAACAGCACCTTTTTTAGAGGTAGTTACATAAGCGGTACGAGCACCCGATCCAGCTAGACTTGGACCAGTTCCTGCGTACAAATGTCGAGCAGCTGCAAGAAAGCCGATACTATTGGGCATAGGGGCGCCGTTTCTTAGGCAATTCATGATAATGGTATTAATTGGGCTTTGTACTGCAACTACAGCTGTACTGGTTGCGAAAACACTGGTGAACCAATTTACAGCTTTCCAAGAATTTGTAGCCAATGGAGTTGGCTGATCAAATTTAGGCTCTTGTGTTCTATCTTCGTTTTCTCCGGGCATAATGAGAACCCCTTACATAATTAAAAATACAATTTTATTGCTGTAAGATTAAGAGAACACTAAGAAATGCAGATTTTTTGCAAATTGTGTCTCTTTGATGATCATATTGCGCGTAAAAAAGGGCAGGGAAACACCCGGCAGAGATGAGATTTTATATTAACCGGCCAAACGTTTGGCCAATTTCGCCACGTGCTCGCCTTGGAAACGGGCAATTTGCAACTCAATGGGAAGAGGCGAACGTTTGCCATCTGCCCCAGCGATGGTGCCAGCTCCATAGGGTGAACTGCCGCGCATGTTGCTTAAATCGGTTAGTCCTTTTTCCGCGTAAGGAACACCAACGATGATAAAACCATGGTGCGCTAAGGTATTCCAAAAAGAAGTGATGGTAGTTTCGTTCCCGCCGCCGGTACCTGTAGAAACAAAAACACTACCAATCTTACCAATCAAACTGCCCTCAACCCATAATTTACCCGTTTGATCGAGAAAGTTTCTCATTTGCGCTGCCATATTACCGAACCTAGTAGGTGTTCCAAAAATAATGGCATCATAATTAGCCAGTTCTTCGGGTTTAGCAATTTCAGCAGCCTGGTCTAATTTTACCCCTGCTTTTTTGGCTACTTCTTCGGGCATGGTTTCAGGTACGCGCTTTAATGTTGCAGAAACTCCCTGAACTTGATTCACTCCTTTCACAACTTCATTTGCCATGGTTTCCACATGACCATAACTTGAATAATAAAGCACAAGAACCTTTGCCATACTGTCTCCTTAAAATCGGTGGTTTTGAAAATCATCAACTGCTTGTAATACTTCTTCGCGTGTGTTCATCACAAATGGACCTAGTCGCTCAACCGGCTCGCCAATTTTTCTAGCGGCAATAAACAAGCAGCGACAACTCTCAGAAGCTCCCTGGATAGTAATTGAGTTTAACGAATTTAAGCTAACCAAGGTATCCCGGCTTATCGGACTTGTATTTTCTCCATCAGGAAAACTCAAGTCACCATCTAATACAAACAGAATGCTTTGATGAGAGCTAGGAATTTGCAAATCGTAACTTTGTTGAAGAGGTAACGTAATGTCAAAAAAAATGGGGTCCGTTGCCACACCTTTAATAGGTGAAGCGGTACCTTCGCTGGTTGTGCCTGCAATTACTTTAATTAAAACTCCATTTTTGAAGCTTATAATCGGCAATTGCGAAGCTTTATACTCTTGATATCGGGGTTCCACCATTTTTTGCGCTGCAGGCAAATTTAACCATAGTTGTAAGCCCCATAACCGCGGTTCTTCGCTGGGCATTTCTGAATGAATAATCCCTCGTCCCGCCGTCATCCATTGCACGTCGCCTGCAGTGATTACCCCTTGATGCCCATGATTGTCCTTATGAACAATTTTACCTTCAATGAGATAGGTTATGGTTTCAAATCCACGGTGAGGGTGTGGAGGAAAGCCTGCCATATAATCCAAAGGATCGGTGGAATTAAACACATCTAACAATAGAAAAGGATCAAGATCATTATGCCGCTCCATGCCAATGTAACGGCGCAACTTCACGCCAGCGCCCTCTCTTAACATTTGTCCGTTGGACATTTTCATGGTCTGATTCATTCGTTTCATCCTTGTGATTCAATCGAAGGAGTATAGATTAATATAAAAAACATTATTTAATTGAGTCATGCTAGAATGCTTTTATTTCTTAGACAGGATCAATTATGTTGCGAAAAATTCTGCTGTCCATGCCACTATGCTTACTGCTGATAACTCAACTTAATGCCGAACCCGCCTTACATAATATTAACGGGGAACAAATCCCTCTTTCTTCTCTTAGTGGTAAGTGGGTATATATTAACTATTGGGCCAGTTGGTGTCGGCCTTGCTTAGAAGAAATTCCCGAGTTGAATCGTTTTTATGAGCAGCATAAAGATGACAAAGACTTTGCCATGTTCGCCGTTAACTATGATTCTTTACCAATAGCCCAGCAGGAAATTCTAATTCAGAAATTGGGGATCCAATACCCAGCCCTCAAATACGATCCTAGATCATTATTAAACCTAGGGCATATCAATGGAGTTCCAGTTACCTTTGTGTTTAATCCACAAGGGGAGTTAAGCGATACTTTATACGGTAGTCAAACTGCAAAAAGCCTGTACAAGGTAGCTTCTGCAAGTTAAGTATCCTTCGTCATTCGAGCATAGCGAAGTAGTCCATGACGGCTTTTTATTTTAAAATCGAACTGGATTGATACGCTCGCAATGACTACACAACTACCCCAACAGACGCTTCTTCTGTTCTTGAGTTAACCGTATACGTAACTTCCAACCACCCTCATCCGTCGGATTTTCATCCACCACAGCATCCAATTTATATAATTGAGCCCTCAATTTAGCATCCACCGGACTTAGCTCAATTTCTTCTTCAAGAATAGTTCCATGCAACGATTGCGCTATGGCATTGCACAATAAATCTAAACCAGCTCCACTTGCAGCAGACAACCACACTTTGCAGCTTCCTTCTTGGTAATCCATTTTTGGTTCCCAACCGGGTTGCAAGTCAATTTTATTAAACACCTGAATTTTTTGTACTTCGTTGGCACCAATTTCCTGCAATACTTCTTCCACAGCACGAACATGATCTCGCCAATTTGGATCGGCAACATCGATTACGTGCACTAATAAATCTGCAGATTTAGTTTCTTCCAAGGTTGCGTGAAATGCATTAATTAACTGGTGGGGCAAATCGCGAATAAAACCCACCGTATCCGCCAAAATTACCGAAGTAGAGCCCGATAACTCCAACTTCCGCATGGTGGGATCCAGGGTCGCAAATAATTTATCGGCAGCAAATAGTTCTGCACCGGTAAGCGCATTAAACAAAGAAGACTTACCAGCATTGGTATAACCCACTAAAGAAACAGTGGGCATCTCGGCCTTACGTCGAGCACGCCGACTTTGATCTCGACTGCGTTGAACTTTCTCCAAACGCTTATGAATGGTTTTGATCCGCTCACGCAATAATCGTCTATCCGTTTCTAATTGCGTTTCTCCGGGACCGCGCAGACCAATCCCCCCTTTTTGCCGCTCCAGGTGAGTCCAACCGCGAACTAAACGGGTTGATAAATGTTCTAATTGCGCCAATTCAACTTGTAGTTTTCCCTCAAACGTTCTTGCCCGTTGTGCAAAAATATCCAAAATAAGACCGCTGCGATCGACCACCCGACAACTCAGTAATTTTTCTAGATTACGTTCTTGAGAGGGTGACAATTCGTGATTAACAAGTACTAATTCGGCGTCAGTTTCTAACACCATTTGGTGAATTTCTTCTGCCTTCCCCTGACCTACAAAATATTTGGCTTCAGGAGTACTTCTTGAACCTAAGACGCAGCCTAGTACTTCTGCATTTGCGGAAAGAGCAAGCTCTTTAAATTCAGCTAAAGCTGTTTCGGTTTCAATTGTAGGAAGCGCTAACTGCACCAGAATTGAGCGCTCTCCTCCTTTTGGTCGTTCAAACAAAACAAAACTTCCGGAAGCGGGAAAGGCTCAAGTCTGCCATAGATTAGTCTTAGTCACCAGATAGAGTTACCATTCTAGAAGGAACTACGGTTGAGATTGCATGTTTATATACCATCTGCGTTACCGAATTCTTAAGCATAATGACATGTTCATCAAAATCATCGACGATTCCATGTAACTTAATACCATTAACCAGGAAGACGGAGACAGATACTTTTTCTTTTGCTAATTCCTTAAGAAAAGAATCTTGTAATGCATTTACTTTAGACATTGCCTACTCCTTGTAATTTTTATTATTTCAGGCAACAACTGTTATCGATGTAATCGGCCACGACTAACATAACTTTAACTCTTTTATTATTATGAAGTGCCTACCTTAATGATAGGTCAAAACTAAAAAAAAACCTTCGTTTTAATAGTAAAATTCTTAATATAATTAGAGTATTCATGATTTTTATTTCTGCATAAAATCTACTATGCTTAAAGATGAAACCTTAAAAAGGAATTTAACAATGGACAAAAAACAAAAACCAGACTTTGAAACTAGGAAAGCTCATATAAGTGAGGCTGCGAGTGATTTGCTTCATGAAGGGAAAAAATTAGTTAACGATCTTTATGAAGACGGATTGCATCATGTTCACGATGCTAAAGACTCCGTACAGGAATATTCCGATGAATTATCCGAAAAAGTTAAACGTAATCCTATTGGTTCCGTTCTAATTGCAGCAGGTATAGGCTTCTTATTATCTTCGATTCTAAGAAAATAAATGAAAGTAATAGAAGAACTGGAAGGTCTTGTGTCCAGTAAATGGGAAATCTTTAAATCGATTTTTTCCCTAGTCAAACTGGAAGCAAGACTTGCAGGAATTAGTGCGGCTCATATATTTGCCAGTGTGTTGGTACTGTTCGTAATCCTAATTACGACTTGGCTTATGCTAATGGTATTAATAGGCTATGGAATACTCCTTGTATATCCCAGTCCAACATTAGCACTTACTGTTATCCTGCTTATTAATATTGTAATTGTGGGCTTATTAATTATGCACATAATGAGTTGTGCCCAAACAATGTCATTTGAAAAATCCAGGCGATTTTTATTTGAAGACAAGGAGCTCGATAAGAATGACCAACCGCAAGGAACTGATGTTAGAGATAGCGAACTTAGAGAAAGAATTGCTGTTGCAGAAGATAGAAAGTTATAAGCATAAAAACTACATTTCTAACTTCATTGAAGAAAACAAGGTTATTCTGCTCGCGCTTTTGGTGCCAGTTTTCGTGATTGGTTGGAAAACAGCGAAGAAGAAGCCTGTACGCCAAGTAGGCAAACAACTCAGTAACTTAGTGGTACTTACTGCGGTGGCCAGTGTGCGCAAAAAATTGTGGCAGTCGTTTGCTAAATTATTCTCTTTATAAAAATTTTCACCCCTATTTTTGTATTTTAAGCACCCCGGAAGAAAAAAACGCACTTGGGATAAGAAATATCTTACATCATATTCAGCAGTCCACGTAATGACACAGTCTGTGAAAAAGTTATACTTATAACAAGGGAGGACAAGGAATGTCTGACAGGATGTCAACCGAAGGAATGGGCACTGAAAGGTGTGTTGCATGGAAGCAACTTATACCGCCTGGTTTAAGCCCTTATCAGTAAGGGTTTGAACCAGGGGTTCTCCAGGGCTTAAGTAAACGCCCAGCATCATCGTTAAAATCATTTTTCAATTCAGTCATTTAATTGTTTAAACTCCTTGATTAAAAAATGATTTTGCCTCGATATTGAGCGTTTACTCAAGCCCTATATTTCGCCTGGATGCAGGCCCAAAGGGACGTAATCCGGGATCAGTGGCACTTATTGCAATATTTGCATACCCTAGAATTCAGATGAGATACGGTGGCCATTTTCTCGGAGTAAGATTACTATGATTTCTTTACAAACTCAGATTTTAATTTCATAGCGCCAATACCATCAATTTTACAATCGATATCATGATCACCTTCTACCAAGCGGATGTTTTTTACTTTTGTTCCAACCTTAACGACGAGCGAACTGCCTTTAACTTTTAAGTCCTTAATTACCGTAATGCTGTCACCATCATTTAATACAGTGCCATAAGCATCTTTAGTAATTTTTTGTGGCACGGTGGTAGATTGTACTTCTTGTGAGTCCCACTCATGGGAGCACTCAGGACATATTAATAAATGCCCATCTTGGTAGGTATATTCCGATTTACATTGAGGACAGCTAGGTAAGTTTGTCATTTCGATGGTTACTTCCTCTTATCACGATGAATGACGCATTATACACGTCAATTTCTCGGTACCGTACCCGGATGCAGGCCCAAAGGGCCGTAATCCGGGTTCAAATGGCACGATCTAAACGTCAATATTCTCAGCTTCTAACGCATTGCTTTCGATAAACTCGCGTCGCGGTTCAACCTGATCGCCCATTAGGGTGGTGAAAATTTCATCGGCAGCAACCGTGTCTTCAATGGTAACTTGCATCATTCTCCGTACGTCAGGATCCATAGTGGTTTCCCAAAGTTGTCCGGGGTTCATTTCTCCCAAACCTTTATAACGTTGAATAGTTTGCCCACGTTTTGCCTCTTCCATTAACCAATCAATGGCCTGAGTAAAATCATCCACAGCTTTAATTTTTTCCCCGCGCTTAATATAAGCACCTTCTTCAATTAAATGATGCAATTTACCGCCTAGGTTCACCAATTCCTTATAGTCTTTGGATAAAAAAAGTTCCGGCTTAAGCACAATGTCATGGTCCATACCATGTTGATTTATTGTAACCCGGGGTAAGTAATGACCTGTTTCAACTTGATGTTTAACATCTGCCGAGAAGCGCTCCGACTTGGTATTTACAAGTTGTAAACTTTGATGCAATTGTTGTACCCACTCATTAACTTTTGCGGGTTGCAATGAATCTTCTGCTTGCATTACAGGTAAGTAAACTAAGGATCTTAGAACATCCACATGATAACGACGAGCATTGCGTTTGATGATTTTCTCAACCCTACGCATTTGCTGCACCAACTCTTCTAACGCTCTTGCCGTAATTGCTGGCGCATCCTTTGCAGGATAAAACTCAGCCCCGTCTAAGGCATTTTGGGTTAAATAGTCAAATAAAGCATCGTCATCTTTCACATACCGCTCTTGTTTTCCACTCTTAACTTTATACAGCGGTGGCTGAGCAATATAAATGTATCCTCGCTCTACTAATTCCGGTGTCTGACGATAAAAGAACGTTAATAGCAGCGTGCGAATGTGTGAACCATCCACGTCCGCGTCGGTCATGATGATGATTCTATGGTAACGGATCTTATCAGGATTGTATTCGTCCGGACCAATGCCACAACCTAAGGCAGTAATCAATGTTGCAACTTCTTGTGAGGACAACATCTTGTCAAAGCGAGCTTTCTCTACGTTTAAGATTTTTCCTTTAAGCGGCAAAATAGCTTGGAATTTCCGATCGCGACCTTGTTTGGCTGAGCCACCCGCGGAATCTCCCTCAACAATGTACAGTTCAGAAAGTGCCGGATCTTTTTCTTGGCAATCTGCCAATTTACCAGGTAAGCCTGCTATGTCCAAAGCGCCTTTTCTTCGTGTCATTTCTCGCGCTCGTCGTGCAGCTTCGCGTGCTCTTGCTGCATCGATGATTTTACCAACGATGGATTTTGCTGCTGCTGGATTTTCCAGTAGAAAATCATTTAATTTTTCAGCAACCAGTGATTCAACAGCGGATTTAACTTCGGAAGAAACAAGTTTGTCTTTGGTTTGCGATGAGAATTTAGGATCAGGAACTTTGACCGATAAAACCGCGGTTAAGCCTTCACGAGCATCATCCCCAGTGGTTGCGATTTTAGCTTTTTTTGCAAAACCTTCATTCTCAATATAATTATTAAGAGTACGCGTAAGTGCAGCACGAAAACCAGCTAAATGTGTTCCGCCATCACGTTGCGGAATATTATTGGTAAAGCAAAAAATATTTTCTTGATAAGTGTCGTTCCATTGCAATGAAAGCTCCACAGTAATATTGTCTTTTTCACCAATCATGGAAAATACCACTGGTGAAATTGGAGTTTTATTACGGTTTAAATGTTCAACAAACGCTTTAATACCGCCTTCATAACGAAACGTATCTTGCTTGTCAGCCCGCTCGTCAAACAAATGAATGCACACGCCTGAATTTAGGAATGATAATTCACGCAGACGCTTTGCTAAAATATCGTAATGAAACTCGATGTTGGTAAATGTTGCCGGACTTGGTTTAAACCAAATTTCAGTACCGGTGTGATCTGATTCTCCAGTAACATCCAGAGGTGCATCAGGTACCCCATGACGGTAATGCTGCTCATACGTTTTACCATGGCGACGGATTAGTAGATGCAAGTCCTCTGAAAGAGCATTTACTACAGAAACGCCCACACCATGAAGACCTCCAGATACCTTGTAAGAATTATCATCGAATTTACCTCCAGCGTGCAGTATGGTCATAATAACCTCTGCAGCAGAGCGACCTTCTTCCTTATGAATATCCACAGGAATCCCGCGGCCATCATCTTTTACTGAAATTGATTCGTCCGCATGAATGCGCACAAAAATTTCATGGCAATGCCCAGCAAGGGCTTCATCAATTGAGTTATCCACCACCTCAAACACCATGTGATGTAAGCCAGTACCATCATCCGTATCGCCAATGTACATTCCGGGGCGTTTACGTACGGCATCCAGGCCTTTTAAGACTTTGATATTGGTCGAATCATAGCTGGTTTCAACACTCATAAAACTCTCTTACCCTAACGTGGAGCAAATGAAACATTATAGCATACCTCCAGTTAACCGTGAACGATTACGTGAGTTTTAACCTGCATATGGGCACCAACAGACCTTCTCCCAATTCTACCCGAATCATCCCGCATCCCACCGTATTGTAAACAGGGATATGATGTACTTGATAATTCATCATTGCTTGCGCGTGTGGAAAATGATAACGATTATTTAATCCATAAGAGGCAAGAGCGTATTTTGGTGCTGCTTGGGCTAAAAATTTTGAGGTGGACGAAGTTTTGCTACCATGATGAGGCACTAACAATATGGATGAATTTAATTTGCTCCCATACATTTGTACTAATAATTCTTCAGCAGGCTTTTCGATGTCTCCGGTTAGTAGTAGTTGCTCCTCATGCGCAGAAACCTTCAACACACATGAATTATTGTTTTGTCCGGATAAATTTCCAACCAAAGGGAAAAACTCAAAGGTAACACCATCCCATGTCCACGGTAGAGATTCATGACAATTGATACCTCGCTTGTAGAACTTTGGATTGTCCACAAGCAACTCGTTTACTACAAATCTTTCTTCCAATGACTTTAAACCACCGCGATGATCTAAATCAGGGTGACTAATTACTACTTTATCAATGCCTGAAACTCCTAAGGCCTTGAGATACGGAATAATCGCCAACTTTCCCATATCACTACCATGATAAAATTCCATACCAGTGTCATACACCAGGACATGATGTGCCGTGCGTATTACTACCGATAATCCTTGACCAACGTCCAAAACATCAATTCTGGCATGCTTTATCGGTACAACTTCGAAACGGGTAGAAATGCTACCCACGAAAATAGCACTCAATACCAGCATCAATCTTCGCACTGGCAAAAAAACGAATACACTCATGACAAGCATCAAAGCTACGGGAGCCAGCAAATTGGGTAATGGAACCTCAAGATAAAAACCGGTATGTCCATCAATCCATTGCAGCACTCCCAAAGAACTTCCCTGTAACTTATTGATTAACAAGGAATCTCTACGAGCTCAAATCCAAGCGCTTTTGCACGGAAACTTAAGCTTTTTATTATACGTTCCCGGTATTGATTTTCATAATAATCTT
>CAMAYX010000079.1 GCA_945862405.1 Legionella genomosp. 1
AATACCGTAATAAATCCTAGGCTGAAAAGAATTTGTGCAGAAAACATCGGTAGTGTTGCGGGTAGTTGTCGAGATATATATCCAAAAAGTGATGCGTTCCAACTATCTCCAAACCATTGGACTTGATGCATCATGTGGAAATACTGCCAATATAGTTTTATTCCATAAAGACTTATTGGCAGGAAACACAGCAACATTAAAAAAGCCAACGTTAAAAAGAAGACTCTATATCGTCTTTGTCCAAGTATGAAAACAAGCAGTAAAGCTGGGAATATTTTAATGGCAATAATAATTCCCCAGCATAAGCTGGCCCCGAAATCATTCTTTTTGCTAAATAAATGATAACCATACATTGAAAAAAACAATAACAAGGAACTCAGTTGGGCAATGGCCGCAT
Organism: Legionella genomosp. 1; assembly: GCA_945862405.1. Classification (GTDB taxonomy): domain Bacteria; phylum Pseudomonadota; class Gammaproteobacteria; order Legionellales; family Legionellaceae; genus Legionella_A. The sequence goes on from CAMAYX010000079.1 coordinate 398, forward strand.
TCACGAGTACAGGGTAAAACGAGAAAAAGAAACACCATATAATAAAGCGATACTTTATATAGAAATACTTAGGAAAGGCGTAAGAAAAGGCTAAATGTGCGCCAATGAACCCTAAGATTAACGAAATTCCAGACCACAACGTCAAAGCCAACGGGTAATTTAACCATGAAAAGGGCAGGAAAAGTAACAAGGTTGTAGGTGGGTTTAAGTTTGCCGAAATTTTCTTTATCGTGGGCAGGTAAGATGTTTCTAATACTAGATAAGGATTAAGGTGTTCTGCCATTGCTAGGCAAGCTGAGTAAAACGATGAAAAATCAAGGCGGTAATGGTAATTAAAGACTAGGTAATAAATAGTAAGATAGGTGGCGAGCAAAAATAATAAAGTAATGAGTTTTGTCAGTTTAGTGTGTGATTGACCGCTACTGTTAGTAGAAGTTTGGTTGTTCATTCTAGGCAGAGTTAATGTTCAATCTTAAAGATAGTACATTGCATCACGGGATTATTCCTAGGTTTGTTTCAAATTATGATTTTGTAAATAAACTCTATGCTCGAATTCTTCGGCGGTTAGCGGGCGATCCAAATAGAATCCTTGTCCAATGAAGCATTTCTTAGCAATCAAATATTGTAATTGCTCCTTCGTTTCAATGCCTTCCGCAACAATGCTCATACCCAGTTCCTGGGCTAATTTGATAATGGTATCAATTACGATGACTCGCTCATTCTCATTGACAATATCTGATACGAAAGATTTATCAATTTTGAGAGTATTAATTGGCAGAGATTTCAATCTTCTCAATGACGAATACCCCATACCAAAATCATCAATTGAAATATTAATGCCTAGAGCATCTACCTTTTTTAACCCTTCAGTGACTTCTTGATTATTCTTAATTAATAAGTTCTCTGTGATTTCAATATCCAAACAGTTTGGCGGAAAATTAAAACGGTCTAATGCTTTTTTAAGATTTGGGAAAAACTCTGAGTTTTCAAATTGAACAGGGGAAACATTTATTGAGAAAAGAAGTGTTTGTCCATGTGTTGCAACCCAGGTTCCTGCTTGTGCACACATTTTGTTGACAACCCATTCACCGATTTTAACAATAAGACCTGTATTTTCTGCAACCGGAATAAATTCATCAGGAGAAACTGTTCCCAAGGTTTGATTCGTCCAACGTAATAAAATCTCTGCACCTATAATTTGTTTACGAACCAAATGATATTTAGGTTGGTAAAGAAGATTAAATTCATCGTTTTTCAGCGCTTCTCGCAGTTGGGCTTCAATTTCAGCTTCACGATGTTGAAGATAACTTAAATTCTTGGTATAGAATCGATAGGTATTTTTTCCTGATTTTTTAGCACTGTACAACGCGATATCTGCATGTTTTAATAGTTCTTCAGTAGTTGTTCCATCGGTTGGATAAATTGAGATCCCCATGCTGACTGTGGTTGTTAATAATTTACCTTGAATGGGATAAGGTATGTTCAAGCCTTTTAGAATCCTTTCCGCGATAATTCGTGCAGCAGAGGGTGAGTTTAATCTTGATGTGATTAGGGTGAATTCATCACCCCCAATGCGCGATAAGATATCCCCTTTTCGCGTCAACGCACTAAAGTGAGCAGAAAACTCTCTAAGAAACATGTCACCGTGAATATGTCCTAGGGTGTCGTTAATGGTTTTAAAGTTATCAATGTCCATTACAAATAGTGCAAATGAGCTGTTGGTGCGGGAGCTATTAGCAATAGCTTTTCCTAGTAATTCTTCAAATTCCCTACGGTTGTATAAATTTGTTAAAGCATCATGAGCGGCAATATAAGCTAGGTTTCCCTGACTAATTTTTAACTTACCTTGTGCTTCTAATATGGCGTTGTAAGAAAATACATAGTTAATAATTAGACAAGAGAAGGGGATGAAATACACAATAATTTTAAAGAAGTAGGCGGCATTATAAGCACTATCGTAAGCATTGGTGGATAAGAGCATAAGATAAATAGCAATAACAATTTGAGTTACTGCCATATAAAAAATACAGTTGGTTAGAATGTTGGGAAATTTTTTATAAACTCTAGGATAAATAAACAACACTCCCAAATAAATGATTAGGTAAGTTAATTCATATGGTCTGGTTAATACCGAGTCGCTGACCCACATTTCAGGTAAGCGAACTTGAGTTGCTGTATAGTAAATTGATGAAAAGGCAACAATTAAGAGCAAAATACTTACTAGCATAAAGGTTGAAGATCTTATCCGCTTTCGTTTTCCACCCCGCAACAATAAGCTAAAACCAGAAATAAAGATTAAACCGCTGACCGCATTCGAAAAAGTCCAAATAACAGCATCTAAGTTATTTTTATCGAGAATATAGGGTGAAATACCATCAATAACTATAGTATTTAGTGCTTCAACTGCACCGGAAAACAAAACTGAAAGGCCAATAATGAGCGCTATTCTGTCATTCATTAATCGGTATTGCGTAAAGGCCAGTAATACCGTTATTGCAGATAAGGAAAATGCGGACCATTGCAATAATGCTTGCCGAAAGTATCCTCGTATTTGGCTTTCCAACAAATTTTGGCTTGTATCATAAACAGGGGTGCTCTGGGTTAAGGTGCTAAAGTCGAATCCTAGATAATTAATGGCGAGGATCGGAAATCCCAATATTATAATAAGCACAAGAATAAAGGCGTGTGGAATCCGTTTTAGGGTTTTCTGGTCAAAAATAATTGCGTCTGAGTGACTCATCTACTAACTATCTTTACTGATAGCCTCTTGAAAAATTATAGCTTATTAAATAGAAATTGGTTTTTAGTGGTCTTAAAGTTTACGTTTTTTGGTTGAAAAACTAGTGAGCAACTCGACTTAGAATGGATGGAAGAAAGTAGCTTCGTGTTTATTGTAAAACAAATGCATTACTCTTGAGTTAGGAATTTCCTTTAAATTCTGTAGGATTTGTAAATCAGTTTTGCCCTGTAATTTAATTGTGAATATTAATTGCTTTGCTTTGTTGGATTGTATCCAGCGTAATATCAATTCCTGTGCACGCTCAGGATAACAAGCGATATCGGACAAAACCCAGTCGTAAGTAGTCTCCAGCTTAAAGGGGTCGAGAGCGAAGGCACTTTGTTGTAAAAAGCTAACCCCTGGTAACCTCATCACATTTTCTGCTAGTGGTGCTTTGTCAACGGCCGTTACTTTAGTATTGAGGGATTGCATCACATAGGTCCATCCACCTGGAGATGCGCCCAAATCTAAGACTAAGTCATTGGTTTTAGGATGTTTATTCAATAGTGTTAATGCTTCCCACAATTTTAAATACGCCCGGTTGGGTGGATTAATCTTATCCTCTATAAAAAAACATTTACCATCGGGCCATTTTTTCTGCCGTTGATTGCAAAAAATCATCGTATTTTGATCAAGAAGGCTAAACACCCCTATATTGGGGATCAGTTTTTCAAGGGGGCTTTTAAAGTGCAATTCGGGGAGTTTAAGTAATTGTTCCTCAATCAAGCGAGAACGTCTAACATGAGAAAGCGGATGTAAATACCAATATTTACCTTGCTCACGCAGAATTTTGACGGCATGAGAAATCGATTGAATCGTCACCTGCTGTACATTTTGCCAAACATCAAGCGCGAAACATACGTCTGACTTTATAAGCGGAGAAAATACAAGATTCTCTTTAGTATCGCTGGTTTCACCTAGTTCGCTGCACAATTCGGCAATGAACTCAGGTTTGGCAACATAAATCGCAGGGTAAGATTGATTAATCACAATATAAACCTTTTTTACTAAATCCCACTTTTTTAGGGACTATGTTAAGCTCTTTTTAAGGAGCACTACAAAAGTTACCATTCAAGGAAGTGGACATGAATGAATTCGGGAAAAAAACAAGCATTTCTGCTCGCCGAAAATCGGAGATTAGTAGGCTGCCTATTGATGATCCTAAAGAGGTAAGCGAAACCTCACACAATAATGACACAGAACAATTTTTCAATTTTCTGGACAGATTATATCAAGCTTATCTGGCAAAATTAACCTATGGCGTCAGTCCTGCGGCAATTGCGACTGCTTCGTACTCATGGATAACCCAGTTAGCTCAATCTCCTGGGCGAATTATGGAGCTGGTTTCTTACCCTTTCCTGCATGGAAGTGATGCTATAAATCGTATTTTAAATGAAAGCCAGCCTGCGCAAGGAAAAGACGTACGTTTTCACACCGAGTCTTGGAAAAATATACCCTGGCGGTGGTGGGCTGAGAATTTTATTCAAGTAGAAGATTGGTGGCAACGAGCAACTTTAGATGTCTCGGGTTTGCCTGCTCATGTTGAAAGAACAGTGTCTTTTGTGGTTCGCCAAGTGCTTGATGCTATGTCACCCTCCAATTTTGTATTTACAAACCCTGATTTGTTCATGGAAACATTACGCTCAGGAGGAAAAAATCTAATTCGCGGGACTGAAATTGGGGTGGAAGATTTTCTTGATAAGTTAATTGGGGCTCCACCCAAAGGAGCAGAACATTTCCTACCTGGACATACAGTTGCGATCACCCCAGGAAAGGTGGTTTACAAAAATCGTTTAATTGAGCTTATACAATATGAAGCCCAAACTAAAACTGTGTACAAGGAACCTATCTTAATATTGCCTGCATGGATTATGAAATATTATATACTGGATTTGTCGCCGCATAATTCCATGGTGAAATGGTTGGTGGAGCAGGGCCATACTGTGTTCATGGTTTCTTGGAAAAACCCTGATGGTGATGATAGAAATTTAAGTATGGATGATTACTACCGCTTAGGAGCAATGGCAGCAATAGATGTGGTTTCAACGCTGCTTCCAAAAACCAAAATTCATTTAATGGGGTATTGTTTAGGTGGGACGCTTGCGCTGCTAACCGCTGCGGCGATGGGGGCTCATGACGACAGGCGGTTAAAGTCCTTAACGTTACTGGCAGCACAAGGTGATTTTACCGAAGCTGGGGAACTCATGCTCTTCATTACCGAAAGTGAAGTAGCATTCCTAGAAAACATGATGTGGGATCAGGGGTATTTAGATACCAAGCAAATGGCTGGTTCATTTCAAATGCTACGAGCTTACGACTTAATTTGGTCGAAAATGCTGCACGATTATTTACATGGGACACGTCGGGGGATGATTGATTTGTTGGCATGGAATGCAGATGCCACACGCATGCCTTATAAGATGCACAGTGAGTATTTGGAAAAACTATTTTTAAACAATGACTTTGCTGCAGGTAGATACATGGTGGAAGGGCACCCTGTCGTGGCTGAGAATATTCGTCCGCCGGCTTTTGTTGTCAGCACAGAAAAAGATCATGTTGCTCCTTGGCCTTCAGTTTATAAGCTTCATTTAATGGTTAACAGTAGCGTGACATTTGTGTTAACCAGCGGGGGGCATAACACTGGTATTATCAGTGAACCAGGTCATCCTGGAAGGAGTTATAGAATCTTGGAGCGCAAGCGTAATGGACCCTATCTAGGTTCTAAGCAATGGTTTAATATGGTGCCAGTACACGATGGTTCCTGGTGGATGGCTTGGCATACGTGGTTAATGCGACATTCAAGTGAGCAAAGAGTTGTGCCCCCAACCCTTAACCAAGGATTACCTCCCGCTCCCGGGAGTTATGTATTACAAAAATAAGCGAGAAATAATCCATGAGCTACAAAGACTATTACCAGGTGATGGGCCTTAATCGCGATGCAGATCCCAAAGAAGTGAAAATGGCTTACCGACGGTTAGCACGGAAATACCATCCGGACATTAGTAAAGAGGCTAATGCCGAAGAAAAATTCAAAGAATTAGGTGAGGCTTATGAGGTTTTGAAAGACCCTGAGAAGCGTAAGATTTACGATCAATATGGAAAAGATTGGGAGGCACGGCCACAAGGCGCCCATTCTTCTGCGCAGCAAGAAACCTGGAATTGGAGTGGTGGTAGTAGTGGAGAAGGTCAGGAGTATCACTTCTCTGAGGATTTTTTTGAGTCCTTATTTGGAAAAAGACCGCAACGCGAGCAACATTTCGCCGGCCATGATTATCAAAGTGAGTTGCACATTAATTTAGAAGAAGCCTTTAAAGGCGCGGTTAAGGAATTGCATTTACCGCTGCCACATCAAAAGCGGGGGCAAACCTTAAGAGTGCAAATACCCGCTGGGGTAAAATCAGGTCAACAAATACGTTTAGCCGGACAGGGTGCTCCTAGTCCAACGGGGGGCGCCCGTGGAGATTTATTTCTGACGGTTCACGTGGATAAACATCCTATTTTTGATGTAAAGGAAAATGATATTTACGTTACCTTACCCGTTACTCCATGGGAGGCTGCTTTAGGTAGTACTATTGTCGTGCCAACGCTTGCAGGAAAAGTGGATTTAAAGATTCCTCCTGGGTCACAAGGTGGTCAAACACTACGTCTTAAACAACGTGGATTTCCAGGTAAAAATCCCGGTGACCAATATGTAATTTTGAAAATTATTATTCCGCAACCTATTTCTGATGAGGCGAAAGAACTCTATCAAAAAATGGCGGAAACCATGCCATTTAATCCGCGGGATAAAATGAGGGTATAGAGATGGAAGAAAAACGAATGGTGATTCAAGGAATTATTATTGAAGAAACAAGCACAATTTCTTTTGTGGAAGTTTGTAAACAACATAATTTAAATGAGCAATCTTTAATGGAAATGGTCGAACATGGCTTGTTCCAGCCCTCTTCTCAAGGATTGCAACGTATGGGGTTTGATCTTAAAACCTTGGCCAAAATAACATCGGCTCATCGTTTGCAAAGCGATTTAGGATTAAATATAGAAGGGGCAGTATTGGTAATTGAGTTGATGGAAGAAATGGAGTCTTTGCGTAAAGAACTTCACATTTTACGACATCACGTGGATCCATTTAAGGAGTATTAAAGCTGGGGCGTTAAGTAAACACCCCATTAGCTTATAAACCTTTGTTAAATCTATCAGATGGACCGTCATCATTGCCTCTAAGTTCGCGATTGGAGTCTTTGAATCTTTGAAATGTAGCGCCGCCAGTAAATACACCCGCAGCTAAGGCAGTACCCACACTGGCAGTGGTAAATGTTAATACAGCGCCCATCGTAAATGCAGCTACGGATAATGGCAGATAGCCAATTTTTTTGCTTACAGAAGAAGCCGCATCCAATATAAAACCATAATTGGTGTTCGCTAATGTTGTAGTTGTTGTTGGACTGCTTACTTTAGGGGAAGTTACTTTGGGGGCCGTGACGGTTAGCTCGTCAATTATTGGTTCTGCTTTTTTCTTTGGCCCACGATCAACAACATTTTCAGCAACAACAGATTGCATCTGTTCTACCTTTTCAGTTAGCAACGTGAAAGGATCTTTAGGCACATGTCCACGTGGGCAGGTTGCACCTACCAGCAGTGACTCACGTTGTTCGGCTGCTGCAAGCTTGTCTCTTGTACCTAATACGGCTTCTCGATCTGTTCTATATTGAAGATTGCTGCGTGCATATTGATCTAACTCAACTGTGTTAGCCTCAGTTTTTAACAAATGATAGTGTCCAGCCTGAGCATCCAAAGAAATTTCCATTCTTGGAATATGGTCGCCTCCAGTATGAACTTGTGCATCGCCCGTGCTGGAATAAATTGTGAGTGGTTGACGTAATGTTTGTTCCATAACCGGCGTTACATCATTAAAGCTAAGTTTAACTCCAGGTTCTGCGATAAACTGGCAATAAGCTTGATATCCCTCGGCCTTCCAGTAGGCGGAAATAGCACGATCTACGTTGCCACCTGCTTGGCGAAAATATTTTTCATATTTTTCTTGTTGTGGAGCATCAGGACGAGCGGTAAAATACTCTAGAAATCCCGCATTTGCAGCATATATATTAGCTTCTGGTCCAGTATATAAATCTTCTTTAGACTCCATCATCGGGCGGATTTCTTTGTAACCTTTAAAAATCGAAATTACCCCAGAGGATCCTTGCAGCATCTCATCACGATGTTCAAGATTGTTCGCCATTTGTGTAGCAAACCATTCTCTTAATAAATGTCCTAAAACCATGGTTTTTTCAACCAAATGCGTAGGAGACTTTGGTCGGGAATTCACCATTCTATCAAAGTCCTCAAAAACGCTTAAAGAGTCTTCATTAGGAAATAAGCTCTGCAGTTTGGATGCATTGCTGTCCGCACCTAGTACCGAGTCAAATCTAAATAAATCATCGGGTAATGGAAGACTGTTAGTTAGTAAATGAGCTGCATAGCAGTGGAAAAAACAGTTATCGAAAGCACCAGAAACGTCAACCGATTGGGCAATTCTAGTTTTTACTAATTGTTTAGCAATTTGTTGTTGGGATTGCATAACGATCTCACATTTTTATGTAGTTAGTAGACTTAGTATATTGGAATTTTATTAACAATATATTTAAGTTTACAAAACGAACGGCAGATAAGGTAGGCGTACCAAATTTATAGTTAGGTACCCAAATAGTATACTGAGCGGATTATTGAAGTGCCAATATATCGCTTTCTTCTGGCTCTGAATGCAGCTGCTTTACCCCTTGTCTCAAACTGGCAAGCTGCTGATTAAATGCTTCTAAGGCTAGGCAGCCTTTTGACGTGTTGAGGGTAAAAAATGTGTCTTGATATTTTTGTCTATGCTCCGCATTAAAGATACCTTGCCCGGCAAATCCGCCTAGAAGCATGCCGCTACCTACAAATAGAGCTAATATGCCTTTTACTAAAATTTCAGTAATTCGATATAACCAACCATAATCCATAAGGCTATCTGCAGCGTCTACTTGCTTTTTGCAGGTTTTCAAGAATTGTCTTAACGCTCGTTCCACGGCAGGTTTATCTGTAGAAAGGGATAATTTTGAAAATAGGTCACGCTGCGCTGTGTGCAAAGCGGCGTAAACCATTCGTGACTTTGGTTGTAAGTGAGGTAATAACTTTCTTAAACTAACTATAAAATCAGTTTGAATTTTTGCCTTTTCTCTTTGAAATGTTTGTGCGCGTTGCAGTTCACGCTGTTGGCGCTCTAGGTCTCTACGCTCCAGTTCAATGCGAATGCGTTCCTTTTCTAGGCGTTCTAGCGCTGCCTGTCTGCGTTGTGGATCTTCTACCTTACGAGCTTGCTCAAGTTGTTCAGCTTGAGCAACAACTTGTTGCATATTGTTGACTCTTTCAACTAATGAGCGGAAAGGTAATTGGTTTAAATGTTCACAACAAATAGCACCAACTAATGGACAATTGCTATACTCGGCGCGTAATTTTTTCCCTGGAATCGAACTCACACGTAACACAGCAGCGCGCTCTTCGATATACTCCGCGAATCTTATGGTGTATTCGCGTAAATAATCTCTCGTTTCGTCTGTCGTAAATAAATGATAGTGACCAGTGAGAGGGTTTAATGAAATATCTAAGCGCGGAAAATCTTGATCGGAACCATCATGAGAAACTTGTATCGAACCATCACTGTTATAAATCGTTAATGATTGGTTTAATGAAGCTAATACTGGCAGAGCATCTGTCGGCGCTAATTTAACCGCGGGTTGGGCTAAATATCTGCAATAATTTTGATAACCTTCATTTAGCCAATAAGCAGTAATGGCCGCATCGTCATTATCATCGGCATCAATAAAATACTGTTCAAATCGGCGGGCGGGCAAGGGAAGCAGGGCACGCTCATCTCCCGATAAAATTTTTCTAAAAGCAAAATACTCCAAAAATGCTTCGTTTGCTACATACTTCGTACCTTCAGAACCTGAAATTAAACCTTGCTTATCTGAAAATTGGCGAAATAACTTATATCCCTTAAAGATGTTAATAATACTATTATCACGCAACAACATCTCATTCATGTGCTCATCATTGGCTGCCAGCTTAGTAGCAAACCACTCACGGAGTAAGAATCCTAGCACGAGTGTTTTTT
>CAMAYX010000080.1 GCA_945862405.1 Legionella genomosp. 1
TACGCTCAGCAAATCCTAGTTGATCTGTCTCAGTTTCATGGGGAAAATGATTGTATTATATACCATAATGTTCGTTTATGGTTTAAATTTAACAAAATGGAATTAGCTGCGCTTTCACGTTAAACTTGAACCTATGACGCAAACAAATCAACACCTAATCCCTCCTGCCCAAGAAATACTAGAAAAGTACTTCTCTCAACCAATTTCTATTAAACAACTGGAATGCCTAAGCGAAGCTGAACGCAGAAATGTAATTCTTAGAGTTCATTTAGAACCTATCTCAGGGACTACACCTACTACCGTGATTCTAAAGCAATCGTCACAAGAAGAAGATGAGCCTGAGAAAGACTCATTTGCGCGGTTTGCTCGTGATTGGGCGGGGCTTGAGTTTTTAAGCCGTTTTGAAACTTTCGGCCATATTATTCCTAAATTTTATGGTGGGAATCGCGAATTAAGGTTCATCTTGCAAGAAGATTTAGGTGCAGAGCATGCAAGCCTGGTGGACACCTTAACGGCGGCAAATAAGAAAGAAGCTGTTGCTGCGTTAGAACGTTTTATGGGGGCTCTTGGGCGTATGCATGTCGCTAGTTTTGGACATGTTCAGGAATATACAGCTGTCTTAGAAAACGACCTCGTGTCGCACCCCTCGGGCCCAACTCCAGCAGGATCGCTTTGGAAACCTGAGGAAAATAACGTTAGACCCAGGGTATTAGCTAGGCTTAGCGCCTTTATTGAAGTCGCTGAATCGGAAAACAACTTACCTGATTTACTGGAAATGGCTAAAGCCATGTTGCTAAAATTAAAGCAGCGTTGGCCAAACACCTTAGCTTTAGAGTTGTATCCAGCTTTTAAAGGTTAAAATGGATAGCTAATACCTACTGGTTTTTATAAAGTAGTTGTTAGGATCTTCCTTCCAACTCTAAAAAGGGATTTTTTTTAATGAGTATGTATTCTCAAAAAAACCAAGCCTCATTACCTTTGGCTTTAGCCGCTTTGGGAATTGTCTACGGTGATATTGGAACCAGCCCTTTGTACGCCATTCGTGAATCACTCGATGGGCTTGCGATTAATTTAACTAATGTTCTGGGAGTTTTATCGCTGGTTTTCTGGTCATTTATTTTGGTCATCTCGGTAAAATATCTGGTTGTCTTATTTCGCGCCGATAACAATGGTGAAGGTGGTATCTTGGCGTTGCTGGCACTTATCAAGCAATTCCTAGGGAATAAAACCAAACTCACCTTCATGATTGGTGTTTTTGGGGCTGGATTAATGTTGGGTGACGGAATGCTCACCCCCGCAATTTCAGTCATTAGTGCCATCGAAGGTTTTCATGTCATTTTTCCATCCTTGTCCAATTGGGTTATTCCGCTTACCTTAGTTATTTTAATTGTTTTGTTTTCGGTTCAATTCTATGGCACTGCAAAAATTGGAGTTGTTTTTGGACCTATTATTTTTATTTGGTTTGTTGTATTGGCCGTATTAGGAGTTGCACAAATTTATAATAATCCAGGGGTTTTTAAAGCGATAAATCCTTGGTATGCAATTGAGTTTTTCCGTGAAAATGGTTGGCAGGGTTATGTCCACCTAGGGGGTGTTTTTCTTGTTATGACGGGAGGAGAAGCGCTTTATGCTGACTTGGGGCATTTTGGGAAAAGCCCCATACGAATAAGTTGGTTTGCAATTGCTCTGCCAAGTTTGGTATTAAACTACTTTGGCCAGGGTGCATTTCTATTGAGTCATCCCGAAGGTATCGCCAATCCATTCTACTTAATCGCGCCTAGTTGGTTTTTATTTCCTCTGCTTATTCTTGCGACCATGGCAACAATTATTGCATCGCAAGCAGTAATCTCGGCTACCTTTTCATTGACCAAACAAGCGGTTCTCTTAGGTTTGTATCCCCATCTTCCTATAAAACAAACTTCACATGAGCAAGTAGGGCAAATATACGTGCCGCAAATGAATTTTATTTTGGCCATAGGAACAATAATTTTAATTCTTACGTTTAAGAGTTCAAGCGCAATGGCGCATGCGTATGGTATAGCCGTTAATTTGGTCATGATTTTAACCAGTTCGCTGATTGCTTATTTTGCGATTAAAAAGTGGCATTGGAATCCATTCCTTATCATCCTCATGTTCACCTTTTTCGGTATCATTGATTTTGCTTTTCTAGGGGCGAATTTACATAAACTTTTGACCTGTGGCTGGGTACCAATTGTATTTGCGTTAGTCTGTGCAGTCATCATGCATACTTGGCATTCTGGTATGGGGTATTTGCGTTCGCATTATTTTATGGGAAAGGCCGAGTTGTCTGAAATACTAGAACAATTGGATCATGATGCTCTCAATAAACTGCCCGAAATGACTGCAATCTTTATTACCGATATCTATGATAGAAGTGGGGGAAGTTTCCTGCATTTTTTAAAACTAAACCATATGTTTCCCAACCATATCCTAATTGTTAACTACAATGTCGAAAACGTTCCTCATGTAACTTCGGCCGATCGTTTTACCGTTAAATGCTTAAATCCCAATGTCTGTGAGTTAACTTTAAATTATGGATTTATGGATACCGTGTCTGTACCGCAAGCCTTATACGTTGCCAATGACAGGAAACTATTACCGTTTGCTTTGGATGTTGAAAAGGCGACCTACTTGATGGAGATTCCTAATGTTGTCGCTTCTTCGAAAAAGAAATCGTTAAGATTTTATTGGCAGGAAAAGGTGTTTGCTTATCTCGTTAGAAATTACTCAACCAATTTAAACATTGAGTTTTATCAATTACCTTACAATAGAACCATGGCGATAGGCGCCTATTATGTTATCTAAGCGTTGGTTGGTCAGTTTGGCATTTTTTTTGGTCATCATCGTTCGCGTTGATGTTGAATGATAATGGGCTGATCAGCGAAACGCATGTTTCTCGCATAATTCATGTTCGCTCAGAAATGGACATTCTCGAAGCTTTTCACCTAGCAAGAAAAGAACATCTTCATATTGCAATGATGGGAAAGCAGCACAGCCAGGCTGGTCAATCACTTTCTTCACAGGCAATTGAATTGGATATGCTGCCTTTTAATAAAGTAGTGTCGATTGATCTTCATAAAAAGCAAATCACGGTAGAAAGTGGAATGACGTGGGGAGACTTACAGAAGTATATTAATCCCTACAATTTGGCGATTAAATCCATGCAATCACCCAATATTTTTACCGTAGGGGGCTCTATGAGCGTTAACGCGCATGGGGATGATTTTCGCGCGGGTGCCGTGGGAAATAGTGTGGTGGCCTTTCACCTACAATTGGAAGGCGGTCCTAAAGTTTTAGTAACACCTGACAAAGAACCGATATTGTGGTCTGCCGCGTTAGGAGGGTATGGATTAATCGGTGTCATTACCGATGTAACTTTTCAATTAACGGATAATGATTGGCTAAAAAGCAATTATCAAGAAACGCAAGTTGATAAATTTGACCTCTATTTTCAGGAGAAAATTGCAGGAGAAAAGAGCGTTGCCCTTTTCTATGCGCATCTAAACATCGTTCCTGGAGCGGACTTCTTGCGCAACATGTATGTAATCACCTACACAAATACCTATGCTCTGCCGGATAAAATCGAAACGCTTGATAACCCTGATAAATGGAACTCGCTTTTGACACCTATTTTTAATCTATCCAGATATGGCCGCCTGGGAAAAGCCTGGCGCTGGGATTTGGAGAAAATACGGAGATATGACCGGGAATTGGCTCACAACATCTAGATATTTTTTCAATGCTAGGGGCGGCTGTCCATGCTTGATGAATTCATCAGCAATCATAGAATAGGCCCAGAAATCTCTTAAATTGAAATTCAGGTTGTGTTTATGCTCGTGCAGTAGTTTACTTACTTTCTCAAAATCACCATGACGAGCATACGCTAACATTCGTTCTGCCACGGGCAATTCTCGGGCTACTTTAAGTAAATCTTGCGTATGCATGGTTACATCCGCAATGACTGGATCTAATCCAAGTTTCAGCGCGCATACGTTGACGGCCCTAATGTTTGCAGGGGAAAAATAAGCGTGAGTAAAGTTAACAAAATTATTTAAATCAACCGCTTTTTCTGCATGTAGTGTACTAAATAATTCGTTGCTGTATTTTCCGGTATCGTGTTTGATGGCACTGCCAATTTTAAATTGCCATTCATCTTCGTTGTCTTTAAAGAATAGGATGTTTTCATATCCCATAGCATCCAAAATAATGTTGGTTTTTTGGTAAAATTCGCGATAATTATTGAGGAACTCGGCCATCACAACTCTGAGCTTGGCGTCAGTTTCTAATCGTTGCACTACAGCACCGATTCTTCCTGACTTCCGCATAAATTTTCAAAAAATTTATGCGGAAGTCAGGAAGAGACAGTTGCAATCAAGCTATATGTTTTAGCCTGTCTATTCTAAAAATTGTGAGATGATCGTCGCTACAGGAGCTGGGTTGTCCAAATGTAGATGATGACTGCCTGGTACTTCATGAACGGTCAAATTTTTAATGCAGGCAGCTCGGCCTTGAAATATAGGTTCAGGGTAGGGCACGCCGTGGTGTCCTCGGATAAGGCAAACCGGTGCGGTAATCGCTTTTAACATCGTTCTTAACTCATCTTCATAAGGCACCGTTGAACTGACGCAGCGTAATCTTGGGTCGAAGTTCCAAACCCAACTCTCGTGATTTTGTATCGTTCCGCGATGTGCTAAAGCTTGAGCTGCTTGATAACTTATATTGCCAATGGTCATACGATCTTGAATTGCTGCTTCTTGGTCAGCAAAGACCGTGCGTTGATGCCTGCTGTAATTTAAATAAGTATCTACATCCCTATGTAAAAAATATGTACCTTGCTCAATAAAATTGATCGTAGGACCCAAGATATCTAGGAATACCATTTTTCGAACTTGCTCAGGTCGTGCTATAGCAATGATATTGGCTAATAAAGATCCTAATGAGTGGGCAATGATGTCGAATTGCTGCCATTGCAATTGCTCTATTAATTGCAGCATGAGCAGGGCATCATTTTTCCAGTGAGGTAGCACGCTCTGGGGATAGGCACTTGAATAACCAGTTCCTGGGTAATCTACCGCAGCAAGTTGATGGTTCGGTAATAATGGCGCTAACAAGTCAAAACTTGCTGCATTGTCCATTTTCCCATGTAGACACAAAACAGGATTTGGCGACCGAGCATTCCAGTGCTTCAGGCCTAAAGCAAATCCAGGTAGTTGAACAATGCGTTCTTCGTAGCTTGTGGTCATGATAATTGGTTGTTTTCAATATAAATTTTATGAATTGTAGTATAATCTAGCAAAATACTACTACACTTAATTTAAATGTGATTTTTTAACCAGGGACAGGTATTTATCATGATTAAAAAAATATTAGTTTTAGCTGTTTCTTGTGCTTTAGCCGCTCCAGTCTATGCCGGGGTGGAAGAAGATCATGCGTCTTGTATGAAAGCAATGACCAAAGGTGACAAACTCGAAGATAATACTCCAGAACAGCGAGCACTCGTTGAAAAATGGTGTGATTGTCTTGTTACTCAAGTGAATCTTCTTAAAGAGTCCAAGGCTACTAATGTAGATAGCAGTAAAGTTTCACAATCGTGCTATTTAACGGCTTCACTGCATCAGGTAACCGATAATTTAAAAGATGATGCAACTCCTGCAGATCTTATGACCGCTTGTCAAGGGATGATGAACGTTGGTAATTATAAGGCCAGCGGCGAAGACCTTAAAAAGCTCAATACTTTTTGCCAGTGCGCTCAGCCAAAGTTGGCGGATCTATGGGAAAAATCAGATTCTATGAGCGATAAAGATTATGACGCTGGGTTGTATTCTATGTCAGAGAAATGCTCGGCCGGCTTGTAATGGCAATTCTACTATCTTGGCCGAACTGGTGAGATTATCTGTGCTCCGTTGCTCACATACTTATTGTATAATCTTAGCCAACTCTTCTGCTGAATCCACAAGTTGGCGTATTAAATGGAGTTTAGTTTTACAAATAGATTTAAACTCCAAAGCAATGTGGTTATCGCTTGCATCAGGCTCAATTGTTTCATAAAGCGCTCGAACCAAGGTTCGCCATTTAGGCGAATAAGTTTCTTTGCGCAGTTGTTTCCCAATCCATTTAGGAACTGCGGTATCATGAATTTTTCTTAAAACTTTCCCCAGTTGTTGCCATTGCTTTTCCGATAAAGTTTGCGCAAAGCCATTTGGCGCATTGATAAAAGGATAGGTAATGATTCGAACGTCATTCAATTGCTGAAATAGGTTTCCTTCTAAGGTAAGAATAGGGAGAAATAATTTCTCTTATATCACTTTCGTGAAGAAGACGAATGATGATGTGTTGGGCTTGTCCCTGCGAAGCAGAAAATATTCCTAGCTGAATAGGAATGGAGCCACCACGAACCTAGGTTAAACAAAGAGTCCTCAGGATCATGCCCCAAACAATTTGCTTGCAATCCATGCTCATGGTCCTTCTAAAAAATTCTTAATCAATTAAAATTAAATAATTTTTAAGCACAAGTCCAGATAAGTTATTAAAACCCAGGCGGGTTGCTTGACGAACCTTCATTGGCAAATAGTGAGTATGAAAAACGATTGGAATGTTATGTTTCCCTTTGATGTACATTCATAAATAGAATTGCTGGTCATGGCGCTCAGTTGCAATGATGGGCTGATTATGTTCTCGATCGATTTGAGAAAATAGACCATAACCAAGAGTAAGCACCGAACAGGTCATCAAGCTGGATCCGAAAAGAAAGCCACCATCGATGGAAATAGCGGCTAACCCAATAGCAAAAACACTAGCATTAATGAGAAGAGCCAGTCTGCTTAATAAATTAAATTGAAATGAATAGTAGGGTTGGACTGGAGGGGGCGTTGTTACAGGCTCAGAAAATCTAGACCATTCATTAATTAAGGAGCCTTGAGCATCTACAAATAGTAATGTTGTTACATTTGAAGCCACCTTCAACCTATCTATTTCTTCCTCAGTAAGACTCATGGAACTTGGCAAAATTAAAGTAGTGATCGATTTGCTTATGTTTGGAAAAGAGTTCACTAAACGTTCTTTGATCACACCACTTTCGGTGAAATCCAATTCTGTAAAATGAGAACCATATCGGGCAACACGTTCTAAGAAAACGCCTAAGGCAGTGATGTCCACATCTGCTAATCCAATAACGTTTAAACGCTCATCAGCAACGTTATAAAGGTCAAAAGCAAGATCAGCTGCAGTACTACTGTATTGAAGAGTTTTCATCGATTTCCTCGTTTTTTTTGCGCAATCTAGATAATAATTATACATCTGTGGCTCATTCAACCAACTAGGCTGCATTAAAGATTGATTATATCTCAGATCCAACTTTTCTAATTTATGGAGTTTAAGCAAACTTTTAGGAATTTCCTTCAAGCGGTTATTCCTTAAATCCAAATAAAGCAGCTCTGATAAGTCCCCAATGCCTTCAACAAGGTACTCTAAATGATTATTACGTAAGTTCAAAATTTTCAGCGATTGCAAAGCACCAATATTGCCAGGGAGTGTTTCAATCAAATTATTGGAGCAATCCAATATTCGTAAGGACTTTAATTCACTCACCGCAGATGGAAGATATTTTATGCGGTTTTTCATGAGATGAATTTCTCGTAGGGAAATGCATTGGTTTATTGAAACAGGTATTTCATGGATTTGATTTTGATAAACTCTAAGCTCGATAAGACTCGTTAGGTAGAAGTTTTCTCGGCTCTTTGCACCGATCCCTGCGACCGATACCATAAATGTAGGGATCCTAGAAGACATATGAAGAGGAGTAAGGTGCCTACGGTATAGCCAATGCCTAAAGAGCGATCGGCGAAATCGGCCAAGGTGGGTACCAGTTGTTGTGGTGGCTACAATGACTGCCCAAAAAAGGAACTTTGGGGCGTCAGAATCGAAGATTTAACTCATGAATCTGACGCAGGACAAACTAATTGGAACAAATCATTTGGCCAGGACTTCCAGGAACTGGATTACATGTGACGTAGTATTTTCCGCGGTAGTAGTAGTTGTAGTAGACACCGTTTACAAAATACAAGTAGTACAGGCCGTTCCAGAAATAGTTGTAATAATTACCATGGTAGAAATACACGTAATAATTACCGCCGTGGTAATAGTTATAGTATCGGCCGCCATGATAATAATTGTAATAATTACCACCATGGTAATAATTGTAATATTTACCATTGTAACGATAATTATATCGTTTGCCGTTATTGTAATATCCTCGGCCGCCATTGTTATCCACATGCACATCATTAACATGAACATTAGTATTGTGATTTATTTCAACATTGTTGTTGTGATTATGCACGTTCTCGTTATAGTTGCGATCATCATGCCCGTGATAATTGCGTTCAACGTTTTGCTCTCTAGGACGCTCAAATCGTTCTCTGGCGTCGGTTATACTGGGTAATGTAAAAAGAAAAATCGAATAAATGACCCATATCAGGCCTTTATTTTGCTTAATATTCATGAATCTCCCTAAACGTTTATTTTTCACCCAATGAATATACTACACTCGCTATTTTTGCGTAAGCATTTTTGACTGCAAGTGAGATTTTACGGTAGGCCATTCGCTGGCAATGATGCTGTAAATGTAGGTGTCTCGTAAGGTACCATTAGGCATGATCATATGATTTCTTAAAATCCCATCCAATTTGGCGCCCAATCGTTCAATTGCTTTGCGGCTTATTTCGTTAAACGCATGGGTTCTGAATTCAATTGCAATGCAATTCATTACTTCAAACGCATGGGTAAGGAGTAGTAATTTACACTCGGTATTTATCAAGGTTTTCTGTGCACTTTTCCGATACCAAGTAGCACCAATTTCAACACGATGGTTGGGTTTATCAATGTTAAGATAAGTGGTCATTCCTACAGCGCGTTGATTTGTATTATCAACAACAGCAAAAGGAGTCATCGTACCTGCCGCTTGCATGGATAAGCGGGTGTGGATGTTTTCCAGCATAGTCGCGGGTGAAGGAACGAATGTGTACCACATCTTCCATAATTCGCCATCCTGCGTTGCCGCTACAAGATCGTCATGATGTGATACGCTAAGTGGTACCAGGGTAATATCATTCCCCCTGAGTGTAATGGGTGCAAATGGTTCGGCGGTCATAGAAGACCCTATTAAAAGAGGCAAAGGTTTTTTATCATACTGCAATTTTTCGTGCGGCAATATTGATTCTTAAGGATAGTAATAACGATGGATTTATTTGTAATTTACATTGGTGGTCGTCATGAGCAATCATTAATTGAACTTCATGATATTCGCTTTGTTGCAGCAAATTCGATAGAAGATACCTACAATGTACTTAAAGAAAGCTGGTGGGGTATTCGCACAAGCTTACATATAGATGCTTGGGGAGTATTAAATTACTCTGACGGTCATAGAGTTCAGCTTTCCGAGCAACCACCAGCACAAAATAGTAAGAAGTTATTCTTTGTTAATTTAGGCGGCTATGATGCAAAACAGTTTACTGAAATACACAAAAATGTTTTTGTGGTGGCTGCCGATGAATTGCAGGCAAAGCAAAAAGCAGTAAAGCAAGTTTCCGATTGGGAATCACCTCATCGCGATTCTTTATATGAAGTGGATGACTTGCTAAATTTGAATGAGCTGCTGAAAAGCGAAGGATATTATGTACATTTAGACGAACAAGAGGAAGTTAACCCATTTGAGTTTGTGTGTGCCTATAATCCAATCGGTAAGCTCTCAGACAAAACAGGTAAGGGGACAAGATGACGATAACATTGCAGGACGTAGCTCAATTTGCTGACCAATGGTTTCATGCGGTAGGGGCCCGCGCGACCGGGGATGAATAGGCAAAATTCCATTTGCATAGAGATGCGCGTATTTTTACTGGGAATGGCATGTCATTCACCCTGGATGAACATCATAACTTGCACCAACAATTTTATGGTGAACATAAAGGAATTATTAATAAATATCTTGGTGACGGATTTATGGCGGTTTTTGGCGCTCCGATTCCCTGAGTTTCAAGGGGAATACATAGGCAACGCAACTTTAAAGCATCGTGATGAAACCATTAAATTGTATA
Organism: Legionella genomosp. 1; assembly: GCA_945862405.1. GTDB lineage: Bacteria > Pseudomonadota > Gammaproteobacteria > Legionellales > Legionellaceae > Legionella_A. The sequence goes on from CAMAYX010000080.1 coordinate 10,113, forward strand.
AACTCCCTCTGTGCCAGCGACAGTGAGACAAAAATAAGGTAAATTTAATGTCGTGAGGGTGGTAAGGAAATCAACAAAATGGCACAAGAAGAAAGCGGATCGATAAATAGACAATCAGAAGAATTTAATTCCGAAGATAAGGTCACTAAAG
>CAMAYX010000081.1 GCA_945862405.1 Legionella genomosp. 1
TTAAACAGCTACCAGAAGCGGTATATATTAACCCTCCACAAACAATCGGAATTTCAAAAAATATTGGACAATCGGAGGCTATTATGGGAGCATAAAATCTTATGTAGTAATTCTAAGATTTTGTCTCATTTTTCCTGACACATTCCGTGTAATGCCTTTAGAAATGCATTTACGGCAGGAGACGATTGTTTAAGCAACTTCTATGGTAAAATCATCTTGTTGTGCAGTTTTTTTTTATCTTTTTTAACCTCAACGACTCGAGTTAACTCCTCATTGCTAAAGTCGTCAACGGCAATAATTTTTTGCCTAGCGATTTCAGCGAACTTTAATTCTGTTGCCTCACTGTCAGTAAGTATACCTTTTTGTAACGCTTCGTCTATTTGTTGTAATAAGGTTAACGAAAGAAGTGTTCCTGCTTTTACCGCTTGAACGACTTTCTTCTCTATAGGTTCCACTGCACAAATTGCATGAAATGCAGCTTCTAGTCTGCCTAAAGGACAATTATCAATTGCTTCAGCATAAACTAAGGGAGTTAAACGTGTTCTAGCTGCGTTTGGTTCGGTAAGTACCCTCGCAATTTTACGACCTAGCGAATCACTGGGCTTAGTACGATGATATCCAAATGGTCTCACTAATAATCTCAATACCATACGACCCCAGCGCACTGGAAAATTAGCAATAACACCTTGCATCGCTGTTTCACATTCGTGCAACAAATGTTGGCAGCACCATTCCACCAGGGGTAAGTCTTCCATTGGTTCGCCATCAGCATGAAACTGTTTGAGGACACCGGAAGCAAGGTAGAGATTACTCAATATATCGCCCAATCGTGCAGAAATTTTTTCTTTACGCTTAAGCTTAGCGCCTAAGAAAATTAATGAAAAATCCGCTAGAAATGCAAGATTTGCGCTGTAACGTCGAATTATCTCGAAATAACGTTTCGTAACTCCATTAGGTGTTTTAGTCCAACGCCCGTCAGTAAAGGCGAATATCAAAGTTTGGAAAAGGTTTGCATTCATAAAAGCAAAATGCCCCCAAATAGCATGATCAAATGCCTTTAGGTCTTTATTACGCACACTTTCCATTTCTGCGAGAACATATGGGTGACACCGGATGGCACCTTGACCAAAAATAATTAAACTACGTGTCAGAATATTCGCGCCTTCAACCGTAATACTAATAGCAGCCCCTTGATACCCCCTGCCTATATAATTATTGGGGCCAAGACAAATTCCTTTCCCACCATGTATGTCCATAGCATCGATTGCTACCTGACGCGCTCGCTCTGTTGTATGATATTTTAAAATTGCACCAGCTACACCAGACTTCACGCCATGATCGATAGCATTTACGGTCATGGTTAATGCCCCATTAATTAAGTAGGCATTTCCAGCAATCCTAGTGAGCGCTTCTTCAATACCCTCAAACTTAGCAATTGGCTGATTGAACTGTTTACGTATGCGCGCATATGCACCGCAAGCCATCGCGGCGGCTTGTGCACCACCTAATGCGCTTGAAGGTAATGAAATTGCACGTCCGGCGCTCAAGCACTCCATCAGCATAAGCCAACCTTGTCCCGCTCTTTCTTCACCGCCAATTAAGCAAGTTAAAGGTACAAAAACATCTTTCCCTTGAGTGGGTCCATTTAAAAATCCGGTATTCAACGGAAAATGACGACGACCTTTGCTAACACCAGGTGTATTTGCTGGTATCAAAGCACAACTAATGCCGATATCGAGACCACGTTTTAAAATATTATCAGGATCAAATAGGCGAAATGCTAAACCTATAATGGTTGCTACAGGACAGAGCGTTATATAGCGTTTATCCCAGTTAAGACGAACGCCTAATACTTGTTCCCCATGAACTTCTTGATAACAAACAATTCCCTGGTCTGGAATTGAAGCGGCGTCTGAGCCTGCATTGGGTCCAGTTAATGCAAAACATGGAATTTCAGTACCATCGGCCAAACGTGGCAGATAGTAATTTTTTTGTTCTTCTGTACCATATTTTAACAACAGCTCAGCCGGGCCTAAAGAATTTGGCACTGCAACTGTTGTTGCCGCAGTGATGGATTTTCCATATAGAATAGACAGTACTGACATAACTGTGGTCGCAGAAAACTCAAGACCTCCGTAACTGCGAGGAATGATCATTCCTAAAAAACCTTGCTCTTTAATGTATTCCCAAACTTCTGGTGATAAATCAACCCTGTTGTGAGTAATATCCCAATCGTCTAATTTACTGCATAAAACTTTTACTGGACCTTCCAAGAATGCACGTTCATCATCCCTAAGCTGTACTTTGGGAAAGTTGCGCAGCTGATTAAAATTGGGTTTGCCGCTAAAGAGCTCTTTTTCCCATCCAATAGTACCAGCCTCCAAAGCTTCACGTTCCGTAGCAGACATTTCGGGGCTTACAGACTTCACCAACTTAAATAAATGCAACGAAATAAATTTTCTACGTAACGGTGTTATCGAGCAAAACACCAAACCTACAAAAAAAGCCAATAATAAAAACTGTGAAAAGATTCCTGGCGTGCCATATTTTATCCATAGCGCTCCCAAAACACCGTAGCTGATCGTCCAAACAGCTATGGAGGCTTGATTAACCAGCAATAGACCTGCAGCACCGAGGACAGCCAGGATGATTAGACCAGTTAACATGTGATACCTCCTAGTAAATTATCTACTGCTTTCAAAATTAATTTCGCCGCATCTACTGGATGCTCCATAGGAAACATATGTGATCCGCGAACCGGATACATCTTAATATGGTAATGCTTTTTCATATAAGATAGATCCAACCAGTCAATTACATTGCTTCGGCTTCCATAAATCAGGCCTGTGGGTACTTTGAGCTGCCCCTCATATTCATGGAGTATGTGGGGTATGGTGCGATAAATTTGATATTCAATTTGTCGGTTAAATCGTAAAGTATAACCTTTATCATTTTGTTCCATTCCATAATCAATATAGTCAGCAATTGCAGCATCCGTAAAGTGCTTGAATAACTTGCGCGTACGTAAATAGGTAATTGCTTGTTCCCGTGTGCACCAAGATTGGCGTCTACCACGAGTTCTAAAGGCAGGCGTAACGTGATCGATCATACCTAACATTTTGGAAACTCGAATAACTCTAGATTTAAACCGACCGATGACTGGCGAATCCAGCAATATCAAACATTTAAATAACTCAGAGCATTCTATGGCTGCGCGAAAGCTTAAAACGCCACCAAGAGAGTGTCCAACTGCAATGACTGGCTCTGAGCCAGCTTGTGTTTTAATGCTGTTAATCACCTCATCTACTAAGTGATGCCAATTATCGGTAACCGGATATTCCGTGGTGTGCCCTACTCTATCGATGTAAATACATTGGAAATCATTTTGCAAGTTTTTTAACAATTGACGATAACAAGGAGACGGAAATCCGTTCCCATGTGCAAAATGTAAAATGGGCTTCATGAGAGCACCATTTTATTGCTCCCGCGTTTAATACTAACAATCGCATAGCTAAAATAAACCGTCATAATGGCCACGTATACTAATCCTAAACCGGTGAAAAGATTTCCCGTCGTCATCATAAGAAAAAAGAAGTACACTTGCCCCGTTGCCGCAACGGCGAAAATCCGGCACGCTTGCTTGTAATACAATCTCATGTCAAAAAACACTTTGGCAAATACTTGCCCTAAAAAGGCTAATATCAAGAATAAAGAGTAATAAATCACAAAGAAAAACATTACAATTATGGGATATACCAATAGCATTGGCACCCATTTCAATTGAACCATGCCACTGGTTTGTACCCAGTCCTTTCCAATGAACACCTCATTATCATCTTTGTTGAAAGATTGAACAAGATCGGTCGCTGTAGATGGTCTATCCTGGGTGAAGAATAATTGTGGCTGTTTGACGCTCACATGTAATTCATTTTTAGTAATAAGGATGCTCAGATCAGGGTATTTTTTCTTATCAATTTCCTTCATTGCACCAGTAGTATCAATAATGGCAACCGTTTTACCTTGACTATTTTTAACGAGATAAGGGTTTGTGCTTTCTATTTTTTTCTCAAGTTTTACCTGCCCTTTTTGAATATAAAGCGGTGGTAAGCTTTCCAAGGGATAAATGATTTCTTGATCAAAATAATGGGCATAATCAATGATAACTCTGGTAGACAAAGGTATTGCTGCTAGCGCTAACAACAAAAATACATAGAGGATGCCAAAGCCCTTCCAGCGCTTGGATACATCAATGTATAACTTGGAAGAATACAAAGCCATGTAAAGTGTTTGCCAAACATTATAATGGGATTGATCGACCTTGCGCAGTTCTTGTTTAGCCTTCTTTTTACTCATTCCACTCCCCTATACGTATTCCGCTATTTTGGCAAAATATGCTGGCCTTGCGAAGATTAATTTTTAAAAACATACGCTTATCATTAATAACAGCATTATGGAACAATCTCACCGATAATCGCAATTTTCCTGTAATAGTTTCTAGTTGTAGTAACTTATCGGAGCCCATATCATCTATAAACTCGATATTTGTCATAAAACTATTAGAATCACTCTCGTTTGCTTGCTCCATATGTTCAGGACGAATGCCAATAACTACCTCTTTATAAGCCCCTTGGAGATTGGCGGGTAACGGCATTTCAAGCCCCAGCACGGTAACAATTTTGCTTTGCGCAACATCAATTATCCCTGGAATAAAATTCATAGGATAATGGCCAATAAAAGCTCCAACAAACAAACTATTTGGACGCTGATATAGTTCTTGTGGAGTTCCAATTTGCTCTATACGCCCTTTCTGTAAGACAACCACTTTATCTGCAAGTGTCATAGCTTCTATTTGATCGTGAGTAACGTACAAGCAAGTTGTTTTCAATTGCTGATGCAATTTTTTGATTTCATGGCGCATTTCTGTTCTAAGTTTTGCGTCTAAATTCGATAAGGGTTCATCAAATAAGAAAACCGCCGGAGAACGAACCATTGCTCTACCCATTGCAACTCTTTGACGTTGTCCGCCTGAGAGTTCTCTGGGTTTTCTATGCAAATAATCTTGGATTTGTAAAAGAGTAGCAACCTCATTTACACGCTGGCGGATGTTTTCCTTATTCATGCGCCGCAATTTAAGCCCATAAGCTATATTGGCATACACAGTCATATGAGGGTACAACGCATAATTTTGAAACACCATGGCCATATTACGTTTTGACGGTGGTGTTTTATTAACGCATTCGTCATTAATCTGGATAGTGCCACTGCTTAGGTCGTCAAGGCCTGCTACCAAGCGCAATAAAGTAGATTTACCGCTGCCAGATGGGCCGACAACAGCAACAAACTCCCCTTTTTCAATGTTTAGTGAAATCTTATCTAAGATTAGATGTCCATCATAAAACTTACTGACATCAATCAAGTTTACCGTTGCCATTATTCTTTTAATCCTTGTTCAAACCAACGTTGCAAGACTACAACTATCAAACAGGGAGGTAGTAATGCCACTAATGCCGCTGTCATGATGTAATTCCATTGTGGAACTTGATCTGCAACACCTGCTAAATGTCTAATTCCCATGACAATGGTAGCCATATTACTGTCAGAAGTGATTATCAATGGCCAGAGATATTGATTCCAACCGTAAATAAACATGATGATGAAGAGAGCCGCAATTTGTGATTTGCTCAAAGGTATTAGTATATCTACAAAAAATCTAAACGCACTTGCCCCATCTAATTTTGCAGCATCTACAAGTTCATTCGATAAGGTTTTAAAAAATTGACGAAACAAAAATGTTGCAGTTGCTGAAACCATTAGCGGCAATGTCAATCCGGAGAAGGAATTAAGCCAGTCAAAATAAGCAACTACTTGGAACGTGGGTACAATGCGAACTTCAACCGGCAACATCATGGTTAAAAAAATTAAGGCAAAGCAAAGTCGTTTCAAAGGAAAATTAAAATATACCAATGCAAAAGCAGAGGTAATCGCGAGAGCTACTTTTCCAAAAGCGATACAGGAAGCCATTATCAAACTATTTAAAAGCATACGTCCAATCGGCTCCCCACCTGTAGCAGAGAATCCCTTACTGAATACAGTTTTGATATTGAGCCATAACTGATTCCCAGGAAAATGCGGTAAGGGGTAATGCACCATAGCAGTAGTCTCATGGCTTGCAGCAACTATCGCTAAATATATTGGCAAAAACAATACACCGATGAAAATCCATAAAATAAGGTGCACTGTGCAACGTCCCGTAAATTTCATTGATAGTGAACCCTTCTTTCTAAATATCTGAATTGCAGTAGGGTTAAAATCACCACCATGATCATTAAAATTACTGATTGTGCTGAGGAGCTCCCGGGGTCCATGTTAACGAAGCCATCTTCATATACTTTGTATATTAAAGTGGTTGTACCATATTCTGGGCCACCGTTAGTAATGACATGAATAATCCCAAATGTATCAAAAAATGAATAAATCAAATTCATAATCAAAAGAAAAAACGTAGTAGGCGACAAAAGTGGGAAAATAATTCCCCAAAATCTTCGCCAAGATGATGCCCCGTCAATTTTTGCGGCGTCAATTAATGTTGAAGGTATTAGTTTTAGAGCAGCGAAAAAAAACAAAAAATTGTAACTGAATTGCTGCCAACTTGCGGTGAAGATTACCGCTAGCAAGGCCTGTTTGCTATTAATTACATAATTAAAGTTAATTCCAAACCAAGCGCATAGTTCTGTAAACCATCCAAGGCTGGGATGAAAAAGAAATTTCCATAGAATTGCAGCAACAGCAGGAGCTACCGCATAAGGCCATAACAGTAAGGATTTATAAACGCGTCTACCTTTCTTGCAGGTGTTTACTAACACTGCCATGAACAAACCCAGACTCATGGTGATTATAGTGACTGACAGAGCCAGTATGATGGTAATCATGAGCGATTTTCCATAATCCGAACTGGAAAATAAATCGATAAAATTCTGCAGTCCAGCAAAACTATTATGCAAACCAAAGGCATCACTAAAAAATAATGATTGCCATATTGCGCTTGCTGCTGGCCAGAGGAAAAATAGGATCGTAATAATGAGTTGAGGCAGGATGAAGGCCAAGGCTATTTTATTAGAATTATTAAATTTGGCCATGCAAAACCCAGGCATTTACAAAACAAAAAGTATATCGATGTATTCTAAAAAATGCATCGAGATTTAGTAAAACCTAGATTAAATTTATAGTTTATGTAGAGGATATAGAGTCTAACGCCGGTATTTTTTGATCAAGCCAATTAAATAGCCATCGCTGAGTCTCTTCATCACCTGCATCAAGGCTTTGCATGCATACAAATGCTGTATTTTTTGGAGCACTACTCAATCGCTTTTGTATCTTATTAAGAGAATGGCATGCAGGGTTTATAGCAATTGAACGATCATCACGCTCCAATTCATAATTTTTTGTCATAATTTCCAAATGAATTGCCAGTGACACCGACCAAAATTGATGCAATTCACGTAGTGGATGACTCACGTTACGTGCTAACGAATCAGGGGCACGGTTAAAATAGTTTGCAAACGTTTGTTTTTGCAAAATAAAGGGGCAATGAGGTAAATGAAAAAATTTGGAATTAAAACCTAATAGTTGAGCTGCATTTTCTTGTATACGGCGATGTAAATCTAAAGATGGAGCGATAGGCTTCCTTGAAAATACGGATTTAATTCTATTTTGTAATTTTCTATGGAGAAAATTACGCCATCTTCCACGTAATACTAATTTATCTTTACGAATAAAATCTTTAGGCTGGAGTGGAGCCACTAAAAAACAATCGTCATTTAAATATATAAAATGCTCGGCTAAATCAGGTATACGCCATAATACTGACTCAATGGATAAGCTATTAAAGGAAGGTAAATGCTGTTCAAATCCATAGAATATTTCTTTATGATCAATAACTTGAACTTTTTTCGCTAATTTTGTCCCTTGCAGATCATTAATAATTGCTGGTATTTGTGCATCGGTTACGATGAAAATTTTGCGCAGCCATGGTGCGAAATGCAGCAATGAACGAACACAGTAATCTATTTCGCCTAATTGATTAAAACGAGTCGGAGCTGCCCCTAGAGCTTTAGGATTACCTATGGAAGCTAGATAATTTTGTAGCTTTTGTTGATGTTTTGGATCATAACCATCTACCCAAGTAATTACTGCATCAATTGCATGTTCGCGCATACGTGCCCTTTTATTCAAATTTATTCTTAATTTTCTTGCCCAGCCTGGTTGCAAACACCAAGCTATTGCGATAGTATTCGCCTCGGAGAGATGGCAGAGTGGTCGATTGCGGCGGTCTTGAAAACCGTTGAAGGGCAACCTTCCCAGGGTTCGAATCCCTGTCTCTCCGCCAAAGATTATTCCCCCCTATTTACAATCTCGATAAACTTTCAAACCTTACAAAATTTCTTCTTGGCTTTTAAATACTTTGTCAATGTCTAATAAACTTTGCAGCAAGGCTTTCATTTTTGCCAAAGGCCAGCTGTTTGGTCCATCGCTCAGTGCCTCATCAGGTTTAGGATGAGTTTCCATGAAAATACCAGCGATTCCAGCGGCAACTGCGGCTCTTGCCAAGACCGGAATAAACTCACGTTGGCCACCCGTAGAGCCATTGTTGCCTCCGGGCAATTGTACTGAATGAGTAGCATCAAATACTACAGGACAACCTGTATCCCTCATGATCATTAACGAGCGCATGTCAGAAACCAAATTGTTGTAACCAAAACTAACCCCACGCTCACACACCATAATATTGTCGTTTCCACAGGCTTTGGCTTTAGCAACCACATGCTTCATTTCCCAAGGCGACAGAAATTGCCCTTTTTTAATGTTCACAGGTTTTTTGGTAGCTGCAACTTTTTGAATAAAGTTGGTTTGTCTGCACAAAAATGCGGGGGTTTGTAATACGTCAACAACACTAGCCACTTCTAATAACGGTGTATCTTCATGTACATCCGTTAATACAGGTACTTGTATTTGTGATTTAACTTTTTCAAGAATCATCAAACCCTTTTCAAACCCAGGTCCACGGTAACTGTTGATGGAAGAGCGATTTGCTTTGTCAAAGGAAGATTTATAGATAAATGGCAAGGAAAGTTGCGTGCAAATTTCCTTAAGATAGCCAGCCGTTTCTAGAGCCAACTCTTCACTTTCAATGACACAAGGTCCAGCAATTAAAAATAAAGGAGAATCTATACCTGCTTCAAAATTACATAATTTCATGATTTATCCTCTTTATGGTATTGCTGTGCGGCTAATACAAACTGCTTAAATAATGGGTGGCTATCCCTTGGGGTAGATGTAAATTCAGGATGGAACTGACAGGCCAAAAACCATGGATGGTCAGGAATTTCTACCATTTCAACCAAGGTATCATCAGCGGAGCGGCCTGAAATAACCAGTCCATGCTCAATTAATGAATCCAAAAATCGATTGTTGACTTCATAGCGATGACGATGGCGCTCAACAATTTGTCGCTTACCATAGACTTCATGAGCTAAAGAATTCTGTTCTAACTTACACATTTGGGCACCCAGACGCATAGTTCCACCTAGGTCGCCGTTTTCAGTTCGGTAATTATATTTACCATCCGATTCCATCCATTCGCTAATGAGCGCAATAACAGGATGCGTTGTTTCTTTGTTAAACTCTGTTGAATTTGCATCTTTTAACCCAACAACATTACGGGCAAATTCAATAATTGCAGTTTGCATTCCCAAGCAAATACCTAAAAACGGAACTTTATTTTCTCTAGCGTATTTGATGGATTGAATTTTCCCTTCAATACCACGAGTTCCGAAACCTCCTGGAATTAAAATAGCATCTATGCCTTCCAGCAATCCTGGGCCATGTTTTTCGATAAGTTCAGCATCGATATAAACGATATCAACTTTAGCCTGCGTATGAATGCCCGCGTGATGTAAAGCTTCATTGATGGATTTGTAGGCGTCATTTAATTCAATATATTTACCTACCATTGCTATTTTAACGGTAACATTTTGAATTTTTTG
>CAMAYX010000082.1 GCA_945862405.1 Legionella genomosp. 1
GTCTAATTCTATGACATAAGTGCAAAAAATTAACGAATCAAAAAATAGGCTACGGCATATCCTGATAAAAAATAGAAAGATGGGAAAATCAAAATTTTATCCGTTACAAACTAGCAACGAGGTGATGCATTATATCTATAGACTTTCAATAGCAGTTTGATGTTGCAGCATTTTCTCTTTAGTGGATTGTGCTTGGCTCAACTTGTCTTGCTCTTTTTCGATAATGTCGGCTGGTGCTTTGTCAGTAAATTTAGGATTGGTTAATTTACCTTGCGCCAGTTGAATGTCCTTATCAAGCTTCGCAATTTCTTTTTGTAAGCGTTGCAGCTCTGCTTCTTTATCAATTAAGCCGGCCATGGGAATTAGTAATTCAAGTTCTTGAACTACCGCTGATGCTGAAAGTGGAATTTCAGCATCATGAGCTAGCGTTCGGATTTCCGTTATTTTGGCTAATGACATCAGCGTAGGCGTGTATTTTTGCACACGCTCTTGCAGATCAGGACTGACATTACGCAAGAATAGCGGAATAAATTTAGCTGGGCTAATTGCCATTTCGCTACGAATGGTACGTATTGCCTGAATAACATCTTTTAGCCAATCTAATTCTTGTTCAATGGACTCATTAATCAAGTCAGGTTGGACCTGGGGAAACTGACTTAGCATGATGGTTTCACCATTCTCGCCGGTTAATTTAGTGATTTTCTGCCAAATTTCTTCGGTGATAAATGGCATTATAGGGTGTAGTAACCTGAGAACCTGATCCAATACGTGAATGAGCGTACTTCTAGTGGCGCGTTTTTTAGCTGCTAGAGCTTGCTCATCGTACAGAACCGGTTTTGACAATTCTAAATACCAGTCGCAATACTCATGCCAAACAAATTCATACAATGCATTGGCCATTAAATCAAAACGATAACTTGCATAATATTGATGCACGGATTCTATGGTTTTTTGTAGTCGCGACAAAATCCATTGGTCGGCTGGATTATACTGAAAAGCGCCGTCACCAAAATCAATACGTTCTTCATCCGTACTCATCATCACATAGCGTGCTGCATTCCACAGTTTATTACAGAAATTGCGATAACCTTCTACACGGCCTAAATCAAAACGTACGGTTCTCGCAGTAGATGCGATTGAGCAGAACGTAAAGCGTAAGGCATCGGTTCCGAAGGCTGCTATTCCCTCAGGAAATTGTTTGCGTGTTGCTTTGGCGATTTTGTCGCGCACAGAATTTAACATAAGATTGTCGGTGCGTTTTGCCAATAAGGCATCCAGCTCAATACCGTCAATAATATCAATAGGATCTAAGACGTTACCCTTAGACTTTGACATCTTCTTGCCTTCGCTGTCGCAAATTAAACCGGTGATGATCACCTCTTTAAAAGGGACTTTACCCATGAATTTTAAGCTCATCATGATCATGCGTGCGACCCAAAAGAAAATGATGTCGAAGCCGGTAAAGAGTACAGAAGTAGGGTAAAAATCTTCCAGTTCCTGTGTGCGTTCGGGCCACCCAAGGGTAGAAAAGGGCCACAGCGCTGAGGAAAACCAAGTATCTAGCACATCTTCATCTTGTTTAAGTGAAACGGTGTCATCTAATTTGTGTTTAAAACGCACATCATTTTCACTATAGCCGACATAAACATGTCCTTGATTGTCATACCACGCAGGTATACGATGCCCCCACCAAAGTTGACGGCTAATGCACCAATCTTCAATATTTTCCATCCACTGAAAGTAAGTTTTGCTCCAATTTTCAGGAACAAAGCGGATCTCTCCTTTTTGAACTGCTTCGATGGCGGGTTTAGCCAATGGTTTGGTTTTTACATACCATTGATCGGTTAGTAAAGGCTCAATAACCACGTTTGATTTTTCGCCTCTAGGTACTTTTAATTTGTGTGGTTCTACTTTAACTAAGAAGTTGGCGCTCTCTAAATCTTTAACAATTTGTTCGCGTGCAACAAATCGGTCCATTCCTTGATAGGGAATTGGCGCGTTTTTATTGATCGTAGCTTTCTTAGTTAAAATATTGATCAATGGCAGATTATGGCGTTTGCCCAACTCATGATCATTGAAATCATGTGCAGGCGTAATTTTTACGCAGCCACTGCCGAATTCTGGTTCTACATAGTCATCCGCAATGATAGGTATGGTGCGATCGCATAGCGGTAAATGAGCTTGTTGACCAATGAGGTGCTTATACCGAGGATCCTCTGGATGCACCGCAATTGCAGTATCTCCTAACAAGGTTTCAGGGCGGGTGGTGGCAATTACTACCGATTCATCAGAATCAACTAATGGATAGCGTATATGCCATAAGCTGCCGTCTTCTTCCTCAGAAATAACTTCAAGGTCGGAAATGGCCGTTCCTAATTTGGGATCCCAATTTACCAGGCGTGTGCCGCGATAAATCAAACCTTCGTCGTACAATTGAACAAATACTTTTTGGACTGCAGCTGAGAGCCCTTCGTCCATGGTAAAGCGCTCTCTTGACCAATCCGGCGATGAACCAATGCGGCGCATTTGACTGGTAATTAGGCCCCCGGACTTCTCTTTCCATTGCCAAACACGGTCGACGAAATCTTCTCTCGTCATGTCTTTGCGCGATAATCCTTGTTTGTCCAATTGCCTTTCAACAATCAGCTGGGTAGAAATACCTGCGTGGTCTGTCCCGGGCTGCCACAAGGTGCGATTTCCTTGCATACGTTGATAGCGAATGACAGCATCAATTAGAGTATGTTGGAAACCATGCCCCATGTGTAAGCTTCCAGTTACATTGGGTGGCGGCAACATGATGCAAAAATTTTTGGCATCACCAATTGGCGCAAAATAGTTATGGTTTTCCCATCGTTGATATGTGGATTCTTCGATGGCCTGAGGAGAATAAGTTTTATCCATTGGGGTACTCATTTTCAATGAAAAGGTGGGATTTTATCATATCGCAAAAGGAATAGGCAGACTTAAATGCTGAGAAAATGCCTGGTTGCAAGCAACCAGGCTACGGAAGTTAATGTGCATCAATCTCTGGATCAGCGTGACTTACATCATACTGTTTTTCTGCGTCATGGCGATGGTCTGCTGCTAAGTAAGAGTACATGGTGGGTACTACGAACAAGGTAAAGGAGGTACCAATTAATAAACCCATGGAAATTACAAGACCTATGTCAAAACGGCTAACTGCGCCAGCGCCAGATGCAATTAACAACGGGAGCACACCAAATACCATTGCAGCTGTTGTCATCAAAATGGGACGAAGACGAATTGCTGCTGCTTCTTCCACTGCAGCTCTACGATCCAACTTCTTTTCCCGTTGGAGGTGATTAGCAAAGTCTACAATCAATATACCGTGTTTACTGATCAAACCAATTAGAGTGATCAGACCAACTTGAGTATAAATATTAATGCTTGCGGCACCAAGGTTAAGTGGTATTAATGCACCACAGATGGACATAGGCACGCTAATGAGAATGATCAACGGATCTCTAAAACTTTCATACTGTGCAGAAAGAACCAAAAATATCACTATGATTGCCAAAAAGAAGGCAAATAATAAGGTACTACCTTCTTGCACGAATTGTCGTGATTGCCCGCCATAATCATACGTGAAACCTTTGGGCAAAATATCTTTGGCTTGTTCTTCCAGATAGGCTAAACCTTGGCCTAATGTTGTGCCTGGCATCATAACCCCCTGTATGGTAGCGGAGTTCATTTGCTGGAAATGCGATAAGGCATTGGGCTGAGTTTTTCCAACGGGAGAGACTATCGTGGATAGTGGCACCATATTCCCGCTAGGTGTTTTTACATAAATTTGTCCCAACTGTTCTGGGCTAAGACGGTATTTACGATCCAATTGAGGAATTACTTGATAACTACGTCCTTGCAAGTCGAAAAAGTTAACATAGCCGCCTGATAGTGCGCTGGTTAAGCTGCTGCCGATTTGTCTCATGTCCAAGCCTAAATCAGCGGCCTTAGAGCGGTTGATTTGCAGCTCAATTTCCGGCTGATTAAATCGAAGACTGTTATCAGAGTAAATGAATAGCCCACTGCTTTTTGCTTTGTTGAGCAGCGAGGTTGATACTTCATACAAACTTTGGAAATCATTTGTTGTTTTAATAACAAACTGGATAGGCGTTCCACTGCCGCCGCCTGGAAGGGGGGGGGGGATTACCGCAAACGTTTTCAATCCGGCGATGTCATTTAATTTATCTTGCAGTGGTTTCTTTATACCAAATTGACTTTTGCGTTCATCCCAAGGCTTCAACACCATACCAGACATGGGCTGACTTTGGTTGATGGTAAAATAATGCGCTGTTTCGGGGAAACTTTTGTAGATGGCATTAAAGGGTTTGGTAAACGCCTCGATATAGTTCAGTGTCGCATATTGGGGTGCAGTGCCTACAACAAAGAAAAATCCTTGGTCTTCTTCCGGAGCAGTTTCTTGGGCTGTGTTACTGTATAAATAAGGTAAAACAAATAGAACGACAGCAGCAAATAGCAAAATGATAGAAGGCGTATTCAGCAAGCCGTGCAATGCACGTTGATAACGTACTTTTAAGCGGGAAAATATGTCATCCAAAAAGCGCACAAATTTGCCGTTGCTCGCTTCCGCTGACAAGATTTTAGAACACATCATCGGCGATAGGGTTAATGCGATAATACCCGAGATCACAACCGCACAGGCTAATGTAAAAGCAAACTCTTTAAATAGGGCGCCTGTTAATCCCTCCATAAACCCAATAGGGGCGTACACCGCTGCCAGAGTAATGGTCATTGCAATTACTGGGGTCGCAATCTCTCTAGCCCCTATAATTGCGGCGTCAAATGGAGACTTACCTTCTTCAATATGCCGGTGAATGTTTTCAACTACCACGATAGCATCATCGACTACCAAACCAATGGCTAGTACAAACGCCAATAAAGTCAGTAAATTAATCGAATATCCCAAAAAGAGCATGAGTGTACTAACCCCGATTAAAGAAAGCGGAATAGTAACAACAGGAATAAAAACTGAACGCATTGAGCCTAAGAAGAGAAAAATAACCACAATTACAATCATTGCGGCTTCACCAATGGTAAGAACTACTTCTTTAATGGATGCGCGAATAAAATCGGTAGCATCATATACAATCATTCCGGTGAGCGATGGCGGAAATTGCTTTTGTACGGATGGGAAAATCTTGCGCACATCATTAATAACCGTAAGTGGGTTGGCGGTAGGTGTAGGTGTGATTCCGATAAATACTGCTTTTTTTCCGTCAAAGGTAACCGAGGTATCGTAATTTTGTGAACCTAGCATAACTTTAGCAATATCTTTTAAGCGAATGATCGAATTTTTATCGCTGCGGACGATCAACTGTCTAAATCCTTCCTCATTATTTAAATTTGTTTTGGCGGTGATGTTGATGGCAACGTACTCACCCTTAGTATTACCCGCAGCAGTAAGAAAGTTATTATTGGACAAAACGGTAAAAACATCAGCCGGTGACACGTTTAAAGCCGCCATTTTAATCGGATCGAGGAATATCCTCATAGAATACGTTTGTGCTCCTAAGAGCTCCGCTTTGGCCACACCGTCTACCGTTTCAATTTGCGGTTGCACCACACGAGTTGCGTAGTCAGTAATCTGTTGTGCCGTCATGTCGTTACTATCAAGACTGATGTACAACAAGGCTGTAGACGTATCTGAACTTTTGACGATAACCGGTTGCTGCGCTTCGGGAGGTAATTGATTTAAGGTCTGTTGAACTTTACTCATAACATCCGTGAATGCAACCTGCGGATCAAAGTTGAGCTTAATGTTCAACGTAATCGTACTGACCCCTTGTACGCTGGATGAGGTCATATAATCAATACCTTCAGCACTTGCAACCGCTGCCTCCATGGGCGTTGTAATGAATCCGGCTATGAGATTAGCATCGGCGCCCGGATAGGCTGTAGTGACCGTAATAACCGTATTGTCCATACGCGGATACTGGCGCACTTGAATACTCATTATCGAATTGATCCCGAACAGCAAAATCAAAAGACTTACAACCGTTGCAAGCACGGGACGTTTTATAAATAAATCCGTAAATTTCATGTAATATCCTGAGCTAGTCTTTGTTTATTCGCCTAACTGATCGGGGTCTGCCACATCTTTTAATTGCACATCGTTATTAATGACAACCCGCGTACCGTCCTCTAATTTCAGCTCACCAGAGCTGACTACAACTTGACCAGCTTTAATGCCGTCTTTAATTACAATGTAATTACCTTGTTCATCGCCTGTGGTGACAAATACTCGTTTAACCACCAGAATTTCTTTGCCATCAGGATCTTTTTCTTCCTCTTTGTTCTTCTCAATGATGTAGACAGAGTTTCCATACAAACTGTAGGAAATGGAGGTGCTTGGTAACACAACCACATTAGGTATAACAGGCTGCTCAACTTCAATACTAGCAAACATCCCAGGTATGAAATTGAACGATTCAATGCTGTTTTTTGTGTTGGTATCCGTACTACAGGAGATGATCTTCTTATTGTTAAAAGGATCAGTTTTTACAGTAAACAGTGCTGTTTTCGTTGATAAGGCAAGTTGTTTAGACGGGCAGTTAGGTATAGTTGCCTGAACTAATACGTTATGTGTATTTACATCTACTTTAGAGTTGATTGCGGTAATTTTCCCTTCGAACAAAAGGCCTGGATTCTGTTCAACACTAAACACTAAGCTTTGATTCAAATGAATGCGTTTTAACAAATGTTCCGGCAGATAAAATTCAAGGTAAAGTGGATCCATAGATTGCAAAGTAACAATCGAAGTTTGTCCTGGAGATATGTACTGACCAAGGTTTACTTGTCGTATCCCCAGCTGTCCAGAAAAAGGTGCTGTTATGTGTTTTTGATTAATTTGAGCTTGAATTTTCTCGACATTTGCTTGGGCTTGTAACAATTTAGCTTTGGCTTCATCCACGGTAGAAGTGGATGTGGCTCCGCGTTTGAACAGATCAGCTTGTCGCTGGTAATTGATTTGCTGCAATGACAACTCAGACTGATTAAATTTTAAAGTGGCTTGTTCAATGCTGTCATCAATTCGAATTAATGGCTTGTCCTTTTGGATGTACTGTCCGGAGTCGAAGTTAATCTCAACAACATTTCCTGCTGCTTCTGTATTGACGTCCACACCACTAATGGCCACAAAGTTTCCGACCGTGGGAATAACAGGCTCCCACTCTTGCTGTTTTGCAGTTACCGAGGCGACGGTGACAGCGGGTACTTTATAATGGGCAAAAAATCGCTTCATCATAATGCCCTTAAGCACGTTCCAACCGATAATACCCCCAAAAACAATTGCCAATGCAATTATCATGATGGTCATCCGCTTTTTTAATTTAGGTTTATGATCTTCCATATTGATTAGCTTTCCTCACCCATTTCACGAAATGAGATATTAAGACGGGGAACGAATTTGGCTAAATATACCAATATTTCAGCATTGGGCATAGGTAAAAATATAAAAAAATAATGTTAAATTGCTGATTAATTGCTCTATTTTCATGTTTAGATAAAAAACCCATTGACTAAATTGAAGACTTTGTTACCATTTGTCTTCCATTATTTCTAGGGACAATTATGAAATTTAAACCACTGTTGTTTGTATGCTTTTTGGCTTTTTTATCTTCAGCTTACGCCGGTAATAATCGTCATGTACACCCAGAAACAACTTCTAATGCTGAGCAAAAACAAGCTCAACCACTTAAGAAAGGAGCACAAACTGCTGGATTCTGCGAAATTGAAATCATGAACTTGAATATGCATGATAGAATCAGAGTAAGCGGTCGTTATAATGATGGTCAACGTTTACAAACCTTCATAGCTTATCCCGGCGAAACACACTACATCTCATTGTACTATCATGGCGCTTGTGATCCTGGAATGTATTTGTCCATTGATATCGAAGGTTTGCTATTTTGGTATAATATATACAGTGCTTATACTTACGGCGGTACGACTATTTATACGGATAACTACGCAGATCAAACTAAGGTCAAAGTTACTCAGAAGTAAGTTCTGTTCTAAAAAGCCAGGTGCAGTTAAACTTCATCTGGCTTATTTTTTTTTAACTAACCATCGAGGATCTATGAAACGTATATTTATTTTCCTAACACTTCCTTTAATTTTAATGGCTTGCAGTTCAGAAAATAATAATAATAAAAAACAACCTGCTTCTCCGCTTTCAAAAGTTGAACATGTTACAAATTCTGCTACAAAAGTTGCTTCTGAAAAACACAAGCAACATGTGGCGCAAGCACAAACCATGACCAAAGATGTAGTTATTGTTGCTGCCCAAACCCCACAACACATAGTTCCTGCGGTTAACGGCGCTCGTTCAATGACCAATGAAGTTATTGTTGCAGCGATAGAACCTCATAGTGCTGGAGCACAGTCAAACGTTCACGGTCATTCCAGCCTGGCCAGCAATGTATATGGCCATGGCAGCCAAGAAAAAGTTGTAGTAGCATCTAATGGTTCTGATGTTGTTATATATGAGAATGACTAGTTAATAACAGTATGGTACTCTTGGTTTTTTTAATTATAAGGAGAAATAATGGTAAGGATACTCCGACTGCTTCTAGTTGCATTCGTAACTTTTGTTATTATTGCTTGTGCAGGTAATCCTAGTCATGAAAGCACAGGTCAGTATTTAGACAGCTCTGCCGTAACCACCAAAGTCAAGGCTCGTTTAGTTGACAAATTGGGCGCGGATGGCTTTGAAATACAAGTAAAAACATTTAAAGACGAAGTACAATTGAGCGGTTTTGTAGGTAAAGCCTCAATCAAGAAAAAAGCTGAAGCAATCGCTTCTGCAACACCAGGCGTTAACACCGTTCGTAATGATCTGATTGTTAAATAGCTGATTCAATGATTCAGGCGATTCCGTCTGAATCATTCGCCACCATCATTTCAAGGAGTTATCTATGTATGATAACAGTTATACGATTGCTGGATTTGATGATGAATTATGGCAGGCTATTGAGCATGAAAAGCAACGCCAAGAAGATCATATAGAATTAATCGCCTCAGAAAACTATGCTAGCCCACGAGTTCTTGCTGCCCAAGGCTCAGTTCTGACAAATAAATACGCAGAAGGATACCCCGGGAAACGATATTACGGGGGGTGTGAATTTGTAGATGTTGCGGAAACTTTGGCTATTGCCAGAGCCAAAAAATTGTTTGCCGCGGATTATGCCAACGTGCAACCCCATTCAGGCTCGCAAGCCAATGCAGCTGCAATGTTAGCTTTGCTGAATCCTGGTGATCTTATTCTAGGTCAGTCATTACCTCACGGCGGGCATTTAACGCATGGTTCAAGTGTTAATTTTTCCGGAAAAATCTATCGAGCGAGTCAGTATGGCGTTGATCCAAGCACAGGTCTTATTGATTATGATGCGATGGAATCTATGGCGTTAAGCCAAAAACCAAAATTAATTGTTGCTGGATTCTCTGCTTATTCTCAAGTAGTCGATTGGGCAAGATTTCGAGAAGTGGCGGATAAAATTGGTGCCTATTTGTTAGTGGATATGGCTCATGTTGCCGGTTTAATTGCCGCAGGGGTATACCCCAGTCCGCTCCCTTACGCAGATGTCGTGACGACTACAACCCATAAAACTCTGCGAGGCCCCCGTGGAGGGATGATTCTTGCTCGTCATAATGAAGAAATTGAAAAGAAACTAAATTCTGCATTATTTCCGGGAACTCAAGGTGGACCCTTAATGCATGTAATTGCGGCGAAAGCGGTAGCTTTAGCAGAAGCATTACGGCCTGAGTTTAAAACATATCAACAACAAGTGATTTCCAATGCCAAAACCATGGCTAAGGTGTTGCAAGCTAAAGGTTATCCTATAGTTTCTGGGGGAACAGAAAATCATCTGATGTTGGTAAGCCTATTGCACACTGAGATCACTGGCAAAGAAGCGGATGCTGCGTTGGGTGAGGCTAACATTACCGTTAACAAAAATACGGTACCTAATGATCCGCGCTCTCCCTTTGTAA
>CAMAYX010000083.1 GCA_945862405.1 Legionella genomosp. 1
GGGGGCGGCGAATGAGTCTCCTTGAAACTTTGCCGCAAGTGCAAGATCGCTTAAAGTGAGCTGATCGTTTTTAATAGTAATATGTGCTGCAGACAATTCACCTTGGTACTTGGGATGTTTCAATTCATTGAAATTAAAGGTAGCTTTTGCCTCACCATATTCTGAACTCAGCACTGTATTTACCGTCAGCTGCTGACCATCAACCCAGTTTGCTTGTGCTTTAAGATGACCATTAATAGGTGTTTGTAGAGATGCATTCGCTTCAAGAAGCAAGTTTTTAAATGTGCCTTTTACACTTAGAGTTCCTGCTGAACTTTGTAAACTATATGGCGGCTTACTAGGCCACATGCCATTTGTCCATTCGGTTGTTAACAACAGATCAGTGCCATTTTTAAAGTAGCCATTGATGGTTCCATTTGCAGGTCCCCATACTTTGCCTTGCAACGTATAAAGTTGCATATTACCTTGCAAATGGAGTTTGCTGTGCACATCCATGGCCGTGTTTGCTAAGGTTGATACGTTGAAGTCGGCGTTAGCAGTATAAGGACGCGCAGCTTGCACACTACCTTTTGCTGCGAATCGCCAAGTTCCATAGTTAAGACCTAGGCGATGGATTTCCCACTGTCCCCTGTTAAATACACTGCTGATACGAATATTGGAAAATTGTTCGTTGACCTCCATTTGCCTTATTTCCAATAGCTTAACCGATAGCCGCTTAAGTGAAAGCTCAAAAGGCAGAGCAGGAGGGGCATATTCTATGGTAGTTGTTTTTTCTACTGTGGTGGGTGCCTTTTTTACTTGCACTAAGATTTTGTCGGCAGTTAAAGCATCAATCGACAACTTATTCCATAAAAATTGAATGGGTTTCCACCGCAGTTTTACATTCGTGAGTTGATAACGAATGTTGTCATCATCATAGGTAATTTCCTCAAACTGCAGCTTGTCAATAAAACGCCCTTGAAACTGATTAACGTGCAGCGTGCCCGGCAGTTTTAAATTCACCAATTTAACCAAAGTATAGAAACCCGGAGCCGTGGTTAATAAAAAAATCACCATACTTAATAATAAAACTAAGAGCAAAGATACTTTGAAAATTATTGAGCGAATGATTTTCATTAAATATCGGGCCCCATGTTGACGACTAGCTTAGGATTACGGTCTTTTACTCTTGATAAATCATTGTTTACTGCCTGAGCTACGCCCACTTTAATAGGGCCAATGGGTGATACCCACATGAGACCCAATCCTACATCATGTTTGAAGTTGCGCACTGCAGGATTATAAACATCACCGCTATCATACGAAGCGGTAAGGTACCATTTTTTAAACGTTTCTTTTTGAATTTCAAAGCCAATAAACGTTAAGCTTTTTCCAGGGCCAATAGAATCATAAGTATACCCTTTTAAGTTCTCTGAACCACCTAACAGCATGGCTAGCGAAAGGGGGAGATTATTAATATCATCAATTTGGGTTATTCCTTGAATGCCATGAACATAAAATCTAGTCCGCAAAGGCTCCACGGTAATGGCTACTTTGGCGTCTAGAGTTGCTTGAGCCAAACTCACTTCCGAAAGAAGGGCTTTGTTCGCTACTAATCCGGATAAGGTAAAATTATAACCTGTAGGAGAAAATAATTGGTCGCTTACTTTGCGCCAGGTGAAATTGGCTTTAGGAAACAATAGGGATTTCGTATTTTTAGATTCATCCGTGTAACGATAGCGCTCACTTAGGCCGTTTAGGGAAATAGCTCGTTGAAAATTGCTCACCACATGTTGCTGGCCTACGGATATGAGAGCGGAGTTACTATAACCACTGCTATAGTTTAAATTGGTAAGACTGCCATTAATATTGTATTTATCTGTGACTGGATTGCGGCCAGGTATTAAGTATTGCGCTAGTACTGCGTTTTCATTCATGGAGCCTTGGGCAATAGCATTAAATTTATGACCCCAGCGATTGACAGGACTAACTGACATACCTACACGGCCTCGCGGCCCGGTATCGGTTCCGTAACCTAAGCTGTAAGAATAATTAATGCGGTGCGCTTTTTGCGTATGAACGTAAATTGGTACGTCATGTTGATCGTCAATTTGCGGTTTCACAACAACTGATTTGAAATATCCACTCGCCGATAGATTATTATTAAATGCCAGAATTTGATCCGTTGAATAAGCTTCTCCCATTTTAAAAGGAACGTAGCGATTCAATAATTCGGGCGAAATATAGGTGGGGTCAAAATGAAGTTGACCGAAATAATATTGCGGACCAGTGTCAAAAACTAATACCACATCAGCACGGTAACTATCTAAATTGATACGTATTTCGGCTTTTTGGAAATTTGCATGTAAAAAGCCTTGGCGCTCCGCACTGCTGAACAGGTCGTCTTTGGCGTCGGTGTATAATTTATTGTTAAAGGAGTCACCTGCGTGAATCGGTAATTCATGCAAAGTTTTTAGGATTTCTTGATTGTTATTCCCCTCGCCAATTACTTCAGCTCGAAGCGAAGCGATGTGCATTTGCGGGCCAGGATCTATGTCGATCAAAACCCCTGTAGCGGTATAAGCGATTGCAATTTTAGCGCGAAAATAGCCATAGGGGCTCAAGGCTTTGCCAATTTGCTCCTGCAAGGATGTAGGGGATTCTTTATTAATAGGTGTATGTTGGTACAACTCGTTAAGGCGAAACTGCACATTCAGCAGTGGGTCACCGCTTATGCCATTAATTTTATAGTTTGGAGTAACTTCCTTTGCCCCTAATAACTGCAGACAAGCAATTAAAATAAGAAGCCTACTAAAGACTCTTGCGTGTTGCAGTATCTTGGATATCTTCATCTTTCCTCAACAAGAGGATGCTCTGCAATCACTAGAGACTTTAAACGATACACAAGCTCCAAAGCTTCACGAGGAGTCAAATTGTCCACATCCACCCGTTTTAATTCTTGATGTAACGGATTAATTTGCACGGCAGGGGTGGGTTTTGTTTGCGGTATATGATGTTGCACTCGTTGCAATTGTTCTCTGGCTTCTTGCAAAACCGGTTTTGGAAGACCTGCAAGAGCTGCAACTTCTAATCCATAACTACGGCTAGCAGGACCCTCTTTAACCTGATAGAGAAATACAATGCCGCTGTCGGTCAAAGCCGCCTCCAAGTGCACATTGCGCATGGCTGAAACCTCGTCAGGTAATTGGGTTAATTCAAAATAATGCGTAGAGAATAGTGTGCACGCTTTAATGGTTTGAGCCAGGTAGATACAGCAGGCGTAAGCTAAGGACATGCCATCATAGGTGCTGGTTCCACGCCCGATTTCATCGATTAATATAAGACTCTCTTGGGTTGCATTTCGCAAGATGTGGGCAGTTTCCGTCATTTCCACCATAAACGTAGAACGGCCAGAAGATAAATCATCACTAGCGCCAATGCGCGTGAATATTTGATCAATGGGACCGATACGTGCGTGGTCTACCGGCACATAACTTCCTATATGAGCAAGTAAAACGATGAGAGCGTTTTGCCGCATGTAGGTAGATTTTCCTCCCATATTCGGTCCGGTAATCAACAACATTCCTTGTTGAGGTGTAAGATTTAAATCATTGGCAATGAATTTTTCTTTTAAAATTTGCGCTATTACCGGATGTTTGCCTGCTTTGATTTCAATGCCAGGAGCATTGTTTAACTCTGGACAGTTCCAATGCAATGAATGCGCGCGTTCGGCTAGGGTGGCCAAAACATCCAATTCAGCGAGTGCATGTGAAGTTTGTTGCAGGTGGCTGAGTTCCGGTTGGAGTTCTTCCAGCAAATGTTCGTAAAGCCATTTTTCGCGCGCAAGGGATTTTACTTTTGCCGTTAAAACTTTTTCTTCAAAGGTTTTCAGCTCTGGCGTGATATAGCGCTCAACATTTTTCAGAGTTTGTTTACGTTGAAAATAAGTTGGAACTTTTTCTGCATGCAGTCTGGATAATTCAATGTAATACCCATGGACACGGTTATAACCAAACTTTAACGTAGGCAATCCCGAACGACGTTTTTCATCCTCTTCTAACTGCAATAATTTTTCCGTGGCTTGTTCACTCAGCTCACGTAAATCATCTAACTCCTCATCAAAGCCTGTGGCGATGACACCTCCATCTCGAATGAGCATGGGTGGATTTTCAACCAATGCATCTTTTAATAATTGGTATAAATGGGGAAGGGGCGCTATCTGCTGATTTAATGCCGCAAGCAAACTAGTATTGCAGGAGGCGGCTATCTCTTTAATGTTTGGTAATAAGGCCAAGGTATCTCGTAGTTGGATCAAGTCACGCGGACGCGCAGATTTTAAGGCAATCCGTGTAGTAATGCGCTCCATATCAGAAATTTGTTTCAACAAAGAAGAAAAATGTCCATAGTTCTGCTGGGCGATAAGCTGACCTATGGCCTCTTGCCTTGCTTTAATGATGGCATGAGAACGAATTGGACGGGTTAACCAACGTTTTAATAGACGGCTGCCCATTGAGCACGAAGTGCGATCAAGAACGGCTAATACATGATTCTCCTGACGGCCATTCGTATTTTGAAAAAGCTCTAAATGACGCTGAGTAGCTGCATCAAGATGTAAATATTCTCGATCATGTTCTAAGGTAATCGAGTTCAAATGGGGCATTTTCTGGCGTTGAGTGATTTTTAAGTAATGTAATAAAGCACCCGCAGCGGTTATGGCCACATCAAATTCTTTATCAACACTGCTTATTGCTCTGGTTTTAAATTGTTCCCATAGTAATTCATTGGCTTGTTTAGCGTCGAACTCCCAAATTGGCCGGATTTTAAGCAAATAGTTATCATCAAATTTGAGCTTTAAGGACAATGATTCTGAAATTAAAATCTCTGCGGGTTGTAAACGAGTAATGGCTGCATGCAATTGAGCTTCATTTTCCAATTGAGAAAGATGGAAACGGCCTCCACTTAGGTCCACCCAGGCCAAACCATAGTGTTTGTGATGGAAGACGGCGAGCAGTAAATTGTCTGATTTTGCTTCCAAGAGAGCTTCATCGGTTATTGTTCCTGGCGTAATAATGCGGGTAACTTGCCGGTCCATAGGCCCTTTGATTGGAGATGATTCAGCCATTTGTTCGCATATGGCTGCAGATTCCCCTTTTTTTACCAAACGGGCCAGGTAGTTTTCTAACGCATGATAAGGCACCCCAGCCATTGGTATTGGCTTACCTGCGGATTGACCGCGATGGGTTAATGTTAAATCTAGAATTTGCGCTGCTCGTTTGGCATCTTCGAAAAATAACTCATAAAAATCTCCCATGCGATAAAGTAACAACATATCCGGATATTCCGCTTTTATTCGCAAGTATTGCTGCATCATAGGGGTGTGAGTAGTAGACATTATGCTAGGGATAGGGTTAAATGGGTTCGATTCTAGCAAATGAACCCTCACAAGTCAGTAAATGAGGATTTTTGTAAGGAAACTGGTTTTAATTTACTATTGAAGGCAAATAATAACCGGTAACTCCTTCACATTATGCAAATTTTTGCTAGACTTGTTACTGGGGAAACTAATTAAAAAAATAATAGGGAGAAGAAGATGAAACAGTTGGTCATGTTGACAGCAGCCGGATTAATGGCTTTAGTTCTTTCTGCTTGCGGAGAAGATAAGCCAAAACAACCAGAAGTCAACCAAACTACTACAACCGTACAACCACAAAAAGCTGATGATGCAACTGCTAAACCAGCTGAAAGCACAACTACTACAACTACGACTCAACCACAAGAATAATTTGAGTCCAGTTTTACCAAAAACCCCGTATGATGCGGGGTTTTTTTTCTGGTGATTAACCATGGATTTATTGGTTAGAATTGGTTGGTTGCACATGCTGTATGCAGCAGGTTTGCTCATACTCGGCCTTATCGTCGCTAAGCGAGTGAGCGCATTAATGGAACGCGCTTTGAGTAAGCGATTTTCCCGTCATCAAAGCATGTTACTCAAGCGGCTCGTCTACTATGGGCTTTTACTAGTTTTTATCATTTCGGCCTTGCAAGAGCTTGGTTTCAAAATGAACGTTCTATTAGGAACAGCTGGTTTACTGACTGTGGCTTTAGGATTTGCTTCACAAACAGCGGCCTCTAATTTAATCAGCGGGTTTTTTTTATTATTTGAAAGACCATTTCGAATTGGTGATGCAATTATTGTTAAAAATTTTTCTGGCACAGTAGAGGCAATTGATTTGCTATCTACCAAAATTAGAGCTGCTGATAATACGTTGATCCGAATTCCCAATGAAACCATTATGAAATCGGAAATCACCAACACAAGTTATTATAAAACCCGCAAACTAGAAGTGATTATTCCGTTTTCACACAAAGCTAAAATCGGAGAAGTTAAAGAAATATTACGCTCTTGCGCCGAAGAGATAGCAGAAGTTCTGAAGGACCCTGCGCCAGAAGTTATGGTGCAACAATTTATTGATGCAGGCATTGAATTGAAATTAGTTCTTTGGGCAAAAACTCGTGATGTAACAAAAGTAAAACAACAAATTAATGATCTGCTGCAATTACATCTTGAGGAAAACGATCTTTTAGCCAGTCTTCAAATAGCAGAGGAAAAATAGCGATGGATCCGATTACCCATGCTGCTTTAGGCGCTGCTTGTGCACAAGCTATTTTGTAACGTCTATTGGGCAACAATGGTGCGATTTTAAGGTGTTTTCTTGGTTCTCAGATGGATATATTATTACGGCATCAACTAATCCATTGATTTTGGTGGATGCTCGTTTTCTCATGGGCAACAATCCAGTGATTGCCCTTTGGGGAATTAGGTTTATTCAGGGTCTGGAACACATACAAACAGTGGGTAATATTCCTTTGGAATCTTCAAAATGACAATAGCGATTTTAGCAACGGGTGATGAAATCATTCACGGTGATACCTTAAATACAAACGCACACAATATAGCCCATATCTTATGTTCAGATGGTTTGCCATTAGGAATGCAGCTATCTTGTTCTGACCGCGAACAGGATATTATCCACGGGCTTAATTTTTTACGCGCACAGCATAATATTATTATTTTAATTGGCGGTTTAGGTCCTACTTCAGATGATAGAACTCGATTTGCATTGGCGCATTGCTTGGACAAAGAGCTAGTTGAATTCCCTGAAGCTTCGATGCACATTGAAAACCGCTTAAATCGTGCCGGTCTAGAGATGAATGCAGGAAATCGTCAACAAGCACTGTTCCCAACGCAGGCTGTAATTCTGCCAAATCCCTTTGGTACCGCTATGGGATGTTATTACATCCACGAAGAACACATCTATGTTTTATTGCCGGGGCCTCCACGAGAGTGTTTACCGATGTTTCAGCAGCATGTTTTACCGTTGCTAAATAAGACACAGCACTCTACTAAGAAAATCTATAAATGGCGTTTATTTGGGGTGCCAGAAGGCGAAATAGCGCAGATCTTAGATGATGCGTTACAGCATCTAGATTGTGAAACTGGATATCGTCTAGAGATGCCGTATGTGGAATTTAAAGTACGTTGTGAACAACATGATGAAGCTAAAGTAAAAGCAGTTGTGGACCCTTTGGTTGCTTCTTACATCATATCGCCGCCTGAGCACAAAGCTTCAACACGATTACGTGATAAACTCCGAAATATGAGTGAGTCTGTGGTCATCATTGATAATGTTACTGGTGGAGTGCTACAAACCTTATTACATAAACCTGAAACGCACCATGTTTTGCATTTTTACGATAAAGATGATTGTAGAATAAAGTTTTATATCTCAGGTCTTGAGGCATATTGGAAAGACGAATTTTCTAGCCAGGTTAGCATTACAATTAAGTATAAAAATGATCAGCAGGAGGGTAGTGAAACCTTTCAATTACCATTCCGCAGCCCGCTTGTTGTTGAGTATGCTGCTGAATGGTTAAGCTTCCGTCTCTTTCATCTCATCGATCAACTGCATTAGCTCATAACACAATTGTTGCGTACCTTGTCCTGCAATGGCTGAGATCGGAAATATTTTATCTTTCCATTTCAAACCCTTTTTAAGGTGCGCTATCACTTCGTTACGCGCAGATTCATCGGCTAACATGTCCATTTTATTTAGAACTAACCAACGAGGTTTATCCAACAAACTCTCATCATAAGCAGCAAGTTCGTCAATAATTACTTTAGCGCTTTCCAAAGGATCACTGCCATCCATAGGAGCAGCATCGATAACATGCAGCAGTACACAAGTTCGTGATAAATGTCTTAAAAACTGATGCCCTAAGCCCGCTCCGTCAGATGCTCCCTCGATTAAGCCAGGAATATCAGCCATTACAAAGCTCTTATGATTCTCAACGCGTACAACCCCTAAATTAGGATGTAATGTAGTAAAGGGATAATCAGCAACCTTAGGTTTTGCACTTGAAACTGCACGTATTAATGTTGATTTACCGGCATTGGGTAAACCTAACAAGCCAACATCAGCTAACACTCGTAATTCAAGTCGCAATTGACGGCTTTCTCCCTGTGTTCCAGGACTGGTTTGCCGCGGGGAGCGGTTAATACTGCTTTTGTAACGAGCATTTCCTATACCGTGGAAGCCGCCTTGAGCTACTAGTAATTTCTCACCGGCGCTTTGAATATCGCCCAATAACTCTTCAGTTTCCAAATCGTATACTAAAGTTCCTGCAGGAACTTCAATCATCAAATGTTCACCTTTTTTTCCAGCACAGTTCCCGCCCATACCGCCTTGGCCGTTTTGTGCTTTAAACGATCGCTGATAGCGAAAATCGATTAAGGTATTTAAGTCGGGGTTAGCTTTAAGGAACACACTGCCGCCGTCTCCACCATCACCACCGTCCGGACCTCCGCGAGGAATAAATTTTTCTCGGCGAAAGCTAAGACAACCTGGACCGCCATTGCCGGCTGCTACTTTAATGATGACTTCGTCGACGAATCGCATGGTGATAACTCGATTAGTGATGCAGGCTGGTTGCTTGCAACCAGGAGTTTTTGCAAGATGTCCTGGTTGCAAGCAACCAGGCTACTATAAAAGGACAGTTCTGATTTTGAAAACAGCTTGAATTAAGCGTCTTGTTGTTCTAGAGCAACTGGATCGATTGAAACGTATTGGCGTGTTTTGATGCCTTTTGTTTTGAATTGAACAGTACCAGTTACTAAAGCATACAAGGTGTGATCTCGGCCTAAACCTACGCCTTCACCTGCATGGAAGCGTGTTCCACGTTGACGAACTAGAATTTCACCTGCATTCACTAATTGTCCGCCGTAACGTTTTACGCCCAGAAACTTTGGATTTGAATCGCGTCCATTACGCGTACTACCACCAGCTTTTTTATGTGCCATTTCGATGTCCTCAATAACCTGTAAAACATTCTAATATAAAGAACAGGTTGTTAAAAATTTATTTCTTACCAATTGCAGTAATTTTAATCTGAGTATAGTTCTGTCGATGACCCATACGTTTCATATGGTGTTTACGTCGACGGAATTTAATAATTTTAATTTTTTTGTGACGACCATGTTCAATCACTTCAGCTGTTACAACTGCTTTCGCAATAAAAGGGCTTCCACATGTGATTTTATCACCATCGGTGATCATTAATACTTCTGAAAAATCAACGCTGCTGCCAACCTCAGCGGTCAACTGTTCAATTTTAAGCACGTCGCCTTCTTTAACGCGATACTGCTTACCGCCTGTTTTAATTACCGCATACATAACAATTCTCCAACTAACCGCTTTCGGCTGTCCTGGTTTAACAAAGTGCCACATTCTATAAAAAAATGCTCTTGACTTCAAGATATATTAGGGTTTGTTGAGATAATTCGCCAGCTTAAGTTGTAAAAACTTGATGTTCGAGCACATTAGGAGTATGCAAGCGAGCAACGAAACGAAGAAAAATATGGTTTGCGACCAAGCCAGTGTTTAGGGACAATTCGCTATCTTGCGTCGAAAAATTTTGCTGTTCGAGTACCGTAGCGGAGCATACATTGAAGTATGTGAGCAACGGAACGCAGAACAGCAAAATTTTTCGACCAA
>CAMAYX010000084.1 GCA_945862405.1 Legionella genomosp. 1
GTAAAGCAATAATCTTTGTGACTTTGAAAGGATATGTACATGAGATACTACCGATCGTGCCATTGCCAAAAGGTTAAATACGTTACTGAATTTGATTTAAAGCAGCCAACACTTACCAATGTCTTATTTTGATGGTAAGTCCTTATAATCAATCAATTTATAATCCCCGGGTTGCAAAGCGCCTAACTCCCACTCCGCTATTTTGTGTCGAACTAAGCGCAAGGTGGGATATCCAACTGCTGCTGTCATTTTCCTTACTTGATGGTTTTTCCCTTCTTGTAAAATAATTTCTAACCAACTTGTAGGGATATTTTTGCGCTCACGAATTGGTGGATTACGTCGCCACAATAATGGCTCGTTGATAAGCGATACTTGGGCGGGGCGGAAAGAAACATTCCTCAGCTTCAAACCTTTTCTCAGCGGTTGCAATGAGTCTTCCGTTGGTACTCCCTCCACCTGTACCCAATAGTTTTTCTTTTTATTAAATTTAGGACTGGTTAATAGATGGCTTAATGCTCCGTCATTTGTTAATAATAAAAGACCCTCGCTGTTTTTATCCAAGCGTCCGGCAGCATAAAATCCTGGCATCTTAATATATGCGGCCAGGGTTTCTTCAACAGGGTCTCCGCTGAATTGTGAAACAACGTTGTAAGGTTTATTAAATAGGACTAGTTGGGTCATAGAAGCAATTGAAGGTATTATTTTTCGAATTTTATCTCAGCTTGAAACCTCAGCCAATGTATAATGAATTATGAGCGCTTATATTTTCGATTTCGATGGCACAATTGCTGATAGCTTTTCGCTTGCATGCCGCATTTTGCTAAATCATTCCGATTATCTCGGATGCAAGCAATTAACAAGTACTGAATTACTCATGCTTAAAGAGCTGCATGCTCGTGAAGTATTAAAGTACATAGGGATACCATTTTGGCGTATTGCGTCATTTGTTAAAAAAATAAGGAAAATGAGCATAGGGTATGCGGATCAAGTGAATGTGTTTCCAGAGTGGCAAACTATTTTAAGTTCTTTGAATGATAAAAAGCATCATGTTGGTTTGATCAGCAGCAATTCCTATCAAACGGTAGAATTTATTTTAGATAAATACAAGCTTACCCACTTATTCGATTTTATTTCCTGTGAGCACCCGCTCTTCGGCAAAAAGAGAGTTCTGAAAAAAATAATACGGCAGAAAAATCTTTTGCTGGAAAGTACTTACTATATAGGTGATGAGGTAAGGGATATTGAGGCAGCACACGCCGCTCAAATTCAATCAATTGCTGTAGGTTGGGGATTTAACTCTAGTTCTAGATTAATGAAGGCCTTACCGCATCAACTTATACTTAATTTTGACCAATTAGAACATGTTCTTGCGAGTCATCATCTGGAATGAAATATTAAAGCGCATGGATAAATCCAAAACCCTGGAAGATGCAGTGAAGCTATGGGGTGGCTCCCTTAACTCTTTGTGCTTAGTAAACGAAGGTATTAACTTAGTGTATCGCTTTGAGCAAAATGGGAAAGGCTACTACTTGCGCTTAACACATGAGAGTTTGCGCAATAAACATGAATTGCAAGCCGCCATTGCCTATCAACATCATCTCTTTACCCATGATGTGCCAATCTGTGCCCCAATCCAATCTGTGAACTAAGAATGGATTGAGATGATCCGACAGGAAAAGGAAGTATTCTTATTTATGGAGGATTTCGTCCGACCATTTTTTAATACCATTGTCCATGACGAGCTTACTTGGCAGGATAAGATTGAATATTATATTGATGGTTATTTATCCATCATGCCGTCCGCAAGCATCGATCTCGGCAGCTTCCATAAACAGTTCCAAATGAAGTGTTTAGAAATATATTTATGGACTAAAAACAATTGGAGTGGTGAATCAGCTGTGGGCGGTGAAGACATGCACCAATGGTTGCAACTTATATATTGTAAATTGATAGATTCCAGTCGGACGAAGAAGATACCAATCTAGTAGTTTTTCATAAAAAATTACCTTTGCTTAAAAACTATCTTATCAATGAGCTACAGAATCATTCTGTTTTGATGAGTTTTTCGTAAATCCTGATGGTATTAAAAATATATTGAGTTGCTTGTACAGATGAGCTTTTGTACTATTACTTTAAATCACTTTTAGGAATTCATAATGCATAGTATTGATGTGAAAAATATTACCAAGGAAAGTTATCAAGTAACCTCCAATCAGTTTGCAGATAATGTTGCGGGTCTGGCGCCCATTGCTTCTATTGAAAAATTTCTAAAATTGATGCCAAGCAATGCAAGCATTATTGATATTGGCTGTGGATCAGGAAGGGATGCGAAATTGTTTACCGAAATGGGGGCATCCGTACTCGGAATTGATTTTAGTAAAAATTTAGTAGACATTGCGCAGCAAACCGCGCCATTAGCAAGTTTTCAATTAATGGACATTGAAGCGATGGATTTCTCAGCATCTTCCTTTAATGGAGTTTGGGCAGCATGTTCATTAGGTCATATTTCTAAAAATACGCTACCCATGGTATTCAATAAGATTCATGCCATTTTGAAAGACGAAGGCATATTTTATCTAACCTTGAAAGAGGGCAGAGGTGAAGTACTAGAGCAAGACGTACGTTATGAAGGAAATATTAAAAAATTCGTGGCCTATTACCAAGCGGAAGAATTAGAGGAAGTTTTACAAACTGCTCAGTTTAAAATCTTGGACTTGGCTTTAGTAGAAAAGAATCATAGTTACCAAACACACTCAGTTTTTAGAGTTTTTTGCCAAAAAGCCTAAAAAAGTAAATCCGTGAACAAATCCTCCTCGTGTCATTCCCGCCGCGCCGGAATGACATGAAGAACGAATTACCTTTTAAATAAAGAATAAAAAAATCTACCTATCCAATAAATTACAAAAGCAAATAAAGCCCATAATAAGGCCATGGGCAGAAAATATACGATGATTTGAATCACACTATAGGTAAAGTCACGTACGCCATTCATTAAATTAATAAATGAGCTTTTGAATACTTCTGTAATTTTCCACTGACTTTGAGATTTTTCTTCAATCGTAGGGTTCATGGTCAAATTAATGGAAATTAAAGAAAACGCCACTGACTCTTTATAGTATTTTATCTGGCCTTGGAGTACGTCAATCTGTCCTTGAGTATCGCTTAGCCTTTGTTGTACCTTAAGAATATCTTCGGTATTGGTAGCTCCCGACATTATTTTCTCAAGCTGCTTCTTGGATTGTTGCAAATTTCCTAATTGGCCCTCTAGGTCTACATACTGCTGGGTAATATCTTCGCCACTGATTGACTCCTGTATAACTCTATAAGCCATGGATTTCAACTGCTGTAATGCGTTGTTTAAGCCTTCAGCGGGTACTCTGATACTAATTGCGGCGGTAGTATTATTATTGTTGTACGGGTCTTGATTTACATTAGAATGAACAACATATCCCCCTGATTTTTCGGTAAAGCTAGAGATTGCCTGCAGGGACTGAGGAATATTATTAACTTGCATGGTTAAATCTGCATTGCGGATGATCATACGCCGCACTACATTTTCGGCAGGGGCTTGTTGCTGAGGCGCCATTGCAGCAGGAACTGCAGCGGCTCGATCGTAAGAAGTCTGCGATCCAGCGCTGCCAAACATGGTTTGTCCAGAGGTTCCTAATAAGGCCAATAATGCATAGCACAGCATAAAAAAAACGGCTATAGCGATGGCTATGTAAAGCGATGTTCGTTTCATCTGGAACTCTCTTGTTTTATGTTAGGGAATTTTAGAATTAACCATACTAAGCTTAGCAAAAAAAAGTGTGGGTATACCAATTTCTACAACAGAGATAATTGTATAATTGCAAGAGTAGGCACGATGGTGTAGGATTAAAGTTTGGTCAATAAATGTTCATGGTAGGCATGCATTTTTAAAGGGCCTTAATCTTGAGTAAATTAAGACCCGGTAAATCATTTCTAAGCGCTACGGCTGAATGGTGATGCTTTCAATAACTACTGGCGTTGTGGGTTTATCATCGGCATCTCTTGGAAGCTGGCTTATCTTATCGGCAACTTCTTGTCCTGAAGTTACTTGTCCGAAAACGTTGTAACTGCCTTGTAAAGATTTCTGAGGGGCTACCGTTATAAAAAATTGGCTGCCATTAGTGTTAGGGCCGGCATTTGCCATGGCTAAAACACCTGCCTTATCAAAACTAACGTTCGTATTCTCATTATTAAACTGAAACCCAGGACCACCAGTTCCGTTTCCTAAAGGATCGCCACCCTGAATCATAAAGCCTGGGATAACACGATGGAATGTTAAATTGTTATAAAAAGCGCGCTTTACCATTTGATCGGTTTTAGGATCTTTGAACTCTTTAGTTCCAGTGGCCAGGCCAACAAAGTTTGCTACTGTATTGGGTGCCTCTTTACTGAACAACTTGCATGTAATCGTACCTTCAGAGGTTTTGATGATCGCAGTTTCAGCTTGCGTTGATAAACTTCCTAACGACAGGCTTAAGCCTAGTAGTAAAGGGGTTATTTTATTCATTGATAATCTCCATTGAGTTGCTTTCTAAATCCAGGGTTCATTACTTTTATTGGATAGCCTGACGTTACTTGTAATGATAAATACATTTCTTTAGCCGTTGCTAAATAGGTTTTATAGTCTTCTCGGCTGGCATAAAATGCGAATATTATATAATTTGGTTGTTGTGGTCTGGCAACCATGATAGTCCATAATGTCCCGGGACCATGTTCGCCATCATAGAGAGCGGTAAAGAAGTAACCAGGCAAATTCACATGATCTGATGACTTATAATTAAATGGTCCTGCTTGCAGTATTCGTAAATTATTAAACATACCTTGTAGAAAGAAACTGTCCGTTAGATCGTTACGATTTTGACTATTAAATTTCATAAAATCCAATAACTTAGGTAGATCTTCAAAATTAGCAGTCTGCAGACTTACTGAGGCTGTTCCTTGCACACCATGAAACGTTACATATCTTGGAGATTGTTGCGTGTAACTCCAGTTTTCAGGGTATTTAAGGCTATAAGCTTTGTCCTCGCTGCTGTAGGTGTTGGGTAAGTTAATGATAGGGGCTGGTACCGCTGGCAGTATGGATGTGAGTGGAGGATTGGTATCGTCAGCATAGAGCGAGTTGATGAACATGAACATCATAAAGCAAAAACTTAATCTGGTGGATTTCGAGTGAATTTTCATCATTTCAAGTCCTTGTTCGGCAAATTATTAGCTATGGTGTGCATCATATAGGCCAAATCGTGATACTTAGGAATTAGAGCTTGTAAGTCTCTCATTCTAGATTCGAGTTCTAACGGAGGGATGTGGCGTCCTGTTTGTACTTCACGATTTTGGCTTCTTTGCAAAGCAACCTTTATCTAATCAGAGTTCGTCATGGTTGTTTGTTCTACTGTAATTAAATAGAACTGAGAACACAACTATTGCATAATAAACAAAAAGCTCGGAAAGCTCGCGTGTATATTGATTCAAATAGAATAATTTATTCCCCGTTGGACTTAACTTTATTTATGGAGAGTCCATTTGCTTCTTGGATGGAGCATGCTGCAGCTATTCAACCTGACTTACGGTCTTTAGCAGATGAACGTGATGAGTTAATGACCGTACTACAGCATAAAGGTATTGAGCATGAACGTAGTATCTTAAATTCATTTCAAAAACATGGTTTAAATGTCATTTCTATTTCCAAACATAAATGTCCTTTCGAGGATACGCTTGCAGCAATGCGAACAGGTGCAGACATTATTTACCAAGCTGCATTGTCATCATCTCCGTTCAAAGGTTATGCAGATTTTTTGGTTAAGGTGGAGGGTAAAAGTCGTTTTGGTCCTTTTCATTATGAAGTTTGGGACACCAAGTTGGCAAAAACCGTCAAGTCTAGTTTTCTAATTCAACTGTGTTGTTATGCTGAAATGCTAGAAACTATACAAGAGCGTAGACCGGAAAAGGTAGTTGTTGTGCTAGGGCATGGCGAACCTATCCACCATGCTACTCGTGATTACTTTTATTATTACCAACATTTAAAACATCGTTTTTTACAAGCCCATCTTGATTTTTCAATGCAAAATAAACCCAGTCCTGCAAATTCACGTAGTTGGGGGCACTGGTCTAAGCATGCCGACGAGTTACTAAAAAATGCGGATCACCTATGTCAAATCGCAACAATTACAAACAGCCAAGTTAATAAATTGAACAAAGCGGGCATTAATACAATGTTGGCATTGGTCGAAAAAGAGTGTGGACTTATTAAAGGCTTGCACTCTGATGTGGTTTCTCGGTTAAAAGCTCAGGCTAAAATTCAAAAAGAAAGTAATGGGAAAGAGATTCCCCTATATCAAATTTTGCCCCATGACCCGCGGAAAAAAGTAGGCTTGTCTTTGTTGCCTCCAAGTTCACCTCTGGATATATATTTTGATATAGAAGGTTTTCCCTTAGAGGAAGGAGGGTTGGAGTATTTATGGGGTGTTGCTTATTTTACCGACCATGGGGTGAGGGAATACAAGGATTTTTGGGCCCACGATGAAATGCAAGAAAAAGCCTTATTCAAAGCATTTATTGAGTGGGTTTATGCACGCTGGTTACAAGATCCTCAAATGCATATTTATCATTATGCTAACTATGAAATTGCGGCCTGTCGTAAATTGATGGGGCGATACGGTATTTGTGAACATGAAATAGATCAGCTTTTGCGAAATGAGGTTTTTGTAGATTTATACAAGATCATCAAAGGTTGTCTATTGTTAGGTGAGCCGCGTTATTCAATTAAAAATGTGGAACATCTTTATCGAGAAAAGCGTTCTACAGAAGTTGGCTCTGGTGGAGATTCAGTGGTGGTCTATGAGCAATGGCGCGAACATCCAGACGGAGACACCTGGGAAATATCTAAAATATTACATGCTATACGTGACTACAATATTGATGATTGCAATTCAACTCAGGAGTTAGTGGATTGGTTGCGATTAAGGCAAAAGGAACACGGTATTTCGTACCTTGGAAAAACAGAGATTATAGAATCTGATGTGCAAGACGAAATTTCGGAGCAAGTGCGGTTGCGCGATAATTTGTTGCAGAAAGCGGCACAGACGGATTCAAAGGAAATTGCGCGAGTGACATCCTTACTGGCATGGTCGTTAGAGTTTCACCGACGTGAAAAAAAGCCCATGTATTGGCGTTTGTTTGATCGTATGGGGCAAAGCGATGAAGAGTTAATGAATGATATTGATTGCTTAGCACATTGTGTTCGTAGTGAGAAACCTCCATTTAAACCCAGTCCAAAAGCAAGGAATCTAGTATACGAATACAAATTTGATTCAAACCAAGAATTTAAAGGAACTTGCGAAAAATACTTTGTTCTGGGCAAAGAGCGTCCTGATGGAAAAAATTTCTCTGTGACTCACATTAAGGAATATTCGCGGCTTGCAGAGGGCGTCATTGCACTGCAAGCAGGAGAATCATTAGATGATGTAATAAGCTTGATTCCAGATGAAAACATTCCTGTTGATCCCATTCCAGAAGCTATAGTCGAACAAGTACAGCGGTTTGAACGAGGGTTGTTAGCGGATAACGCTATTTATGATTTCATAATGCGTATTCCCCCGCGAATTATAGGTCATGAATCAGGTCGCCCAATAGCGACTAGTCATGATCCTGCTTTACGACTGTTAGAAGTTATTAAAGCAGTACGTTCTTTAGACAACAGTTATTTAACGATTCAGGGGCCGCCAGGATCTGGTAAAACGTATACAGCAAAACATTTGATTGCTGATCTGCTAAAGCAAGGAAAAAAAATTGGCATTTCATCAAATAGTCATAAAGCTATTAATCATTTACTCATGAATGTTGTTCAATATTGCAAGAAGGAGGGTATTGATGCCTATTTTGCCTGTACTAAGGACACTGATGAAGCGTTATCGCCATTAGGTATAGATATCTATAAAAATAAAGACATCGCGGCCCATGTGCAACCAAGCTGCGTTATAGGAACCACGGCGTGGGGATTTGCGCATAAAGACCTGGCTAATGCTTTTGATTATCTTTTTATTGATGAAGCAGGACAGGTGAGTGTTGCCAATTTAATTGCTATGAGCCGGTCAACGAACAACATTGTATTGATGGGTGATCAAATGCAGTTAGGACAGCCTTCACAGGGCAGTCACCCTGAAGGCAGCGGGGGTTGTCAATTCTAGACTATTTGTTACACACAACCCCGACCATCGCAGATACTATGGGGGTATTTCTTGGCACGACCTATCGTATGCATTCGGCAGTTAATCACTTTATCAGTGATGCAATTTATGAAGGAAAATTGGCATCAGCCCCTGAGAATGATCGTCAATGCATACGAATACCTAATGATTATCAGGGGGTAGTGAATAAAGAGGCGGGTATCATCCCAGTACCTGTTTCTCATGAGGGAAATACACAAGCCAGTGATGAAGAGGTGGAGCAAATTATGATACTTGCACATCAGCTGATTGGTAGGGTATTTACTACAAAAGATGGAACAGAGCGCTTTATCGAATGGAGCGATATATTGTTTGTAGCCCCCTACAATCATCAGGTAAATAAATTACAGCAAGCCTTGGGGGAGCACGCAAAAGTGGGCAGTGTTGACAAATTCCAGGGACAGGAAGCTCCCGTTGTGATTTTAAGTATGTGCGCTAGTGATGCTCAAGAGTCCGCACGTGGTGTAAAATTTTTATTTGAAAGAAATCGCTTAAACGTTGCAATCTCGCGAGCAAAATGCTTGGCGATTGTTGTTTATAGCCCAAGTTTATTAAATGCTAATGCACAAAATATTGCGCAACTAGAAATGATCAATGTTTTTTGTAGATTAGTTAAAGAGTGCTAAAGAAACACTTACCAACACAATTATTAAAATGATCAAAATGGTATGTTTTAACATGAGTAATCCAATGCTTCGTAATATGTTGTGATTGTAAGCATATGGAGCATCAAGGTAAATAGCTTAGCGATGGGTGTCTAGTTCATGAATTTTTGGGAAGTGATGGTCATTGGTATGGTGTTGAGCGCAGACTCATTTTCAGCTGCGATAGCCATGGGATTTCGACGGCATACCATTAAGGCTAGAATATTATTTGCGTTTTTATCCGGAGGTGCAGAGGCATTATTCACTTTTGCTGGGGCTTATACTGGCGCCAAACTGTATTCATATTTGAAAATATATAACCATTGGATTGCATTTATTGCTTTAAGTGGTGTTGCCTTGCACATGGGGTATGAGGGTTTGCTTGTACTACGAGATTCCACCAAGTCGCAAAACAAAGAATCTCACGGTTTGCTAACCTTGTGTACAGTTGCTGTTGCCACCAGTATGGATGCGTTAGCAGTAGGTTTTGGGCTAGGACTTTCTGCAAAACCTTTGCTTCCCTTTATAATTTCGATTGGCGCCTGGGCATTCATATCAAGTGTTCTTGGGATGTATTTGGGTAAATTGGCGCCGGCCAACATGGGACCAGTGTTCAACTTATTAGGGGCTATAATTCTATTAGTCTTGGCGGTTAACTTCTTGGAGTAATTACAGTGGCAACCCAGGCTGCAAAAAGCCTGGGTCGGGTAATATTACTTCACAAAAACAAATTCGTCTAAATCGTCTTCATTTTCACCTGTAATCTCATGACGAATCTCCTCCAAACCTGTTTTGATTTGTTTCTGATTCTCTATTGCAGTAGCATTAACGTCGGCTTTATTAGGCAGTACAACAGTTGGTCTTGCAAGTTCACTCTCATCAATTTCATCGACATCAAATAAACCTTCATCATCAACAAGTACAAATTCTTCTTCTTTGAGGCTTCCCTCTGTGCCAGCGACAGTGAGACAAAAATAAGGTAAATTTAATGTCGTGAGGGTGGTAAGGAAATCAACAAAATGGCACAAGAAGAAAGCGGATCGATAAATAGACAATCAGAAGAATTTAATTC
>CAMAYX010000085.1 GCA_945862405.1 Legionella genomosp. 1
GACTCATCACGTAAACCGGAAATTCCTTCTAATTTCTTTTCACGCACCAGTTCAGCAATGCGTTCAACTAATCGTGCCTTATTTACCTGGTAAGGCAGCTCATTGATGATGATGGCCTGACGACCAGTGTCTTCTTCCGTTTCAATTTCAGTGCGTGCACGAATTACAACCCGACCACGACCGGTCCGATATCCATCAATGATACCTGCGCGGCCATTAATGATGGCAGCGGTAGGAAAGTCTGGCCCAGGTACGATTTCCATTAAACTATCGATGCTCAATTCCGGATCAGCAATCAATGCAATACAGGCATCTAATATTTCCGTCAGATTGTGTGGGGGAATGTTGGTTGCCATACCCACAGCGATACCGGATGAACCATTTACTAATAAATTTGGGGTGCGGGCTGGTAAAACCACAGGAGCAAATTCTGTTTCATCATAGTTGGGGCTAAAGTCTACGGTTTCTTTTTCTAAATCGGCTAACAATGCATGTGCCATTTTTGACATACGGACTTCGGTATATCGCATTGCAGCTGGAGCATCTCCATCGACCGAACCGAAGTTACCTTGTCCATCAACCAGCATGTAACGCAATGAGAATGGTTGCGCCATACGCACAATCGTGTCATATACGGCGGTATCACCATGTGGATGGTATTTACCGATAACGTCCCCTACCACACGAGCAGATTTTTTATAGGGCTTATTCCAATCGTTCCCTAATTCGCTCATTGCAAATAAAACCCGGCGGTGTACCGGTTTCAAACCGTCACGTACGTCGGGTAAAGCTCTTCCTACGATAACGCTCATCGCATAGTCGAGATAAGATTGCTTTAATTCATCTTCAATATTAACCGGTATAACTTCTTGGGCTGAAACCATGGTAAAGACGTTTCCTTATGCAAACATTTTAAAGGTTTGAATCAGCCAAATAGCATAGCACGAATGGGAGGTAGAAAGTAGTGTGAGCATATTCTATCCATAGTTTATAAAGTGCAAATAACAGGTAAGGATTTTACAATTAATTCTTCTACGCTTTTCTGAAAATCAGTAACAAACGTTTTATGAATGCGATTAGCAATAGCTGCACTTAGAGAAATACAGCGATGCCCCATGAGTTGCCCCATGCCTAAAATTCCAGCGGTTTCCATTTCAAAATTGATAACGTTTAAATTTAAGAAACGAAAGGAAATTAGCCGCTCCAACAAATTAGGGTAGCGCAAGGGTACGCGAACATTTCGTCCTTGTGGTCCATAGAAACCGTCGCAAGTGGCCGTTATCCCAACCGTACCCAGCGGAGCAAAATGCTGTAACAAACTTGAATCTGCCTCACTAAGGTAAAACGAACTACTCTCTCCCGCTAAATGTTTTGTTAAATTCTCGCGTAAATCATCCAAATTTTTTAAATGCACCGCACGGTAATATTCCATTAGATTATCAAAACCAATCGCAAATCGGCTTATCAAAACATCGCCAAGCTGGCGCTCAGCTTGTAATGTACCCGTAGTGCCTAATCGTATTATCGTGAGCGAACGCGTTTCTGCTTTGGGAATACGAGCTTGTAAATCCACATTGACCAATGCATCCAGTTCGGTCATAACGATATCAATGGGAGGAACTCCAATTCCGGTAGAAAGAACCGTTAAGCGTTGCTTCCCAATATATCCAGTATGGGTTACAAACTCCCGATGAGAACGCTTAACCTCAATGGAATCAAAATGCTTACTAACCTGCATAATACGGCTAGGATCACCAACCGTAATGATCACATCCGCAATTTCTTCCGGCAGTAAATCAAGATGAAATACTGCACCTCTTGTATTTAAAGGCAAATCAGCAATTGATATCATAAGCAATTCCCTTTGCAATCTGTAAAACTGTACAGATTGAATGACAAACCATAAAATTGACTGTAGAAAGCCATTTTTATATAGTTCTGTCCACAATGGCAATAAGAATAATGCACATTAGGGTGCTGAGAACTCTAATGACATGGCTAAAAGAGCTGTTTTCCTGTGCTTTGGTGCTCGAGAATCAACTTTTTTTAGCGCATGCTAGCGATTATCAACACACATCTAGTGTCTGCAAAAAAAAACAGGAGCCCTTTATGAGCGAAAAAACTGCAAGATTGACGATTAATGGGCAGGAGCCAATTGATTTACCAATTTATACCCCAACCCTTGGAAATGATGTTATTGATATCAATAACTTAGGCGCTAAGGGCGTTTTCACATACGATCAGGGGTTCATGTCAACCGCCTCTTGCGAATCCAAAATCACTTACATCGATGGAGATAAGGGTATTTTGTTATATCGTGGATACCCTATTGAGCAACTGGCTGAAAAGAAAGACTTTTTAGACGTTTGTTACTTGTTACTCAATGGTGAGCTTCCCGATACTGAGGAAAAATCCCATTTTAATAGTCTGATTAATAACCACACCATGGTGCATCAACAGATGTATCAATTTTTAAATGGATTTCGCCGCGATGCTCACCCTATGGCAATTATGGTAGGCATTGTAGGAGCCTTATCAGCTTTTTATCACGACTCTATGGATTTAAATAGCGGCAAAGATAGATACACTGCCGCAGTTCGTTTGATTGCCAAAATGCCAACCTTAGCGGCGATGAGTTATAAGTACTCTATTGGTCAACCTTATATGTATCCGCAAAATAAAATGTCGTATGCGGAAAATTTTTTACACATGATGTTTGGAGTTCCTTCCGAGCATATAGTCCCTAATCCAGTCATCGTTAAAGCAATGGATACCATTTTCACGCTGCACGCGGATCATGAGCAAAATGCATCTACGTCTACAGTACGTTTGGCCGGTTCAACTGGAGCCAATCCATTTGCTTGTATTTCCGCAGGAATTGGTGCGCTTTGGGGCCCCGCACACGGAGGCGCTAACGAAGCTTGTTTGAACATGTTGCATCAAATTGGCGATGTAAGCCAAATCAACCATTTCATCAAACGCGCGAA
The DNA here is from genome assembly GCA_945862405.1 of Legionella genomosp. 1. Lineage (GTDB taxonomy): Bacteria > Pseudomonadota > Gammaproteobacteria > Legionellales > Legionellaceae > Legionella_A. The sequence goes on from CAMAYX010000085.1 coordinate 2,988, forward strand.
AGACAAAGACGATCCATTCCGTTTGATGGGATTTGGTCACCGCGTTTATAAAAGTTATGACCCTAGAGCAAAAGTCATGCGCGAAACTTGTCATAAGGTATTAGAAGCTGTTGGTGCGAATAACGAGCCCTTATTCAAATTGGCAATGGAGTTGGAGCGAATTGCGCTAGAAGATGATTATTTCATCGAGAAAAAACTCTACCCTAACGTTGATTTTTATTCGGGTATTACCCTTAGCGCCATTGGTATTCCCACCAACATGTTCACGGTAATTTTTGCTCTAGCAAGAACTGTAGGCTGGATGTCGCATTGGATGGAAATGACGGCTAGCAAGTCTAAAATTGGACGCCCTAGACAGCTTTATACTGGTGAACAACAGCGGGATGTTAAGTAGTAAATTGTCCCTCTACCACGGTCACCCGCGCAGAATACCTCGTCTTTGCGAGCATTAGCTAAGCAACCCAGATCGATACTTGAATAAAATTCGGAGCTGGATTGCTTAGCTAATGCTCGCAAAGACGGATTCTTAGCCTGGGGTTATAGGGAGATTCAACGCAAAAGCAGGGGTTCAAGCTTTTCGTATTGATAGCGACAAAATTATATAATCTCAATCCGTTGATCCCAAATTGCAAAAAATGAACCATTTGCACCGCGTATCATGATTCTGCCATTGTTGGTTTTTACCAATGGAACCGGAAATCCTAAACTGCCAAAATTTAAAGCCCGGGATACTATTGTAATTGGGTATGTTTTCCCGCCATCGATGGAAAATAAAACATCAACATAAGTTTCACTTATTGGTGGCAACAACGTTCCTGCTACATCCCAAGTAATATACTCCCGAGTACCCACTAACCATGTATGGGGAATCATTTGAAACGGGTACTGCGGTATTTTTACAGTGCCCTATGTTTCAGCTACAGTAACGGTCATATCGCGATAAGCATTGCATGATGGACCCTGCATATTGCCGCGCACTGTTAATCTAAAATGCATAGTACGATTTACTGCAGGCAGCACCTCCCAGGTGAATGGTCCTCCATTTGCTAAATCTTGCAAGTTAGGAAGGTAACGCACCGGACTTTTGCTGGGTGAAAAACTTCTGAAATTGGGACCGCCAGCTGCATTTGGGCTAGGTGGCTGCTGCGTAATCTGATCATCCATTTGTTCCCAAGTATAGGTAAAATTTTCTTTCCCTTGTCCTTTCGCATGAGCTATCAATGCAAATGGTGTTAATTGAGCCACCGTGATATTAGGTGGTTGACTGACTATCGGCGCCTTGCCTATTGGACTTCTCTTTCCACAAAGCCTGCCAACCCCCTTATTTGTGAAATTGCCAATTTCTTGTAAATTAATTCCATGAAAATAAGCATTAGCGTGTTTTTGTACATTTGGCGCACAAATTCCTGCATAACTCATCACCGTGCTACCGCTACCCGGTTCTACAGCGGTAGGAGGAAATCTGCCACAATCGTTATTTTGCGTATGGTTTGCCCCCACTTGATGACCAAGTTCATGGGCAACAAAATCTACGGCAAAGGGATCGCCCACAGGTTGCGGCATCGCCGTGGTACCCATTGCCTTATCGCTATTATTACAAGTTTTACCGGGAGCAAAACCTGTGGCAGCACCCGTATCAAAAACATGACCCACATCATAATGGTTAGGTCCTATTACACTGTCTACATTACTTTGATTTTCATTCACTAAAAGAAATGGCACACCATGGGTATATGGTTGGGTATTTGGATTAACGTAAATGATTTCATCGTTGTTAGGAATGATTGCAAAGGTTAGTGCACTACTGGTTTCATAAATCCCATTCACGCGATTTATCGTCAACACTTGTTCTGCAAGAGCATCTGCCACCGTGCCGCCCGCAAATTGCGTGTATTGAGCTGTAGCTGCTAAGGCCAGCCTATACGTTGTTAATTGACAAACTCCAAATTGCGCAAAATTAGCATTACTCCTCACCGTCGAATTCAACTGCCCTTGATCATGATTCAAGCATTTTGGCATGTTTTTTAGCGCCTCGTCCTTGCTAGCATAGACTTTGTAATTACGACTGTGCTTGTTTACCGGATCAATATAAATTGTTTCCTTACCCGGATTTAAAATCATAGCGTGCAGACCCAAAGGTGTTATGTCCAATTTCATAAAACCAGCGTGAGAATCTAGATCATAACCATCAAAGGTAGCTATTTGTGGAAATTTTGCGGCCAATCCACGACTCATAGTCCCATTCCTAACCATACGAAATCTATGCCAACTGCCGTTGGTCAGCGGTAGTTTTATAATGGTTGCGGGTGACGAAGTGACGGATCTGTTAACTGGAATCTTACCGAGTTGTTGCTCTAACTGGTTAATATCCAACTGAACAACAGTTTGAGCAATTACCGTAGAAGACACAGTACATAATAAATTTGCTAATAGAATATTTCTCATTGGCCCTCCATGTGCCAATAAAAAGCCCGCAGAGCGGGCTTTTTAAAGTTCTAAATCTTAGGGTATGATTTTTATATCATGATGGGTCACATTAAAAAATGTGCGTGCATGGGAACGTACCATGATACGTCCTTTGCTGGTAGGTAGTTCAGGGACCGTAATCTCCTGCAAACCATCGTTAGGAACATCCTTGGCGAGTATTGCACCAAACGAGAGTCCCCCATCTTTAGATAGAAATATATCAACCGTAGCCGCATTAATAGGATTTGCCTTAGTTCCCGCTACCTTCCATGTTATGATTTTTTTGCTGCCAACTTTCCAGATATTCCCTGCGGTATCGAATGAGCTAACCACAAATGGCCCAGCAACTCCAACAACAGTAACCTGCATATCTTGAGAGCTATTACAATTTAACCCGCCAGCATTATTTTGGCGCACCGTTAATCTAAAGTTCATCACTCTGCCGACACTAGGCCGCACTTCCCAGGTAAATGGACCGTTGGTACTTAATGCACCCAAGGACAGAAGATAACGAGTTTTACTGGTAGTACCCTTTAAACTTCTAAAATTTGGACCGCCTGTAGAAGTTGCAACCGGTGGTTGTTTACTAATTTGATGATCCATTTGTTCCCAAGTGTAAGTAAAGATATTGGCATTGGTTCCGGTAGCATTACCATTTAACATCAATGGGGTAGATTTAGGAACTAGGATGTTTGGAGGATCGGTAACCGTAGGCGGAAACATTGTAGTTTGGGTAATCGTAGCGCATTTACCGCCATTCCCGTTTATAAAAGTTCCGATTTCTTGCAAACTCTTTCCATGAAAGTAATCATTAGAGTGTGCTTGTATATTGGGAGAACAAACACCGGCGTACCCCATAATTGTAGTTCCGCTTCCAGGCTCAACAGCATAGTCATCCTCGCGATTACCTCCGCATGCATTGTTAAACGTATGATCAGCGCCAAATTGATGCCCCATTTCATGAGCAACAAAATCTATGGCAAACGGATCACCCACAGGATTATTAATCCCGGTAACCCCCTCCGCTTTAAATCAACTGCATACAACACCTAAAGCAGCAATCCCACCGGCACCAGTATCAACAACATGCCCAATATTGTAGGTGAACCCCGGAGATTTGGCTGCTGCCTTGTCAATAGTAGTCTGATTTTGCGTTAACATCGCTTCGGCATCACCACTGGAATAAGGCTGGGTGTTAGGATTGGTATAGATGAGAGAAGGTACATTAAGCAAGACCATATTAACTCCAAGATCCTTTTGATACACACCATTCACTCGGTTCATCAAGGTAACCATTGCAGCACGGGCATTTGCTTGTGTACCGCCAAAAAATGCAGAATATTGTGCGGTGGCTGCCAGCGCTAATTTATAAGTTCTTAATCCGCACGTTGCAAATTTTGCAGACGTAGCAGGTTTATAGCTCATTGTCGGCTGGGCTTGGTTTTTATTGTCCACTTTACACACCATGCCTTTCATTGGCTGCACATCATTCTTGAAGTAGACTTTATAATAATTAGTTTCCTTTAGTGACATAGGATCCATATAAATAGTTCCCTGCGTTGGCGTCATAACCATCGCATGGAATCCCAAAGGGGTAATATCGAGTTTTACCAAATCTTCAGGGTTATCCACATCATAACCATCGAATGTCATAATATCAGGATAAGCTTTGGCAAAATCTGGGGACATAGTATTATTTCGTTCTAGAGAAAATCGGCGAGTAGAACCATCCGGCATTGGCAGTTCTAGAATAGGTGCAACACCACGCGAGGCCTGAGTAGGCACATTATGCAATAAAGCCTTTAAACTAGGCATGTCTGCGCCCACTAGACGGTATTTTGTTACCGATCCTGAGGATTGCAGGCGTAAACTCTCATTCGAAACATCGTAAAATAATGCAGCAAAACCATAACTGGAAAAAACGCACAGCACCGAAAATGAAAGAAATCTGTTAAATTTGTTCATAGTCGCCCCTGTGCTTTTATCTAAGCCCCAGTGCTTTTATCTTATAAGTATAGTTAACTTTAAAAGAAACTAAGTCTAAATTCCTGCTTTCAGCATCTGCAATGCACGTCTCCAACCTGCATATTCATTGGCAACCTGGTGTGAATCTCCTTGTGGGAGAAACTGACGCTCATAAATGCCCTCTCCAGCATCGGATATTCCTACAGCACCAATACTAATACCGGCTAAGATTGCAGCCCCTAGGGCTGTGGTTTCGATATCATGTGGTCGTTGAACCATGAGCCCGCATTGCGAAGCAAGAAATTGTAAAAACCAAGCATTGGCAGCCATACCTCCGTCTACCCGCAAAATAGAAAAATTCATACCACTGTCTTCTTGCATACAAGCTAAAACTTCTCTAGTTTGGTAGGCCACACTTTCTAAAGCTGCGCGAGCAAAATGTGCAGGAGTCGTAGTGCGGGAAAGTCCTATCATTACAGCACCGGGTGTCGATATCCAATGTGGAGCGCCTAATCCAGTAAACGAGGGAACTAAGTAAACGCCTTCATTATCAGAAAGGCTAGCAGCTAGCTGTTCTGTATCACTTGCAGAAGTAAACAATTTCATCTCATCGCGCAGCCACTTTACGGTTGTACCAGCTTGATACAGGCTGCCCTCAACCCCATAGGCAATTTGGCCTTTAATTTTATAAGCAATGGTAGTCAATAAACCATGTTTCGAAAGGACCGGCGTCCCCCCTGTATTGAGCAATAAAAATCCACCTGTTCCATAGGTAGCTTTAATCATGCTTTTCGAAAAACAGCCTTGACCAATTAAGGCTGCCTGCTGATCACCAGCAACACCCGTAATTGGAATTTCAATCCCGAGAATATCTTTACGTATCATTCCAAACTGTGCATCACAATCGCGCACTTCAGGTAAAACTGCTGCGGGAACAGCAAACAAATCTAATAATTCTTGATCCCACTTCTGTTCAGTAATGTTGTACAACAAAGTTCTGGATGCATTGGTAATATCGGTAGCGTGGATTCCTCCAGTCAACCGCCATAGCAAAAAGCTGTCCACCGTACCAAACGCCAGCTTCGCTTTTTGCGCCAGATGTTTTGCCTCAGGAATATTTTTAAATAACCAATTTAATTTACTCGCGGAAAAATAGGGATCGGGTAATAATCCTGTTTTTTTGCGAAGTGTTTCCTTCCACTCTTGCATTGAATCGCAATAAGTTTGCGTACGCCGATCCTGCCATACAATAGCGCGGGATAGACACTTGCCAGTTTCCTTATCCCAAATAAGTGTGGTTTCACGCTGGTTAGTAATCCCACACGCTAGAATATCTTTAGGATCAATATTGGCAACAACCTTGCGCAATGCTCTGAGGGTTGTTTCCCAAATTTCTTCTGGATCATGCTCAACCCATCCCGGTTGTGGATAATATTGGGTAAGTTGGAATTGACTGCTGGTGACCAAGTGCCCATTTTGCGTATACAGCATAGCTCGTGTGCTGCTGGTTCCTTGGTCAATTGCAAGTAAGTAACGCATGAAATTCCTTTCCTTGGTAATATATTCCTAGCAAAGATTATAATCGCGATTACCAGAACAGGAAATAACATGGATACGTTTTTTGATGTTGCCATCATTGGCGGAGGAATTAATGGGTGCGGTTGTGCAGCGGACGCGGCAATTCGCGGACTAAAAGTGACGCTGATTGAAGAAGATGATCTTGCTGCAAAAACTTCATCTAAAAGTACAAAGCTAATCCATGGAGGTTTGCGCTACTTAGAATATTTTGATTTCGCAATGGTTAAGAAATCATTGAACGAACGGCAAACCTTACTTGAACTTGCACCGCACTTAATAAAACCCCTTCCTTTACTTTTACTGCTCAATAATAATATCCGTCCATCATGGATGATTCGGGCTGGATTGTTCTTATACGATCACCTGAGCAGTAGGAATACCTTGCCCAAAGCCAGAGCGCTAAGTCGCACGTCGTTTGCAGATTATTTTAGTCCTATAAAACTCGATATTCACAAAGCTTTCCTTTTTTATGACTGTACCACCGATGATGCCAGACTTACCCTCACCAATGCTCTTCAAGCACGTGATCATGGAGCGGCTATCCATACACGAACGAAATTACTGGAGGCAAAGGTTCAAGATGGTCTATGGTGTTTAACACTACAAAATAAAACTGGGAATTTTGTAATAAAAGCTAAATCCATCATAAATGCTGGCGGTCCTTGGGTTGAAGGCCTCAACAAAATCTTGCACATAGAAAATCAATACCCTATGACGCTGGTAAAAGGTAGCCATTTCTTGGTGCCCAAGCTTTACGAGGGCGATCATGCTTATTTTTTACAAAATGATGATAATCGTATGATCTTTGTCATTCCTTATCATGGCCATACTATGATTGGAACTACCGATATTGCGGTTAACGATCTTGAAAAAGACATTGGAATTACCAAGGAAGAAATACACTATCTATCGTCTGTGGTAAATCAATATTTTGCAAGCTCCATTGGGGTTGATGATGTGGTGTATAGC
>CAMAYX010000086.1 GCA_945862405.1 Legionella genomosp. 1
GGGAAATGGTGATTTCAAACTCTTTGCCGCATTTGGGGCATGGTTTGGCTGGACTCAGCTACCTTTAATATTATTAGTTTCCTCAATTACTGGCGCAATTTTAGGAATTACTTATTTAAAACTAAGTAAAAAGACCAAAGAAACTCCCATACCATTTGGTCCTTTCCTCTGTGTTGCAGGTTTACTATCCTTGTTTTACGGCAACGACTTTATGCACTGGTACTTAAATTTCTATATTTAACGTAGCCCTATTACTACCCCTTACGATGCTGTGACAAGGCAGAAAAAAACTCTGGTTTGTTCAAACCAATGGAGGCAAAAATTTGGGGTACCTTATCCCAGCTGTTTTCCTGGTCTATACTGGCAACAATCAAATCGAATCCCTTTTTCTTATCCGATTCGACACCCCATCCGTTTATGTAACATAATCCGTGCAAGCGTTTGGCATGGATGTGACTTAGATTTTCCGCAGCAATGAGATAAGCTAATGCTTCTTCATACAACTGTTTCATCTGCTTTTCATTACTAGGACTGGCGAATAACCCTTCAGTTTGTAGTTGCTCTCGAAACTTTGCCTCATCCAATAAATTCTTTCCAAGAATATATTGCGCAGGTGCATCATCTAAATTGGTGGCTGCACGATAACATTCCATAGCCATATTCCAAGCGAATGGGAATTTCTTTTTACCATGCTTGGGTAAATATAAAACAGCTAGACTATGATATAAGGCAATTTCCTTTTTTAAGGATTCTTCACTTGGCTGATTGTGGACACGGGCTTGTTGTAGACTTTTTGCCTTTTTAGTTAGCCTCTTAATTTTAAAATTGGTGAAGAAAAACATAGCTTACTCCTTTAATCGCCGGTCGTTGGTATATATATAAACCACTGAAACAGCAATAGTCCAATAAACGCCAATACTAGAATAATGATAATTTTACTGATGACACTAATGGTTTCTTTCGTTTCAGTGGTTAAACCTTGAGGTGAATGCTCAGCAGACTGTAAGGAGCTCTCATCAGGATGAATTTGATTTTCTAAGCGGTTTGAAAGTGCATACGCAATGACGGTTATTATTGCAGAAAGTATCATTAGCCCTAGAAAAATAATAAATGATGCCATACGTTCACTAAAGTTTTGTCCAAGCTCTAACCACTCTTGTAGATACAAAATAAACTCAGGAACATCGTAACGCCATTTAAGCAATAAGTAAGGTACAAGGTATGCGGTAAACGTTATTATTGAGAAACTAAGAATAAAAAAAATCATCGCTATGATGAACAGATGAGGGTTATGTTGGTAGCGATCTTGTTCCATAATTAAAATAACCTAATGATTTTAAACAACATAACAGATAGCTGCTTACTTGCCAAGCTGGCTATGATATTTTTATGATAATGAAACGTGTTTGATCTTAGTATAGTGTATTAGTTTTTTTAAGGATAAGTATGAAACGATATGTTTTTATGATTTCTGACGGTACAGGAATTACAGCAGAATATTTAGGTCACAGTCTAATAACTCAATTCGATCAAATTGAATTTGAGAAGCTAACTCTTCCGTACATAGATACAATTGAAAAAGCGGAAGCGGTAGTAGCAAAGATAAACCAATGTTATGAAGAAAGCGGGACTAAACCTTTAGTTTTCATGACCTTGGTAAATCCAGAAATTAGTACTCACCTTCAGAATTCGAAGGCCTGTGTTCTTGATCTGTTTAAAACATTTCTAGCCCCTCTAGAAAAGGAGTTGAATATTAAGTCTTCCTATACGGTTGGGCGCACCCATGGGGTTGCCAACAACCCGTCTTACAATCAAAGGATTGAAGCAGTAAATTATGCTTTAGCCCATGACGATGGTATAAAAACACAAGACTATGATAAAGCAGAAATTATACTGATTGGTGTGTCACGTTGTGGAAAGACACCGAGCTGCTTATATATGGCTCTGCAATTTGGGATTTTGGCGGCAAATTATCCGTTCACCGAAGATGAATTATCCTTTTCAGAATTACCAGAACGATTGCGCCCCTATAAAAGTAAATTGTTTGGTTTAACCATTGATCCCGAACGGCTGCAGCATATTCGCTCAGAGCGTAGACCCAATAGCCAATATTCTTCTAACGAACAATGCCGATTGGAAGTTGCAGAAGTGCAATCAATGTATAGAAAAGAAAATATTCCCTATTTAAACTCCACACGTTATTCAATTGAAGAAATAGCGACAAAGATCATGGCGGCATCAGGCCTAAAACGAAAACTTTAGATTGGAATTCTACTATCTTGGCCGTAAAGCATCGATGTTCTGTGCTCCGTTGCTCACATACTAATACGTATGCTCCGCTACAGTGCTCGAACATCAAGGCTAGCGAATTCGTGTTTTTTTAATGTTCCCTTGGTGCAGCGCAGCGTAATCAAGGAACCATCAAAACCCTCTCAACCTTTAGTCCACAACGCCATGAAATCAACCACAGGCATTGCGGCTAAGGTATTGGTATCACTTGTAGCCTCTACTATTTTTGCAACTTGCTCTTTACCGTACTGTGTTTTCAAATTACGGTTAAATTTTTCTAGTAGAACTGGAATGCCTTCTTCACGGCGACGTTTATGACCAATTGGATATTCGATGACAATCTTATCGGTAGCAGAGCCGTCTTTAAAAAAGACTTGCATGCTATTGGCAATGGAGCGCTTCTCAGGATTTAAATAATCTTTGGTATATTCAAGATTTTCGCTCACGTCCATTTTTGCACGTAAAGAATCAATTCTAGGATCCTTCGCAACTTTATCTTCATAGTCCTCAGCCAATAAATTTCCATGCAGTAAACCTATGGCAACCATATATTGCAGGCAATGATCGCGATCTGCTGGATTATGCAGTCTACCTTGTTTACTAATAATACGTATCGCAGATTCATGCGTTACTAATTCGATTCGATCGACTTCGTCAAGGCGATTTTTAACAGATGGATGGAGTGCAACCGCGCACTCTACTGCAGTTTGTGCATGGAACTCAGCAGGATAGGAAATTTTAAATAATACATTTTCCATAACATAACTGCTAAAAGGACGCTGGAACTTAAACGCATTACCACCAAATAGAACATCATAAAAACCCCATTTGGGCGCAGTTAAAGCGCTTGGGTAGCCCATTTCACCACTCCTAACTATCAGTGCTAAGCGTACAGCACGTGAACAAGCATCACCTGCCGCCCAGGACTTGCGTGAACCTGCGTTGGGGGCATGACGATAAGTTCTTAAACTTTGTCCATCTACAAACACTTGGGAAAGTGTGCGCAATATGCAATCTTTATCCAAACCTAGTAGCGAACAAACTACAGCTGCACTTGCCACTTTTACTAGAATTACATGATCTAGTCCAACACGATTAAAGCTGTTTTCTAATGCTAGCCCCCCCTGAATCTCATGGGCTTTGATCATCGCAGTAAGCACGTCATGCATGCTTAACGAGGGTTTACCTTGCGCTAAATTTAAACGACTTACATAATCTGCAATGGCAAGGATCGCTCCAAGATTATCGGAAGGATGCCCCCACTCTGCTGCTAACCAAGTGTCATTAAAATCAAGCCAACGGACCATAGTCCCTATATTAAAAGCGGCTTGCACTGGTTCTAATTCAAAATTGGTTCCCGGAACTCGAGCACCCCCAGTTAGTGTAGCCCCAGGTACGACCGGTCCAAGTAACTTCTGACACTCTTGAAAGTTAAGCGCCAAAATGCCACATCCAAGGGTGTCAATTAAACAAAGTCTTGCAGTTTCATATGCTAAGGAGCTATTTATGTCGGTGTGCAAAATGTAATCTGCAATGGTGGACAAGACAGTGTCAAATTCAGGTTTTATATTATCTTCAACATAAGAATGCATGTTAGCCTCTGGATTCAATAGAAACAAATGAACGTTTTTCAGGGCCGATGTATTCAGACGTTGGTCTTATGAGTCGATTATCGGCTCTTTGTTCAAATACATGTGCTGCCCATCCAGTAATTCGTGAAATCACAAAAACAGGTGTAAACAAAGGTGTGGGAATTTCGCAGTAATGGTAAGCAGATGCGCTGTAGAAATCTAGATTGGGGAATAGTTTTTTTTCTCTACGCATAACTGCTTCAACCCGTTCAGAAATTTGATAAAGAAGTAAATCATTTTTTGTTTCACCTAGCTTTTTTGACCATCTCTTAATGATGTCTGAACGTGGATCACAATCTTTGTAAACTCGGTGTCCAAATCCCATGATCTTAGCTTTATTGGCGAGCATGGTCATCAGCTTGTCTTCTGCATCATCAGGAGTCTTAAATTTTTGAATTAATTCCATAGCTGCTTCATTGGCACCGCCGTGTAATGGCCCTCGTAGTGTTCCGATAGCACTGGTAATGGCCGAATAAAAATCTGATAGTGTGCCTGCGGTTACACGGGCAGCGAATGTTGAAGCATTAAACTCATGCTCAGCATAGAGAATCAATGAAACATTCATCATATCGCGTTGCATGGGAGTAGGATTTTTACCGTGTAACAAAGCTAGAAAATGGCCACCAATAGTGTCTTCATCCGATAACTCGCTAATTTCTTTACCTTTAAAATGAAAGGCATACCAGTAACACAACATGCCGGGAAACAAAGCTAAAAGTCTATCGGCGATATCATATTGTTGGGAGAAGTTATGTTCAGGTTCCAAAGTACCTAACATAGAGCAACCAGTGCGTAAGACATCCATAGGATGGGTATCTTTAGGAATTAGTTTTAAAACAACCTTCAGCGCGTCTGGAAGATCCCGGAGATTTATCAGTTTTTTGATGTATTCTTGCAGCTCTGTACGAGTTGGCAATTTCCCATATAAAAGCATATATGCAACTTCTTCGAACGTTGCAAACTCTGCTAAATCATCGATAGAATATCCGCGATAATTTAATCCCTTTCCGGCCTGACCAACGGTGGCAATGGCTGACTGACCTGCGACAACACCAGCTAAACCTGCTGAACTATTCACTTTCTTGCCTCCCTATGTATTGATCCAATGTTTTTTCATAATCTTGATACTTTAACACTTCATACAATTCACCACGAGTTTGCATTTGCTGTATCATGTTTTGTTGTGTACCGTCGTCAATAATTGCCTTATAAACCTTTGTTGCCGCCATAGACATGGCACGAAAAGCACTTAAGGGATAAAGAATTAATTTAACGCCAACCGTATTTAATTCGTCTCGAGTGAACAAGGGGGTTTTGCCGAATTCAGTAATGTTGGCCAGTACTGGTGCATGAACCTCTTGTGTAAATTTTTTATATTCATCTAAAGTCTTAAGTGCTTCCGCGAAAATCATGTCGGCACCTGATTCAACGTAAAATTTAGCTCTATCAATCGATGCATTAAGGCCTTCCATCGCATACGAATCGGTTCGCGCCATAATGACAAAATTATCATCTAGTCTTGCGTCTACAGCAGCTTTGATGCGATCACCCATTTCATCTTTTGATACAATGGCTTTATTAGGGCGATGTCCACAACGCTTAGCGAGTACTTGATCTTCGATATGAACTGCTGCTACACCTGCTCTTTCCATAAGTTGGATCGTACGAGCAATATTGAAAGCATGTCCCCATCCTGTATCAATATCGACTAATAGTGGTAAAGAGCAAGCTTGGGTTATTCTGCGGGCGTCTTCTAAAACTTCAGGAAGACTTGTCATTCCTAAATCAGGCATTCCAAAAGAAGCATTAGCCACACCTGCTCCGGACAAATATATAGCTTTTGTTCCGGCTTGTTCGGCTAGCATAGCGGTATATGCGTTAATGGTACCAATTACTTGCAATGGGGGATTCGTTTTGACTAAATCACGAAACTTTCCACCGATGGAACTTTGCATGATTACTCTCCTTGAAATCTATCATGATTTTTAACACGTGCCTATCCGTAAGGCAACTAACTCTGCATGCTTAGAAGTTAGATCACTAAATACCCTCGTGAGTACCAACGACATGCGCCTGAAATGTGGACTCTGTCTGGGAGTACATCGCAGATTACCTCCCCTTTTCGGTAAGAACCTTGCAATGAGCTAAGATGTGTTTTTTTTAATCTTTCGGACCAGAAAGGAGCCAGAACGCAATGTGCTGAACCGGTAACCGGATCTTCGGGTATATTATGTTTTGGATAAAAACAACGTGAATAAAAGTCTGCATCATCACTTTTAGCAGTTACAATTAAACCGCGTTTGGGTAATCTAGCTAAACTTTTCAAATCAATTTGTGCATTACTAACTTGGGATTCATGTTCCAGAACAACTAAATAATCCAGCTCACTGATGTAGGCTTCAGATATAGTTTGATCAATTAAAGTACTTAATTCCTGCACATCCATAGGAGTAAAATCAAGGCGAGGAAAATCCATAATGTAGAGATTGTTTTTCTTCTTTACGGTAAGCGTGCCGCTAAGGCTGGAAAAAGTAACCACATTTTTATTAGCCTTGCGCAATTCAAAGAGAACAAATGCCGCTGCCAACGTTGCGTGACCGCATAAATTAATTTCTCCATTGGGTGTAAACCAGCGTATTTGGAAGCTTCCATTATCTTCAATAATAAATGCTGTTTCAGAAAGATTATTTTCTACAGCGATGGCTTGCATGAGCTCATCGTTAAACCAATCGTGCAATAAACAAACTGCTGCTGGATTGCCGTGGAAAACTTTATCCGTAAAAGCATCGACTTGAAAGACTTCAATTCTCTGCATAAGCATCCTTTAACAAAAGGCGAAAGATTAACTAGCTAGTGTTTAAATAGCAAGTCTTGATTTTTACAAAAACATAACGAAGTTTATAGATTACGATATTTCTTTCCCTTTGCGAATAATATCTCGGTACAAAAATCTTGCTGGCGAAATTGCTTGAATTAGATGATGTGGCAGGATGCTAGGCTCATGATTGATCAATCCGGCAAGCCACTCTGCACTTAATGGGATGGTTGTAAGCCCACGCGAACCAAAGCCTGCGCAGAGATATAAGTTTGGATAAAAAATACCAGCAGAAGGTATCCACCTCTTGCCATCACGTTCTAATCCTGAGAAACGCTGCTTAAAAAGTATTTCATCGGCAATTGGCCCGACAAGTGGTAAATAGTCTGGAGCTGCCCCGCGAATTCCTGCCCAATGATTGACCACAGAAGATTCCCAGACATTATTCTCAGAAATTTCACGTAGTTTTGTAAGATTCAACTGGTCATCACTATCTGTGCAGCTGATGTTCATTTCTCCTGGGCAATATGTGGCGCCAACCCAGTGTTGTCCATATTGCTCAGGTAGAACATGAACATCTGCACAAAGCGGTAATTTTAAATGTTTGCTGTTGTAGTTCTCTGCCACTGCAGTCATTTGCCCGCGTATGGATTTGTAGGGTAATGAACGTGTTTGTTGAAACCTATTCAGTTCATGACCAGAAGCAATTACTAAAACTTCAGCTGAATGAGTATCGGCATACCAACTACCTTGCTGGTATTTAATTTCTGAAATCGTACGGTTTGGAATCCATTCAATATTAGAGAGCTGAGATAAATGTTCACTAAGTTGTACTAGGTCCAGCCAACCCGACTTAGGAATGAACAGCCCTTGATTGTTCATCTTTATTCCTGCCAGCATGGAGGCTTGTTGCTGGTCAACCAACTTACCTAATTCAGGGTATGCCAAAATCCACGCTTCCAACTTTTTTTGAGAGTTTAACTCACGCGAATTATATGCAAGTTGTAATATACCTGTTAAAGCACCAATGTCTGGGTGATTCTTTAAAATTGATTGATATGCGCGGACTGCGTACAAAAATGCATAAAGCATATACTCAGTAAGTGGTGATTGATAATTCGATAGTTTAGGATACAAAATAGCCTGCCGATTACCCGAAGCACCTCGTGCAGGCTTATCATTACTATCTATAAGTTTAACACTCCAACCCCTTTGGGCTAAGGCGTGGGCTGTATAACAGCCAGCTAAGCCAGCCCCTATCACCAGCGCCGTTTTTGTTGATACCTCAGGGATACGATGGATATGCCAAGGCGTGCTTCTTCCACAGCGCATATTAGTAATATGATCAAAATTGCCGAATAACATAGAGCATTCGTGTTCATTTCCTTTTGCAATTTGGTACTTAAAGCCAGCTTCAGATAATCCTTTTCTTACTAAAGATGCTATGGTAAACGCTGAGAAGGTGGTTCCTTTTCGAGACAACATGCCTAATACTGAAAATAATTCACGGCTCCACATGCTTGGATTGCGTTTTGGAGAAAACCCATCAAGAAACCATGCATCCACCCAATAGCTGCGCATTTTCTGTTCTAGAGTTACATCACCACAATGCAATAATTCCCGATAGCATTTTAAAGCATCCCCAAGCATCAATAACAAAGTTATTCTCCCCTCGGCAAAGCTAAGGGTATGAATTCCGGGTGTTAATACTGGATAAGCACTTAATAAAGCATTCGCCTCAAATTCCAACTCTGGCCATACCCTAAAGCATTGTTTTAAGTCTTCGGCCGATAAAGGATGTTGTTCACAAGAAATATAGTACAGTCGTGCACTACCTGGCGCGTATTGTTGCCACTGTTTCCATGCAAGTACAAAATTTAAACCAGTCCCGAAACCAGTTTCACCTATCACAAAACAAGATGATTCATGTGCAGCTATAGTTTGCCAGCGTTCCGTTAATCGATTTCCTTCGATGAAAACGTGCTGAGCCTCTGCAATCCCTGCAGTACAGGAATAAGTTTCTTGGTATTGATTGGAATAAGGTTTTCCATCAATAATACGCAGGTCAGCTTTGCTAATGGGGATATATTTTTCACTCATATTTTTTCAATTAATAAAAGCAAGTTTATTTCGCAATAACTTTACTCAAGGATTATAATTCAGAAAACTAGGATACCATGGAGGGCCATCTTATGAGCACA
This sequence comes from Legionella genomosp. 1, assembly GCA_945862405.1. Classification (GTDB taxonomy): domain Bacteria; phylum Pseudomonadota; class Gammaproteobacteria; order Legionellales; family Legionellaceae; genus Legionella_A. The sequence continues at coordinate 8,937 of CAMAYX010000086.1, forward strand.
ACAGCAAGTTACATTGAGGAAAAACCAAGCAAGGTAAAAGAAAAAATTGCTGCGCTGAAAGTGCTTATTGCTGATGATAATTTTATTTTACAGAGCGTTGCCAAACGGTTTTTTGTTAGGGCTGGCGTTCCCGAAGAAAATATAGTTATTGTTGAAAATGGAGAGGACGCCGTCAATTTGGTAAGGTCAGGACTTTGCTTCGACGTCATTTATATGGATGAGTTAATGCCGGTCATGCAAGGCCCAGAAGCAACTCTGAAAATTCGTGAGCTTGAAAAATCAATGAAACTCCAGAGTGTTATTTTTACTTGCTCCGCTTCTTACCTAGGGGTTTTCCCTGGCGCAAATACCCGTTTGGAAAAGCCGCTTAATTTCGAGAAGCTTTTAGTTTTTTTGCAAAAAGTTGTTGATTCAACGTTGGAATTGACGGAAGAAGGCGAACATTCATCTAAAGAAAACCATCAAGGTATTAGTCCGTATGTGAGGTTAAATTGGTTTTCTAAACGATCGTTAGACGAAGATAATCTTGATGAAATAATCGATGGTCGCGCTACCTCGTGATTGATTTTAGCCATCCATGGCCAAAATCGACTCGCCAACGCGCGAAGTGTTTAGCCCCGACCGTCCTGCGTCCGGCACGTTGCCCTGAACGGGCAAGCGTATGCCTACCACAATGACTCTACGGCCTGATATAGATTTACTACACATCCCTCCGGGCTGATTCCGTAAATCGCGGCCTATCGGGGACTACGCGCCTCGGCCTTCGGCCTTCCTTGGCGCGCAGCGA
>CAMAYX010000087.1 GCA_945862405.1 Legionella genomosp. 1
TATTTTATATGATCTAATCGACCTCAGCTCTTTGAGAAATTTCTTCTATTTGCTTGATCTATTGACCCAATCAAGGGGTTTTTCGTAAGTCCTGATCATAGCAAATTCGTTTTGAACCCAACCCCCATTTCTAACTCGAGCGAAATGGACGCAGCTCCTGTAGGCAGATTTACATTTTTATACAACCCTTCACCTGAAAAGACGAAGTCGGCAGGGGAAAAAGAAACAACTCAATTGGTTCCCTAAAAATCTAGAGCTTATTGCCACCGTTTTCTAGAATTTAGTCTGTGGCGAAATACAAATTCACGAATTAAAACATTATGCGCCCTAAAGAATTTAGGGGGTTTTATAGTATAATAACCGGTATGATGAAATTAATAGCATCCCTATCGAGTTACATTGTCACATGGCTGAGATTATTGCCTTGTGGTGGCGTACGCGCTATAGCGGCAGAAAATATTGCGCTACGCCAACAACTAATCATTCTATCTCGAAACCGAAAAAGAGCAGCAAGGCTAATGTTCTTTGATAAAATAATTTTTGGGATGTTAACTTCAATGATAAGTGTAAAACGATTGCAGCGGATTGCAGTGATTATAAAACAGGCAACATTATTGAAATTTCATAAGGCATTCGTAAATCGTAAATACAGCCTTTTGTTCTCAAATAAATCAGGTAAAAAACCTGGTCCGAAGGGACCGGAACAATCCATTATTGATTTAATACTTGAAATGAAACAACGTAATCCAGGCTACGGTTATAGAAGAATTGACATGCAAATCTCAAATTCCTTTGGCATTCCAATTGATAAAGATATCGTTCGGCGCATTTTAAGAAAACACTATAAAAGCAACCCTGAAGACACCGGACCATCATGGCTCACTTTTATTGGTCATATGAAAGATAGCCTTTGGTCGATGGATTTATTTCGCTCTGAATCCATTCATTATGGAAGAAACATTGCAAAAGCTTATTTCAATTACCCATAGCCGCTTAAGGTTAACCCAGAAGGATGTTTGAGCAATGATATCCGATGCTAGCCTAGCAGAATTAAACAAAGAAGAGATGAAACCCCATGTCACGATACCTTGATCCCAAAGCCGATGTAGTCTTTAAGAAGATATTTGGTGAACACCCCAAGCTATTAATCAGTTTTTTAAATGCGTTGCTTCCATTGTCCCCTAATAGTCCTATTGTCACTTTGACTTATCTGCAAAATGAACAAGTTCCAGTTATTCCTGAGTTTAAACGTACCATTGCTGATGTAAAATGTACGGATGCACAAGGGCGTGTCTTTATCGTTGAGATGCAAATGAATTGGACCGATCATTTCAAACAACGACTTTTATTTGGAACCAGCCAAGCGTTCGTAAAACAACTGGAAAAGGGAGAAGAATATAAATTTCTTCAGCCAGTTTATGGATTAGGCATAGTCGCTGAGATTTATGAAAAAACAACGCCTGATTGGTATCACCACTATCAATTGGTAAAAAAAGGTGATGCTGGCCACGGTGATTTGATTGAGCATTTACAACTTATTTTTATTGAACTACCTAAATTTCCCATTCAATCCTCGGAAGAGAAAAAACTTCGATTATTATGGCTGCGCTTTCTACGTGAAATTGATGAGAAAACCACAACGGTTTCACAAGAGCTGCTGGATATACCAGAAATAGCGCAAGCCTTAGAACTTGCCGAAGAATCTGCTTATACGCCAAGCGAGCTAAATCTCTATGAAAGCTACTGGGATCAAGTCAGCCGAGAAAAAACACTTATTATGGATAAATACGCTGAAGGGCTTGCTGAAGGCATTGAGAAAGGCATTGAACAAGGCATTGAGGGTATAGCTATCAACATGCTAAAAGATAGTGAATCATTAGATAAAATCAGTAGATTTACCGGGTTGTCTCAAGATGACATAGTAAAGCTTAAAGACAAATTGTAATTTTTTTGTTTTTTTACAATTCGCCACACACACCTGTAGACTTAGCTTTATTTACCCATTCATGTAACGTAGGGCCCGGAATACCCAATTCTTTTGCCGCTTGATTAACATTGGCATAACTTAATGCGAGACTTACAGATTCTTGTTTAAATTCTTTACTGTACTGCCTTAAATTCCTTACCATTACTTTCACCTCTTCGTTAGTTCATAGATCTTAACAAATTAGTGTCCGTTTTTTCGCGGTAAGATTAAACTCAAGGTATTAAATACTCATTAACATTACATGATAAAACAAATAAAAGAATTTAGGGCCTAATACAGCCTTATTCAGGTCATGAAAGTCGAAAATCGCTTGAAATATACTCAAAATTGTCAATTTCAGATGCACAAACTGAATATGAAGGAATTATTGGTAAATTTCCGATCTGAATATTTTCAAAATGGCGGCAGGAAGCACGAACCGTAAACTGGCGCCCTTTTCGCTCCAATGATTGTCACACCCCCTTTTATATTCCAGCTCATATTGATACGTGTAGTGCTGGTTCTATATCTTCTATTTCTTGTGCAGCATCGGCACCGCGTACTCTCCATAACCCTAGTGATGAAGCTAAGTTCATGGTTAATACCATGGCTACGTATTTTAAAAAGCGTAACACTGCATTATCCCTGTGTTGTATTAACGTTGCTTTTACTTCAGGGTACAGTTGCTTGAAATCATCAAGCTTTTGCTGGGAGCTAGGCCCTTGTCGCTCAAGTATTTCGATTAACCGGTTTACCTGATAACACTTTTTAGTCCCAGCATCCAATGTGTCTATGTCAGCACCTCTTCGTTGAGCCCTCCAGGCTCGTATCTTAATATCCTCATCAAAATGATCGCGATAAACGCTACATATGCTTAATAATTTTCTTATTTTACCCAGGGCATTTTCCTGTCGCGGATTTGGTATGTTTATCGTCATCGCAAGTCCATACTCGGGCAATTTATCTACAAATTTAGGTTTGCCCGTATTTTGCACTTTTTCATTCTGGATTGCATCAAAGAGTATTTTTTCTACGACTGGATCACTAATAAATTTTAACCCCAGCGGTCGATTTTTTGATGTCAGCGCTCTCGCCAATGACTGGACAGCTGTGGAACTAATGTTAACGGATGCGATGTCAAGTAATAGATCATCTGGTGCCATTCCTGATTCCAATGCTTGCGCGAACGCTTCTATACCTGCATCACCAATATCATTGTTAAGTATAATACACAGTCCTTGTGGACATTTGCCGGATTTCAGTGCATTTGCTAAGGCTTTGGCACCTTGAACACCAATATCGCAGCACTCAAGATAAAGCTCAAGGCCTTGCGGACATTTGCCAGATTCGAGCGCGTTTGCTAAGGCTTTGGCGCCTTCATCACCAATACCACAGTAATCAAGGTAAAGCTTAATTCCCAGAGGACATTTTCCGGATTCCAGCGCCTTTGCGAACGCTTTGGCGCCTTCAGCGCCAATATCATTGCCATATAGATCTAGCTCGAGTTCACTTGGCGCATTTCCTAATTCTAGCGCTTGAGCTAATTCTTGGGCTCCGTTAGCATCAATCTTATTGCACGCAAGGCAAAACAACTGATTCTGCGGAATATTTTCTGAATTTAGGAATGTAATAGCTTCTTCAAGCAGCATAGGATCACCATATGAGCAAAAATCAATATCAATATCAATATCAATATCAATATCAATATGCCCAATTATGCAGCCAATATACTATGGGCGTCCATATGTGACGTAAGTTTGAATAATTAACCCTATCTCTTAACTAATTTCTAACTCAATTTTAGGCATGGTTCAGAAAGCCCCTGTTTTAGTGAACACTCTAAGTGCAGCATCCTACCCTGATGTGTTATGATTTGGGCATAAAGTGTTCTTTAAAAATTTGAGTTTTTACTAAGCAGCAACTCTATTGACGAAGCAATTAAAGCCAAGCATTTCGAGCCACGGCCTATGAGGTTTTCCTGTAAAGGCCTCTGCCGGAGATTTGTTAACCAGTCGCTCATGCTTACTACGCATCAATGGCTTATGGTTCAAGTAGAATTGAATTAATGCGAGGATTTTTGGCGAAATGAATTTGCGGTTTGAGGGATTGAATAGTCTTATCAATTAACCCCTTGGTTTTGGCCTCCAATCCGTCAAAATCGCAGCAATAGTTATTTCTGATGGGTTGAATCGTTTAATGATATTGGTTAAGTTTTTAATATTAGAATCTTCCAACAGGTATTCGTTGTGTTAAGCTAATGACACTACAACTTCACCTTATTTAAATAAACGAGTTAAAATATGGCTTTCTTGTGTACATTGAAGAATCTATTGTGAAAAAAATAATTTATTTCTTGTTTGGGGGCCTACTATTCAACTTTGTGAATGCCCAGGCTATTCCAATTAGCAAAGTAGAGTACGCTATATTAATTCCAATGCTGGATGAAAGCACACAGTTAATACAAGACTTAAAGCATAAAATCTATGTGAATATCGATGGGATTCATTACATAAAAGGCAGTTTGATGGGTAATTCAGTTGTTTTTGCCAATACAGGTTTGGGCAAAACAAATATGAGCCTGATTGCCGCACGGCTAATTCATGATTTTCATCCACATTTTATTTTTTTAGCAGGCTCAGCAGGAAGTATAAATCCTGCCTTGAATAAAAAATCAATCGTAGTGGGTACCCGTGTGATGGATGCAGATTTAGGTACTTTGACAGCGCAAGGTGCGTTTTATCCCAATGAAAATTACTTTTCAACGCCACAAAAAAATAATTCTCCAATATCGAAAGAGTATATATCGGATTCCTTAATAACAAAAGCAGCCCAATCCTCGTTAGATCAAATGCCTCAAAATCAAGTGATATTCGGCGCGGTTGCCACAAGTGATATTCTACCTAACACGACTGAGCAAACAACACTGCTAAAATACAACAAAATAGATGCGGTGGAAATGGAAGGAGCTTCCTTTATGCAGGTCTGCTGGTTCTTTGATGTTAGTTGTCTTGTGGTCAGAGGAATAAGTAATAACGTCGATGAAGAAATTACAGAAGAAGATACTATTCAAGCTGGTGCTAACGCCGCTAAATTTGTGCAATATGTTATAAACTATTTGGCACAGCATGTATAATAGTGCACAAAATGCGTACGCCATCTTTATGCAGGTAATGTTTAAATAACTTTGTCGGCTTTCTAAAATTGTTATAATCATAAATTTTAGTTTTTATCCAATACTAAAATAATTTCAATGAAGTTCATTTGATATCACACGCAAAAAACGCTTGCTTTACAACACTATTTATCAACACTCCAAATCTCGAAGCCAACAAGTGCCTATGCATTTTTTTAAAAATTACCAAGACTATCTTCAGGCAGATGCACATCCCGGGTATGATAAACTAAAAATCCAATTCGATCATGATTAGCTATGCATGTCACTATTTTTTTAAAAAGTTAACCTCTTGTTTTATAACTAGTATATTTCAAAATAACTGAAGATACCTCAGGGCTCAGGCCCTGCCTTTTGCCTTTCCATAACCATTTACTGCATTTTACTATCGATGTTCTAAAAAGATGAGCACATACAGGAGGACACTCTATCTACCACCTATTATTGCTCATAATATAATGATTATGTATAATTGTAACTCAACTTGCTGACTATCTTAAGCTTATATGCTCATAACTGAATTTCTAGATCTTGATATCGAAAAGCAATCTCTTTACGTTAGAAATCTATTTGAAAGAGCTGCCGCAAATTACTCCTCTAAAAATAAAGGTGAATTATATGTTTTTATCCATGGTCATCATGCCTACCTTCATTTAAATGATAATGATGCACAAATTCTTAGCGCTTATAACGAAACCTTATTTCCAGAGAGCGAATTTATTGAAATGGGTGAAGGATTGAACATGATTAGAGTAACGAAAGAAACGCTTACCCGCTATTGCTCATCAATGATATTAGCAACCATATCAGAAATAGACCTACTTGATTCTGAAAATAATTGGCGTTCGAATGAGGCTATTTTTGATGTATCGGGCATAGAGCCAAGAATTGTTTTTCGCGGAATGAATGGTCCTAAATTTACTGCTAGTTATTATTATTGTGATGCTCAAACCGTTATCTCCCAGCAGCTGATTAATTATCAACAAATCATGATAAAACGAGATTTTCAAAAAACGGATTTATTTTCCCATCTTGCTTTCCCTGCTGTGGAAGGGCGTGGAGCAATTTTTTCTTTCGCAGGAGTTCCCTTTCACGCATACAATGCAAAAATCTATAACGATCTTCTAGGTCAATACATTGGACTTTTTGATTGCGATTACAACCAAGTATTTTGGGTGGTAAATCAAAAATCTTTAGCTGAAAAAGGCTTCTCCTTCACTCAGCTTACTGTTGATGAAGGAGTAAGTTTGTTACCTGAAATCACTAAAAGACAAATGGGAGAGGACTATCTGGAGGCTATCCGGATCCCGCTAACGTCTTATATTGCCTATAGTTTAAAATATCAAAGAAGCTTACCTTTGAAAGATCGGATTTACAATGATGAAACAGCCCACGCTAGCAATAAAGCAATCGACCAAGCGCTCGAGGTCCTAAATACAATTGGACAAGAAAAAACACCCATTCTAACAAAAGGCCCTTCATTTTTTAAATTTAATGATGATTTAAAACCAGAGCAAAGTTCATCTTTGGCGCCTGGTCTAGGATAAAATAATTTAAGTTCCAAATGAAAATTTTTAACAGCATCAACTGGAGAGTGCTCCTGTTGTCAATAAGCCGAAACTAACTGGTTCTATCTCTAAAAATTTTTTAGACTAAGGCTGGAAAACTACTGGGCGAGTCCATGCTGCAAGATCATATAATTGTTCAAAGATGGACTGATTTTCTGCGTGTAGGTGTTGTTTTTTTCTTAGCATGTGATGAAGTTTGACGCGAGCCCGTGTCGCTTTGGCCGAGTGAAATTCTTTAAATCCCTTCATGGGTTTAATTATTTTTTTTGATGAAGCGATGATCTTGCTCCACGATGTTGTTAAGGTACTTGACCTGCCTCACTTTAATTTGGAGGAACAACCCGCCCAGCATGAAAAGCAGTGCCAAATGCAGGTTGATGTTATCAATACCCGCTTTGTTGGCGCCACTTTTATCCATTGTCACTATCTGCGGAATACCGCTTGAAGCAATGATCTTCCTGAAAGATGCCCTTGCTGCCGGCTCATCTCGTTTCTCTGACAGCATGAAATCAACTGTGTTGCCTTCTTTATCCACTGCACGATACAAATACATCCACTGTCCTTTCACTTTTATATATGTTTCACCCATCCCCGTGGAACGTTTGTAGCGCCTGCGAAAAGCGTGTCTGTCGTGAAACGCTAAAAAATAAAAACCTGAATTACACAAGGAAGTGTAATAATACCACTATCAGGATCTGGATACTTCTGGTTTGGATCAAAGATTGTCTTTGTTTCCTAACCCCTCGCCCTTTGCCCTTCTTCAAAATTTAGGCGGTTCTATTATCAATTTGAATACTAAGCTGGTAACTATCAATTACCAACTCAGTGGGCTACATTAAAGCCCCAGGAAGCACGAACCCTAATGGCGGGCGCCAAATAGCTTTCCTATAACTGATGTCATCGTTTCAGACGATGAACAACTATTATGACTGTCCAAATCATTACAAGTAGCCTCTAGTCCATACGAATTTTCATCATAGTCACGCACCAAACTTTGAAGTCCGCTCGTAAGTGTTCCATTCAACCAACGGCCAACGATGTCTTTAAGAATAATGTTGCTTTTTTTCGGAGCTGTTATCCCGCTAAGCGGCTTAATAACTGCATCACGGAAGTATGTATATACTCCTAACCCAACTCCATAAAAATCAGTAACATCTGGACTTATCCACAAAGAAACACAACCGGTAGATGGCGTAGATGAATCATTAGGGTAACTGCACGCCCATTGATTCATGCTTGTTACTTCATAAGGCATTTCTGATTGATAGAAATAAATTTTTCCGCCATTGCCATACCACATGGTTTGGTAATCACGAAAATGCTCTACAGCAAGCCCATACATCAAAACATTGTCACCATAAACAATAAGGCCATGCTTTGCTGGATTATCATTCCAGGTGATTTTTTTAGACAGGCTTCCTTTATCATGATCGCCACGCCATATCCATAAATTATCGCCAATCACATTGTTAGCATTAATTATAAAGGCGTTATCAGTGCTAGGCTCTTTGGCATCAGAGGTATGATAAGAACGCTGAGTTTCAGCAACTCGAGCATAAACATCATACATAATAATGGGATTTGCGCTATTATCATCTGTGTTCTTTTCACCCACTTTGAGTAACGTAGAGTTTGCTTCTGGATGAACCCCTGCCTCAAAAACAACACCAGCTAGTTTAACGCCTTGGTTCGCACTGATGTCCATGCAGGTGCTTGCGCCCTCGCAAATAAGGGAAGGCAATCCTATACCGAGAATGACTCGAGCCCCACTCCCATCTTTTTTGGGAACAATAATTGTTTTATCTAAAGCATAGGCACCAGGCATAAAGATAAGATTTTTTCCCTCATTAAGCGCGGTGTTTATTTGATCGATGACTGTTTCATCCAGTTTGATCACTTTAGTTTGTGGGTCTTGCTGTCCTAGCGCAGGCCCAACAGTGAGGAACTCGCTATCCAAATCAAGAGTAAGACCTATCCTTTGTTGCTTTTGATAAAAATCAGCGCCGGTGGAGTTTCGTTTTAATTCAGGAACAATAACAGACCAGCCACTATTTTTGTCATTACCAGCATGTGACAAATAAGGCTTCTCACTGATTAGCGGAGTTTGCAGAGTTTGGTCGGCAATAGGGAAAGACAGCCAGGGATTATCTTGAGGAGCTTGATGAGGCGTAGGATTTTGAGGTGCTGTTAATTTTGCAGACGTTCCTACAAGAACATAATTCCACGTTGCAGTTTCACTATCATCTAGATTCGAATTACGCACCATCCATTGCTGTTGCGATCCTGGCACTAACTTTTGAACATGGGAGTTAGCAAGAAAGCCCCCGCTTGTGTATCCACAGGAGTACCCATCAGTGCGCCAATCACATAGTACAAAAGTACCTCCAGTTGCATCAATGCTGCGAATAGGAGAAGCTTGAGACACTGCAAAAGTTAATTGGTGATCAGTGTTCCAATTATTTTTATCAATTTCCATCTTGAGGTTTTCAATACCTCGCCAAAAATTATTTAAACCACCGACCACACTGCAGCTCTTTGGGCCATCAGGACATTGATTATAAACTTCAATTCCGGGTTGTAAAACAACATTAGATGGGGATTTTCCGAGGCCTAGTATTTGAGTGTAATATCCAAGCATAGTTCGTGCTGACTGACCCATTTTAATATGGCCATTTACCAAATAAGGTGTTGTCCCAGGCTCTAGTAGAAGAGCATAATGATTGTTTGTCCACTCCCCGGTTTTCTCGATGTCTTGACCTTGTGCTATAAGGCCATCAGCTACCGCGTTAAGGCCAGCTGAATCTTTGATATAAAAGGCGCCCGCCGGACAGCCCAATAAGTTACATTGCTCCGGATCTTGCAAATAACTGGAAAATTTAGGCACATCACTTGCAAATCCAGACCATGGCACCAAGAGTGCTGACAAAGCAATCAGTGGTTTTCCAACTCTTTTCAGCAA
>CAMAYX010000088.1 GCA_945862405.1 Legionella genomosp. 1
TTGCTGGCGCGCCGAAATTTCGGGATGCTAATGATTGGAAGCCGCGGCTTGCGAAAGGTATTCCTACCTTGGTCAGTGTTGCTACTAAAGGTTTGAATGCTATGCCAGCAAAAGGAACCTGTGTGGATTGTAGTGAGGCTGATTTAAAAGCCGCCATCGAATATATGGCGACCAAAAAATGACAAAACGTATGTTTAGGAATATGCAGTCCTTATTATTATTAGCCACCATATTTGTTCTAAGCGCGGCTTTCTATTTCCAATATGTAAAAGGTTTACAACCCTGCCCATTATGCATCATGCAACGCGTTTGTGTATTTCTCATTAGTATGTTTTGCTTGATGGGTTTGACCTTAAGCACGTTAAAACGAGGGCGTCTAATCACAAGCTTACAAATGTTGTTTTGCATAGCAGGATTATTTTTTGTCCTTAGACAACTTTGGTTGCAATCACTGCCGCCTGAGCAAACACCAGCTTGCATGCCAGGTCTTGATATATTAATGCGCTACTTTCCTTGGCAAGATGTTCTGCACGCTCTTTTTTGGGGCGCCGGTGATTGTGCTGAAGTTAGTTGGCGATGGTTGCATTTATCCATGCCGGCTTGGGCGGGAATTTACTTTATAGTTATCTTGGTATCTGCAGCAGTTTTACACTGGCGTCTAGGTCGTACTTTGCCTGAATTTGTTTAATCCTTATGAATGCAATACTCACCAATACAGTAACAGATGGAATTTATGCACTTATGCTTGTGTATTTTTCCTTCCAAATTACCACCCACTGGTATAAAGGCGATCGTCGATTTAACAGTCTCATAGTCTTTTTCTTTCTAACTCTGCTCGCAGATATATTGCTAGGGTGTTGGGCACATGGGGTTACTGGGATAGTATCAGATAGGTATTTGGAAAGATTATGGCTAGCCATAAGTTTTGTAACTATTTTTTTAAATTATTGTTTAATTTATTCCATAAAAATTCCAGATACTGCACGCATGGTGATTGTAGTAGTTACCTTGGGGATGCTATTTTTCTTTAGAGTGTTTGATACTTTTATATTCATTGCCTTATCAATGTTACTTACTTGTATCGTTACTGCGTATTACACCAAAGGTTTGGCGCGATTTGGGTTCATTTGCATTATTCTTTCCAATCTAATTTGGATTTTCCTTCGTCTTCTTCTTGAGTATCTACTAGGACATGAGGTTCCTGCGGAGTATCGATATGATAATGATTTTTATCATGTATTATTAATGATTTCGACCTATATTCTTTACAAATCTATTTGGCGAGGCGATTGGGAAAGTCCGACTTTAAGAGACTAAGTCTCGATCTTGCAACGTTTCTTAGCTATGATCACTTATTTTGTAAAAATATATGAACAAATTCCATTGCGAATTACTGCACCGTTATCGCCACAATGCTGCTCGAATTACTCGAGTAACAACCCCGCATGGTGAATTTATTACCCCAACTTTTATGCCCGTAGGAACTCGTGCTGGGGTGAATAACATGATGCCAACTGAATTAGTGGAGGCTGGCAGCCAAATTATTTTAGGGGGTAATACCTACCATATGCTCTGTGCTCCAGGTATGGAGGTAATTACCGCTGCCGGTGGTATGCACCCATTCATGGGGTGGCATGGGCCTATGTTAACCGACAGTGGCGGTTTTCAGGTGTTTAGTCTTTCAAAAAATAAAGAAATTTGTACCATTGATGAGGAAGGGGCGCATTTCGTTTTACCAGGTGACCATCGGATTATTCATATGACTCCGGAAATGTCATTAGAAACCCAAAAAATCATTGGTGCTGATATTATTATGGCCTTTGACCAATGTACCCCAGATCATTGTACACGTTCAGAAGTACAACACATTTTACAACGAACGCATCGTTGGTTGCGGCAGTCCGTAGCCTTCCATCAAGAAAACCCTAGTTCGCTTTATGGTATGCAGCAGGCCCTTTTTGGAATTATTCAAGGTGGTGTATTTGAGGATTTACGTTGTGAGAGTGCAGAATTTATAGTATCCATGGACACCGATGGAATAGCTATTGGGGGCGAAACTATTGGCTTTGATATGCAAAAGACGGTTGAAGTGATTCGCTGGATTCATTCGTACTTACCGGAAAATAAACCTCGATATACTATGGGTGTAGGAATGTCACCGCAAGATCTTTTAGAGGTTGTTGCAGAAGGCATTGATATGTTTGATTGTGTTGCACCTACACGCAATGCAAGGCATGGGGCCTTATATTGTGGTGAGGTTATTCCGGATGGAAATTGGTTACGCTTTGCAAGTGAATATGAAAACGAAAGAATACAAATTAAAAAATCTTGTTATTCCAATGATTTTTCCCCGATAATGGCAACTTGTAGTTGCTATACTTGCAGGCATTATTCTCGAGCTTGCTTACATCATTTATCAAAGCAAAAAACCAATTTATTTACCGCATTGGCTAGTATTCACAATGTGCACGTAATGCATGACGTGTGCACCAAGATGCGCGATTTAATAATGAGCACAACTATTAATAAATAAACCTAGGAGATTTCTTCAATGATCTTAATATCCACATCAAAAGGTGATATTCGCATTGCCTTGGATTTTGAAAATACGCCAGTTACCGTAGAGAATTTTCTAAACTATGTACGTCAGGAATTCTATAACGACACAATTTTCCATAGAGTTATTGACGGCTTTATGATCCAAGGCGGCGGATTAACTTCAGACATGGAAAACAAACAAACAGAAACGCCTATAACCAACGAAGCTAAACAGGGTAAGCCTAATAATAAAGGAACGATTGCAATGGCGAGAACGATGGATCCCCATTCTGCAACCTCACAATTTTTTATTAACTTGGTTGATAACAACTTTCTAAATTTTAAAAGTGAGCAAAGCTCCAACTATGGCTACTGTGTTTTTGGCGAAGTGGTGGATGGTATGGATGTGGTTGAAGCCATAGCAAAAGTTAAAACTGGAAACAAAAGAGGACATAGTGATGTTCCTCAAGAAGACGTTGTAATTCATAAAATTGTTGAGGAATAAGCCGCTCTAACATTCCCCAGGTATCGCACTTTATGTGCGGTACCCATGGGAGCTCTTACTGAAGCGAAAAATTTCTATGATATCCACATCGTTTTGGTAAGTAGGTGTTTCAAGGGAACCCTACTTATCTCCCGAACTCCAACTATACTTAACATAGCCAAGTTACAGGGAGGTAAATATGAAAATTCTCTTCGCTATAATATTAGCCAGCATCACCCCACTTACGTTCGCCCAAAAAATAGTAGTAACCGGAAAACCTATAGAGCTTCAAGTAAATAAAGGAAATTACACATTCCCTGATACGTATTATGATCGTAATAAGGGATATCATTACATCACCTTGATGGAAACTGAACGGGTTTGCTTTTTACAAGCAAACAGCAACTTGAGGAACGTAGATAACATTGCGATTCTCATCATTGATAATGGAAGGACATTGCCTTGGACTTGCTATCGCTACGATCCAAAATATTTTGAAAAAGACTACTAAAATAGGTCAGTTCAGAGAAGGCGGGAATATATTTTAGAAACAGCACCAGACTAAGGATAGCTTCCCGCTTTCGCGGGAATGAGCATCAATTAAAGTGTTTGCTTTAATTGTTGTATATGTTGATAAGCTTCATCAATTCTTTCTTCCAAGATTTCCCCGGAAGCTACTTTGTCTTCGATGATTTTAATAATATCACCCGGATCTTGGGGTGTGTCTACCAATTGATTTCCAAAAATTAACATGTCAGCCCCCGCATTTATGGCCAGAGTCAAAGCTTTTTCTAAACCAAAATGTTGTGATATGGCCTTCATTTGCATGTCATCGGAGACAATTACGCCATCAAAACCAAGTTCATGTCGTAACAAGCCTGTCAATATGGGTTGTGATAAGGTGGCAGGTAACCCTGACGCGTCTAATTTTCTATTAACAATATGCGCTGTCATCATCATTCCACAATGAGCTCTCTGCCGTAAAGATTGGGCAAATGGGATAATTTCTTCATCATTCCAGGTATCCGTTACATCAACAAAACCTAGATGTGAATCGGTTGTCGAACTTCCATGACCAGGAAAATGTTTATAAGCGCATTGAACTTTACGAGATAGATATTTTTTTGCAAACAAATGTCCATAATGAGTAACGACTTTAGGATTGTCAGAAAAGCTACGCTCAAGTTTAGCAATAATGGGATTATCTGGGTTTACTTCCATATCTAACACTGGGGCAAAATTTAAATTGAATCCGGCGGTCTTAAGCGTATCGGCCATGGTTTCTGCAACCGCAATTGCCTCATCTTCTGGCAGTTGAGCAATTTTCTTCTGGGAATATGTCGCGGGAAATCCATAACGCTCAGCAAGGCGGTTCACTTTACCGCCTTCATAATCAACAGAAATGATGAGCGGTAAGTTATCTCGTTTATGTTCATCGTTGGCGACGGAGGTTAACTGTTGCAAATTATGATTAAGTTCGCGAACTTGGGCAGGACTAGTAATATTTTTATCGAATTTTTTGCTGCGCATGTTGTAATCAAAAAGGATTACCCCGCCGATATTATGCTCATTAATCGCCTTAGCAACAGCAGAGTTTTCATCAACATGATTCCCTTCGAATCCAATGATTAACATTTGTCCAATTTTGTCTTTCAAACTAAGCGCTGCGGCCATGGTGTTACTAAAAGATAATAAAGCCGCTAGTAAAATCAGTTTTAATGCTCGCATAGCACCCTTTTAGATATCATCATGAGGGTGGGCATTGTATAATTTACTGCATATTTATGCAAGTAATTAACCATTATGGTTAACAATGGAGCTTTATAGTGAAACTAATACAAACAATAAACGACGCATATGAATTACTAGCAGAGGGCAAAATCCTTGCATATCCAACCGAGGCTGTTTATGGTCTGGGATGTGATCCGTTTAATAAAGCCTCAATTGAAAATTTAATAAACTTGAAACATAGGCAAGTTGAAAAGGGATTGATTGTACTCATTGCCAATTGGGAGCAATTAGCATTGCTGACGAAACCTATACCTGAAGAAAATTTGCAGGCGGTGCGCAGCACTTGGCCTGGCCCGGTGACGTGGATTTTCCCAAAGTCAGAGTTAGTGTCGTCTGCGCTCAGCGGTACCCATAATACTATCGCTGTGCGTATGAGTGCTCATCCAATTGCACGCAAACTGTGCAGTCAACATCCTATTGTTTCTACCAGCGCTAATTTAAGTGGTAAAGAACCCGCATGCTCTATTGAGCAATTAAGGCAGCAATTTCCTACAGGTATTGATGCTGTGTTTGCTGGTGAACTAGGTGGTGCACTTAATCCCAGTAAAATCTACGATGTACTCACCGGTAAACGCTTGCGATAAGCTATAACATTTTGTTACTGTAATTGCTCTAAGGTGTGTCCGTCCTTGCGAGCGTAAGCGAAACAATGACCGAACGTGGGTTTCCATGTTTCCACTTTGCCTTTATTTTGCACGATTATTAATGCTTTCTTAAGCAAAATTGTATATAATAAACACATTTTGATTTCGGGACGATTTAGGAAAAAGATTCCTAAAGCCTTACCGCACGGCGGTGTTTTCAATAAGAAGGAATGCAATGATTCAAAATAAACATGCATTAACTATTTTTAGCCTGACGATGATCACGGTAGGCTCTGTGGATAGTATTCGTAATTTGCCTGCCACCGCCTTATTTGGCAGCCAATTGATCTCGTTTTTTGTGCTTGGGGCTTTATTCTTTCTAATTCCTACAGCATTAGTCTCTGCAGAATTAGCTTCTGGCTGGGCGAAGCAAGGTGGAATTTACATTTGGGTTAAAGAAGCATTCGGTAAACGGATGGGATTTCTCGCCATTTGGCTGCAATGGATTGAAAATGTGATTTGGTACCCCACAATTCTATCATTCGTGGCTGGGACCGTAGGATATTTGATCAACCCTGCATTGAGTAATAATCCCTACTTTCTTTGGGGTGTAATCGTAACTGCCTTTTGGGGGGCGACGCTTGTGAATTTACGTGGCATGCGTTCTACCGCCGTGTTCAGTAATATATGTACAATTTCTGGATTGCTTTTGCCAATGTCATTGATCATTGGTTTAGGTGCTGCTTGGGTGACTGGCGGCAATCCTTTGCAGATTCAATTTGATGCTCAACATATTTCTCCGCATCTGCAAGATCGCTCCATGTGGGTTTCATTAACGGCGATTATGCTTTCATTTTGTGGAATTGAAATAGCTACGGTGCATGCTAATGATGTACGTGATCCGCAAAAAGCATTTCCCCGCGCTTTAATTTATTCTGTAATGATTATTTTAAGTACTCTTATTTTGGGTTCATTGGCCATCGCTGTGGTATTACCGCAAAACGATATCAATTTAGTTGCCGGGATAATGCAAGCGTTTGATGCATTTTTTGCACGTTACCACTTATCAGGATTCATGCCGGTAATAGCGATTATGTTGGTTATGGGCGGTTTAGGTGGGGTGAGTAATTGGATTATTGCGCCGACAAAAGGATTGCTGGTTGCTGCGCAAGACGGTAATCTTCCGCCCGTATTTCAACACACCAACCAATTTCAGGCACCATCAGTGATGCTCATTGGTCAAGCAATTATTGTGACAGTGCTTTCAAGTCTCTTTTTATTCATGCCTTCGGTAAACGGATCGTATTGGTTGCTAACTGCTTTAGCTGCGCAATTATATATGATGATGTATTTACTAATGTTCGCAGCGGCCATAATGCTGCGTGTAAAAGCACCTCATCATCCACGTGCATTTCGCATTCCCGGCGGCTTGGCTGGCCTAGTTTTTGTGGCTGTAGTTGGAATGATTGGGGCCTTGATGACGTTAGTAGTAAGCTTCATACCGCCGGATGGAATTAACATCGGTAGTGTAAGTCGCTACGAAATGACGTTAGTCGGTGGGTTGCTTCTAATGTGCCTACCTCCGTTCATTAGTTCTAAATGGCAAAGTCGCCGTGATAATCTAGGTTTGGCAGGCGATTTAGCGCAATAAATCTACTTGTTTTGCGAATAATGTTTTAAGACATGTTCGGCAATATCAATCCCACGTGTAATCCACACGTCGGGAAATTTCTTAAGATGAGTAATAAAGTCTTTTATGGCTTGGCAACGACCAGGACGACCGCTAATTCTAGGATGCAGGCCTATGCTCATCATATTACCTCTTTCTTCTTGATATAAATAATCAAAAGCACTTCGTAGATATTGCAGCGAGGATATGTCGCAATTGAATTAAATAAGTTATTACAAAACAGCGGCTTTTTAGAGCATTTGCACGAGATCCAGAAAAGGGTGGAAGGACTTGAACCGAATGAAGAGCACAAGGAAGTAGCTAAAAAATTGTGTACAGCATTAGAAAAAGCAAAACAAAAACTACTGTTTATCCCCGCAGAAGGTGAGGTTCGAAGTGCAAAAGCTAAAACTGCAATGTTTAAGTACGAATGTAAAGCTGCACTTAATGATGCAATGTTAGTATTAAAAGAGGACGCTAGTTGGAGGCAATTATTGCAAAATATGATGAATGCAGTAGTCAGTGTGGGCAATTACTTTAGAAGGCTTTTTGCTGACAATCCTTTCCACATGTTCGCTGAACCTAGAGAGTCCGCGAAAATCGTCAGTGATTTATATCAAGATGTTCTGCAAATAACAGTTGGTACATGAGGTTGAATTTGCTATGTTGAGAGGTGTTAATTTTTCAACATAGCAAAATACTAATGAGCACTATCACTGAAATCGCGAATCTTCTGCAAAATCGATTACCTGAGTTAGAATGGAAACTAACCCATTTAAATATTCCTTTAACTACAAAAATTATTCCTCCCGGTCTTTTTAAATGGAGGTCTGAAATAAGCGCGCGAACTTGCATAGACGAGATTAGGGCTGATTTAAAAAATCTAAAACGTCAAACTAGTGAAACGAGCGCTTTATACCTTGCTGCTCTTATCAGCAGAAAAATTCATGTTTTAATTAACTTATGTAAACAACCAGCTTACAAAAAGCCTGCTAACGAAGCGAACGTGAAATTTTCGGTACAAACCATAGGGAATCGCCAGAAATGGCTAGAGGATTTGCACACCACCATCCAAACCTTAACCAAACAACAAACTGCCTTACAACAAAGATTAGACTTGCTTAAAGACATTCAAAATCCGCAAGCAATACTAAATGTACAAGCAGAGTTAGGAGCAGTAACCCGATTATTGACCGAGGCTAGGGAAACCATGGAAAAGATTGAGGTCCAGGGGTATGTTTAAGAAAATCTTGGTCAGTAATCGCGGTGAAATTGCTTTAAGAATTGTACGCGCTTGTAAAGAAATGGGGATAGCAGCGGTGGCAATCTATAGCGAGGCCGATCGCTATGCTCTCCATGTTAAACGAGCATCCCACGCGCATTGCCTCAGCAAAAAACCATTGGATGCTTATTTAAATTCACGGCGAATCATCGAATGTGCTAAGGCATCAGGGTGCGATGCCATTCATCCTGGCTATGGGTTTTTATCTGAAAATGCCAAGTTTGCCCGTGATTGTGAACATGCTGGAATTGTCTTTATCGGTCCCAAGGCATCGGTAATTTCAACCATGGGCTCTAAGGTGGCCGCGAGAAAAGCAATGCATAAGGCAGGGCTCCCGATTATCACGGTAATGTAATTCACTTGTATGAGCGTGATTGCTCAATTCAACGTCGTCATCAAAAATTGGTTGAGATTGCCCCGGCCCCAAACTTAAGTGAGGAAATCCGCTAAAAACTCTACGAGTATGCGATCAAAGCTGTAAAAACTGTAGGATATACCAACGCAGGAACCGTCGAATTTGTGTTGGATGAACAGCAGAATATTTATTTCTTAGAAATGAATACTCGTTTACAAGTGGAACATCCCATCACCGAGCAAATTACCGGAGTTGATATAGTTCAAGAGCAAATACGAATTGCCGCGGGAGAAACCTTAAGTTATACCCAGGAATAAATTAGCCGTCGAGGAATTGCAATTGAATTTCGTATTAATGCAGAGAATCCTAAAAATGATTTCCTCCCCAGTTTTGGACGAATAACAAGATACTACACGCCAGGAGGGTCTGGTGTACGTACCGACAGTGCCATCTATACGGGATATAAAATTCCCCCAGATTACGATTCTTTATGTGCCAAACTCGTGGTGTGGGGATTGAATTGGCAAGAGGTTTTACGCAGAGCTAGAAGAGCTTTACAAGAAATGCGGGTGTTTGGCGTAAAAACAACCATCCCTTATTATCAAGAAATGTTACAGTCCGAAGAATTGCAACAAGGGCACTTCTCCACCAATCTAATTGAATCACACCCAGAATGGCTAAACTACTCCAACAAAGCACTTCCGCACCACAAAGCCGCCGTAATAGCTGCCGCTATCGCCGCGTTTTCCCGAAATTAAATTTGGGTTCATCTGTCATTGCGAGCGCCCCAGCCCCTTCGGGGCAAACATCTGCAAAGAACTTTTTTGAGTTAAAATCACCAACGATATGTTTGTGTTGTAAAAGCCGGCGTTACATTAGTGCTGAGAGCCTGATTGCGAGTGTGGTTACAGGGGTTTAG
>CAMAYX010000089.1 GCA_945862405.1 Legionella genomosp. 1
TCACGTCAGTAGCGCGTTTAATTCCATCTAGTAATGATTCACGACAACCGTATAGATTATCAAATTTAGATTTAGTGACCGCATCGTTAACATTAATAGCGGGCATTTTAAGTTGACCTTTCTTCGCCATTTCATACAAACGAGCTACACCGGTTGTGGTTTCTTCGGAAACACCTTTGATGTTGTCCAACAAATTAGGATATTTCTGATGAATAATCTGCGTTAAATCACCGCCGTCATCCAATAATAAGTTAGGAGTCCAGCCATCAGCACCGTGTAAGGTTTGCTCAACACACCACCAATACTCTTCTTCGGTCTCCCCCTTCCATGCAAATACTGGAATACCTGCTTCTGCAATCGCTGCAGCAGCATGATCTTGGGTAGAGAATATATTGCATGAAGACCAACGAACTTCTGCGCCAAGAGCGATCAAGGTTTCAATCAATACCGCAGTTTGAATGGTCATGTGCAAACAGCCAGCAATGCGGGCTCCCTTTAAAGGTTTTTTGCTACCAAATTCATCGCGTATGGACATTAAGCCCGGCATTTCTGTTTCGGCAATAGCAATTTCTTTACGGCCCCATGAGGCTAACGACATATCCGCTACTTTGTAATCTTGCCCACGAGGCATTTCGTTCAACGATATCATTGAATAATCCTTAGTAATAAACAATTCAGTTTATAAAGCTTTACGTAATTCTTCTACTTTATCCAAGCGTTCCCATGGAAAACCTTCACGACCATAATGTCCGTACGAAGCCGTTTGGCGGTATATAGGGCGTAATAGATCATGATGATCAATAATGCCTTGTGGCGTTAAATCGAAGTGAGTATTAATTAAATCGATGATCACAGCATCATCTAGTTTACCCGTACCAAAGGTTTCAATGTGAATGGACGTTGGTTCAGCAATACCAATCGCGTAGGACACTTGAATTTCACATTTATCCGCAATACCAGCAGCAACAAGATTTTTAGCAACGTGTCTTGCGGCATAAGCTGCTGAACGATCAACTTTGGAAGGATCCTTTCCTGAGAAGCATCCGCCGCCATGACGAGCCATACCACCGTAAGTATCCACAATAATTTTGCGACCGGTTAAACCGCAATCCCCTAAAGGACCGCCAACTACAAATCTACCTGTTGGGTTAATGAAAAAACGTGTACGTGGTAATATCCATTCAGCCGGCAATACTGGTTTAATGATTTCTTCGCGCACTGCATCAATCAATTGTTGATGCGTAACATCCGCGGCGTGTTGCGTTGAAAATACAATGGTGTCTATAGAAACTGGTTTGTCGTTCTCATAATTTAACGTCAATTGGCATTTAGCATCCGGCCGTAACCAAGGCAATATACCTTGTTTTCGGACTTTAGCTTGCTGCATCATTAATCGGTGAGAATATTCAATAGGTGCCGGCATATACACATCGGTTTCCCGGGTTGCATAACCGAACATTAAGCCCTGATCACCTGCTCCTAAAATTTTAGTCGTTTGATTATCTACACCTTGAGCAATATCTGGAGACTGCTTACCAATAGCAGACAATACCGCACAGGATTCCCAATCAAATCCCATTGCTGAGCTGTTATAACCAATCTCTTTGATGACTTCACGAGTAATATGTTCTACATCTACCCAAGCTTTTGTGGTAATTTCCCCACCCACTAAAACCATTCCAGTTTTAACTAAGGTTTCACAAGCAACTCTTGCTTTAGGATCTTGTCTTAAAATTTCATCAAGAATAGCATCTGAAATTTGATCCGCAATTTTATCGGGATGCCCTTCAGAGACCGATTCCGAGGTAAAAACGTAGCTGGATTTCACAGTGTAACTCCTAGTTTATACGACTGAACTATTAACTTTGCCGGCCTTTTTGGCGTGGCTGTTGTTTTCCATCATTTGCAAAAATTCTGCAAATATTACTTCAATATCATGAGGCCCTGGACTAGCTTCTGGATGGCCTTGAAATGCAAAAGCAGGTTTTTTAGTGTGCCTAATTCCCTGCAAGCTGTTATCAAATAATGAACGATGCGTTACGTTTACCTCTTTTGGCAAAGTAGCTTCGTCTATGGTAAATCCATGATTTTGACTGGTAATAAACACGCGCTTCTTACCTTCTGTTTCCACCACTGGATGATTCGCACCATGATGGCCAAATTTCATTTTTTGAGATTTTGCACCACAGGCAAGCGCCAAAATTTGAAACCCTAAACAAATACCAAATACAGGGATGTTAGCTTTCAAAAATTCCTTAACCGCTTCAATTGCATAATCACACGCAAGTGGGTCGCCTGGACCATTGGAAAGAAACACACCACCAGGATTTAATGCTTTAACAGCAGATGCTTTTGTCTCGGCAGGCACCAGAGTGATATGACATCCTAAATCATGCAAAATCCGCAGAATGCTATTTTTGACACCAAAATCATAGGCTACCACATGAAAATGCGAAGGTTGCGTCGATCTAGCCCAAATACCACGCCCCTCATGCCAACGCTCCACAGTTTGCCGTGAAACCACTTTAGCTAAATCCTCTCCTTCCATACCGGCAAAATTTTTTGCTAGATGTATTGCCTCATCTTTATTTGCTGCATTGGTACTAATGCACGCGCCAATCGCACCATGCTGACGCAAGCGCAACGTCAGTGCACGAGTATCTACTCCTGCAATTGCCACGATGCCTTGCTTTATTAACCAGTCTGGTAAGGTTTGCTTAGAACGATAATTACTTGCCATCATTGAACAATTACGCACCACCAAACCACTAGCCCATATGCGCGATGATTCTAAATCTTCAGAATTACATCCCGTATTGCCCACGTGTGCAGTGGTTAACATTATAATTTGCCGTGCATAGGAAGGATCGGTGAGCATCTCTTGGTATCCGGTCATTGCGGTATTAAAGACCAGCTCACCAACGCAGTTTCCAGTGGCTCCTATTGCAATGCCATCATATACAGAACCATCTGCAAGTGCTAAAACGGCTGGTTTATTAATCATGACTAGACTCATTCAGAGTGAAACTTCGGCCAACAAAATGCCCAATTGTAGCCTACACTAGGGTCTGTGGAAAGAGTTATGTAGCGTGGGCAAGAGTAGACCCTGCCCACCTTTATTGCAGCAATTATTGTACGGAGGGTGAACATCCAGATTCCTCGCCTAAGTCAGGTTCGGGTCCTTTATTTCCATCATTCTTAGTTCTAAACATGCCAATCCCAGTTAAGGTAGCAGCAACACCAACTACCCCTAATACAGCTAAAGCACCAACACCTGCAGTGCCTAAGATTAACATAGTTATCGAAGCAGCCACTGCCGCTACCCCTAACGCAGCCACAAAACCACCTAAGACTTGCATCGATGGCACAAGACAAGAAAGATCAAACGATGATGCCTCAGTTAATTGTGGCTCTTCATCAACATGAGCTGAATGCACTGGTTGAGCAGTTAATTCCCGCTTATTACCATTTTCATCGACCACAAACATAGGGCCAGAGAATTGAACTCCATTGGTTGCCGCCAGAGCTTGCCAATTTGCAAACCCGATAGGTGCGTAGGACCCTGTGACTGGATTATACTGCCCTTTAACACCCGTAATTACTTCCATACTATTGGTGCTGGCAGCTTTTACGCCATCGTCAGTTGCACGTGCTCCCGGCCAAAAATCATTACCTGGCCATGAGAAATGATCCCAAGCCACTAATGATGTAAGTGTGTGTGTATCAGCTGAAGTTCCCTCGGGGTATGCCAGCTGGCCCGTAGTTTCTTCTAGATTTGACGGGCATACTCGATAATCGATATGACCGATTCTTTCTGATTTAGGTTCATCTCCAGAAAAAGGATCATAATGAACCACATCAATGTGCGGGAATTTATCGTTATGTTTGCTAAGTACATTTTCCAGGGCTTCACGAAATGCCGCTTTAATAATATGACTATGGGCACCAGAAAATAACTCTGTGCCTATACCAGGGATAGTAATTGCAGCAACTTTACCCTCAGCTTGGGCCTGAAGTTCAATTTGCATCAATACAGGCAACAAGCGTCTTTCATATAAAGCATTGAACAGGTCTTGGTTGAACAATCCATCTACGACCACTTCATTGAGATCGGCTGTATTACCAGTTTGGTCTGAGCGCAGTAAGGCTCCGGAAACGTAAATTAAATGTGCTGCAATAGGAGCATCATGATTGACAAAAGTTATATCATGCCCACCGTTATTATAGAAATTTACTGGAACATGAGTGCTTATATCACCAAGAATATCTTCCTCGCCTAGAGTCCAATCGCTGGTGTCGTGCATAACCCCAGATTCGGCAAAGACTTTAGGAATTTTTGATTGAACAAGAAGTCTGGCAAACGTCGGTAAATCGAGTTCATTGAGAGGGGTACCATTGTCGTTTAATTGTTTTTTGAAGTGTTTACCTGCATGTTGAATACCCTGATCAAGTAAATAATCATAGTATCGTTGGATTTTTTGATAGGTAATCTCACTAAATAGAATTTCACCGCTTATCATCTAAAGCCCCTGTTTATAAAATTGAATGCTCACACACACGATTGTTCGAGCAATTATTTTACATTATATCATAATTTTATTCTATGGGGGCCTTGTCATCCCAGCCTGCGCGGAGATGACAGAGAGGTGTTTGCTAATGCATATCTCAGGACTTCATATCGTCGAAAAATTGTTTAACACCATCAAACCAGGTGCTCAATCGAGGAGAGTGCTTTTTATTTTTTTCCAAAGAAGCTTCCAACTGCGATAGTAAATCTTTCTGCTCACGCGTCAGATTAACTGGCGTTTCTACAACGACTCTGCATATCAAATCACCCGTTGCGTAGCCACGAACTGATTTAATACCTTTACCTCTCAATCTGAAAGCTTTGCCAGTTTGAGTTTCAGCAGGTATTTTTAGCGAAACCCGACCTTCTAGCGTTGGCACCTCAATGGTACCGCCTATAGCAGCAGTAATAAAACTAATAGGAACCTCACACTGCAAATCGCCGTCATGGCGCTCAAAAATGGGATGTTCTTTCACACTTACGAACACATATAAATCGCCAGTTCCACCACCATGAATGCCAGATTCGCCTTCTCCGCCTAGACGAACACGATCGCCATTATCAACACCAGCCGGAATTTTAACGGTTAACTTTTTGCTCTCGCGAACTCGTCCTTGACCATGACAAGAAGTGCAAGGTTCGCTGATCACTTTCCCTTGCCCATGACAACTAGGACACGTCTGTTGAATGGAGAAAAAGCCTTGTTGAATTCTTACTTGACCAATACCAGCACAAGTTTCGCAATTTTTAGGTGAACTTCCTTTTTTTGCTCCTGAGCCTTCACAAGCCTTACAATTCGCATGTCTGGGAACTGTAATTTCAATTTGCTTACCAAACGCTGCTTCTTCTAACGTGAGCTGAACATTATATTGAAGATCGGCACCTCGTTGACCACGCGATTGTTGCTGCTGCCTACGCCCTCCGGAAAAAATATTCTCGAAGATGTCTTCAAACACATCGCCAAATCCGCCAAAGCCCTGTCCGCCGCCCATAGAAGGGTCAACACCAGCATGGCCGAACTGATCATAAGCCGCACGCTTTTGTTTGTCGGAAAGAATAGCGTAAGCATTTTGGATTTCTTTGAATTTTTCTTCTGCTGTATTATCGTCAGGATTTCTATCCGGATGATGCTTCATAGCTAATTTACGATAAGCCCGTTTAATTTCAGCATCATTTGCTTGGCGGCTTACTCCCAGAAGCTCATAATAATCTTGTTGTTGCATTAAGCGCTCACTACAAAAGAGCAGGCCTGAATCCTTTCGAATACAGGCCAGAAATTATAAAGAGGCTGTAAACAGCCTCGCCTAGAAGTTATTTTTTATCTTCATTAACTTCTTCAAACTCAGCATCCACAACACCTTCGTCGGCTTTTTTCTGTTCTGAAGGTTGGGCCTGCTCTTGAGCTTGCGCACCCTGACTTTCTGCAGATTTTTTGGCATAAACACGCTCTGCCATCTTAGAAGAAACATTACTCAACACTTTTAGTTTGTCTTCAATTTGTGCTTTGTCATTACCTTTCAGCGTTTCTTTAAGCTCATTTATAGCACCTTCAATGTCAGTTTTCTCAGAGTCGGTTAATTCGTCTGCCAAATCTTTCAAAGATTTTTCACTGTTATGAATTAAACTGTCCGCTTGATTGCGAATGTCCGCTAACTCTTTAAATTTCTTATCTTCTTCAGAATGAGCTTGAGCATCTTTTACCATAGCGTCTACTTCAGCATCGCTTAATCCGCTGGATGCTTTAATGACAATAGATTGTGCTTTACCCGTAGCTTTATCCCGAGCTGACACATTTAAAATACCATTAGCATCGATATCAAAGATTACGTCGATTTGTGGTACCCCGCGAGGTGCTGATGGAAGATCCGATAAATCAAAACGACCCAGTGATTTATTAGCAGAAGCTTGCTCCCGCTCCCCTTGCAAGACATGGACTGTTACAGCAGTTTGATTATCATCCGCTGTTGAAAAGACCTGATTTGCTTTGGTTGGGATAGTAGTATTTTTTTCAATGAGCTTGGTCATTACTCCGCCTAAGGTTTCAATACCTAATGACAACGGAGTTACGTCAAGTAACAGAATGTCTTTCACTTCACCGGATAATACCGCAGCCTGGATCGCAGCACCTACAGCGACTGCCTCATCAGGGTTTACGTCTTTACGCGGTTCTTTACCAAAAAAGTCTTGAACTGTTTTTTGCACCATGGGCATGCGCGTTTGTCCGCCCACTAAAATAACTTCATTAATTTGCCCAATACTTAAGCCAGCATCTTTAAGAGCAATTTTACAAGGCTCAACCGTACGCTCGACTAATTTTTCAACTAAAGACTCGAGTTTAGCTCGTGTTAATTTGATGTTTAAATGTTTTGGACCTGATGCATCAGCGGTGATGTAAGGTAAATTAACATCGGTTTGTTGCGCTGATGAAAGTTCAATTTTAGCTTTTTCTGCAGCTTCTTTAAGACGTTGTAGTGCTAAAGGATCGTTATGCAAGTCAATCCCACTATCTTTCTTAAACTCAGTTGCTAAATATTCAATGAGCGCCAAGTCAAAATCTTCACCACCCAAGAAAGTATCGCCATTAGTAGCCAATACTTCAAATTGGTGTTCGCCATCTACTTCAGCGATTTCGATAATGGAAATATCGAATGTACCACCACCTAAGTCGTATACTGCAATTACAGAGTCACCGCGCTTCTTATCCATTCCATAAGCCAGAGCTGCAGCAGTAGGCTCGTTGATGATGCGCTTAACTTCTAGACCTGCAATACGACCAGCATCTTTCGTTGCTTGACGTTGGGAGTCGTTAAAATAAGCAGGTACGGTAATCACCGCTTCTTTCACTTCCTCACCCAAGTAATCTTCAGCAGTTTTCTTCATCTTACGCAATACTTCCGCAGAAATTTGCGGCGGAGCCTTATCATCGCCTTTAACTTGGACCCAAGCATCGCCATTATTAGCTTTGACGATTTTGTAGGGCACCATTTTAATATCTTTTTGCACAACAGCATCATCAAAACGGCGGCCAATCAATCGTTTAATTGCAAATAGAGTATTATCTGGATTTGTAACCGCTTGACGTTTTGCTGCTTGGCCAACTAACACTTCATTATCATTCGTAAATGCAACAATTGAAGGGGTGGTGCGGTGACCTTCGCTATTTTCTATAACTCGCGGCTTATCGCCTTCCATCACTGCAACGCAGGAGTTTGTAGTCCCTAAGTCGATTCCAATAATTTTTGCCATTTTTCTTCGTGCTCCAATCTATTTATATCTTTGATTAAGGTTCATATGGGGACTTACTGGCCGCTTTTCAAGTAGACACCCCATTCTTTTTAATTTTTTGCCACAATCACCCGCGCAGGACGTATGATCCTATCATTTAAGCGATATCCTTTTTGGAAGACCGCCATGATATGGTTTGGTGCAATTTCCGTGGAAGGCTGCATCGACATCGCCTCATGGGTTTGAGGATCGAATAATTCACCCATAGGATCAAGTTGTTCCACATCATGCTTTTTCAAAACATCCAAGAAAAGCCTCATGGTCAGTTCTAGCCCTTCGTGCATGGCTTTATCACCCTCAGCTAATTGCAATGCCTGCTCTAGGCTATCTACGATGGGGAGCAAAGACGTTAATAACTTTTCCGAACCATAACGATGCGCATTAGCGACTTCACGCTCAGCACGGCGGCGAACATTGTCTAGCTCCGCTAAAACTCGCACCGATTTTTCCCAATTCTCATGCGCCTTTTGCTCGGCCAACGTTAGTTTTTCTTCTAGCTGTAAATAAGAAGCATGCTCCAACTCTGGGTTTGATTCCATATCACCTAGAAGATCATTCAACCCTTCGTCTTCTTGGAAAAGACTTTCTTCTTTAAATTTCTTCCAATCTTTATCTTTCTTTTCACTCATAAAAAATCTCCAGCAATATTTAAGACTAGTAGGTAAGGGCAGCATGTAAAAATTCAAGGGGACTGATAAAAATAATGCTATAATTTTCAGTTAAATCGCATGAAGTCTTGCAGCAATTGTTTTGACACTGCATACTTGTGTGTTTATATAATGTAAGACAGGTTTTAAATGCGTGCATGGTCTCCTACATCTTGGTTAGATTATTCTTACGAGCAGTCCGCTACGTATCTTGATGTTGGCCAATTAAACAAAGTTGTAGAGCAGTTAAGTCAAGTACCACCTTTAGTCAGCAGCGGTGAAATTAAACAATTACGACAGTCAATTGCACGCGCTGGCCGCGGAGAAGTTTTTCTTTTACAAGGCGGAGATTGTGCTGAATCCTTTGACGACTGCCGCTCAGAAATTATTGGTAATAAATTAAAAATTCTGCTGCAAATGAGCTTAGTACTCATTTATGGAATGCGCAAACCCGTTGTGCGTATTGGACGTATTGCTGGTCAATATGCTAAGCCTCGCTCTTCCGATCATGAAACCATCAATGGCGTGACCTTACCCAGCTATCGAGGTGACTTGGTCAATTCACAAGAGTTTACCGCCGCAGCACGAGAACCCAACCCCAAGTTAATGTTGCAAGGATATAGCTGTGCTGCAATGACATTAAACTATATACGAGCATTACTTGCCGGCGGTTTTGCGGATTTGCAATACCCGCAACAATGGGATTTGCGATTTGTAAAACATTCGGAACAAGCAGCTGAATATAATTCTATTGTTAATTCCATCGCCAATTCTATAGATTTCCTTCAATCCATTGAAGGTTTGCGGCATAGCAGTTTAGATAAAGTAGATTTTTATACTTCACACGAAGCATTGCATTTGCATTACGAGCAAGCCTTAACACGGCAAGTAAAAGATGGGCTTTGGTATAACTTATCCACCCATTTACCGTGGATAGGAATGCGTACAGCAAAAATTGGAAGCGCTCATCTTGAATTATTACGAGGTGTACAAAATCCTATTGGAATTAAAGTAGGCCCGAGTGCGACCCCTGAATGGATTAATGAAACTCTTAATATTATCAATCCAAACAAAGAAGAAGGTCGAGTTCT
>CAMAYX010000090.1 GCA_945862405.1 Legionella genomosp. 1
CGTGCAGCATTTGCTAAAGAATAGGGACCACATGAACAACCATCATTTTGTGCCCAACTATGCGCGTACACGGTAAGATCTATGATGATGTTGTCGACATTATATTTTTCGCGAAATAAATTGCTAATTCGGGCAAGTTCGTTCTGAACTCGTAAATTCTGCTTATCGATAGGTATATTTCTATTCAACGAATCGGTAAATGAAATGTGCACATGGATATTTTCTGGTTGAATTATTGACGCGTTAACGGTTACCGCTGTCCAATGACCTCTTCCTAAGTTCAAGGGTAACATTATTTTTTTCGGCAGCTGGTCAGCAGATGGAACATTGTTGATATTAAGGCCTGTAATATTGAACGTTTCATCGTTAGAGAAAATAAACAAGCGATCTGTACTTTGCATTGCCCAAGCCATCCCAACCTCTAGCATTTGTGCAGAGGTGTACCAATAGTTTTCTTTAACGCTACGAACGTCAGTGTGCGGCATGATCGTCTCCAGTAATATATTATGGGCAAATTATGCGCAAAAATGACATATGTGACTAATAAATTTACAATAAATTAACAAAGGGTTGAGAATTGAGTAATTGTTAGAGGAATAGAGACACATTCGTAGACTTGATGTAGCGTAGCGTAAGGGATTCAGAGTGTTTTCTACCTTTAAAAAATCCCTTATGTTGAAGATCCTTTACGTTAAGGCTCCCTTGATTACGCCTTCGGCTGCAGGCTACATCTTAAGGGCAGGTAGCGGTGGCTATGCTTAGTCTCCCACTTGTGGCTATGCTGAGAGTTCTAGCATTATTCCCTCTACATCCAGTAGTCCTTAATGACATAGTTAAAGCGTTGGTTGTTGTGAAACCAGTACCATCATAGCTGACAATACTAAGATTTGAGGTAATCGTACTTCCGGTTGGAGGGGCTTCCGCGATTTTTACTAAATCATTACTGGAGTCTATAGCATTATTGTTATCAGCGTCCGTGAATACAATCCATCCTTGTGACCATTGACTGCTATTACCGCAACTTGTGTAACTTGTATTACCGGCCGAGCAGACGGATACCCGGGTTCCCCGCTTAATTGCTTCCATACGTGCAGAACTAAAGCTTGCTGCAAGCTTGTTGGTAACACTCACTACTTTGTTATTTTGAATTAAATAGTAATAGCTGGGTACGGCCACACTGACAAAAATGGCCGCAATTGTTAGCACGATCATGAATTCAATAATTGTAAAACCATGCTGATAACTTTTTTTGCTATAAGATTTATTCTTCATATATAAATTATAGGATAGATTGCCGTAAGGCAGCGAAAAATCAGTACCCATGGTGGATGGATTGCTGTAATATTAATCAATTTGAAATTGGCCTGCGACAAACCACAGGTATAACATCGTACAGTATGAATATAAATTCTAATGCAATAATGGGTTATGGTGGGCAACCACCAAGTAATCTTTCCTCATGGCTGACCTGTGATAATTCGCTCACCAATAAGTTAAAAGCTGTCACTGGTAATGCTAAGCTGCAAGTTTTGGACCAACGGTGGGTATTTCCTGATTGGTGGGATAAAAATGTATTGAAAGTTACGGTTGAGGCTGTGTTCCACCGTGAAATTATCATGTGGTCTAAAAAGCATGCCTGCTGGTTTGCACGTACGATCATTCCTTATGAAAGTTATCAAACGGATGCGCAATTTTTTAATCGCCTAGAGACTGAATCCTTGAATGAATTGATTTACAATAATCCGCAAGTAAAAAGAACATCTTTGCTCAACTATTCTATTAATGCGCAATCCCTCGAGTATCACTGGCTGGATGAGCCTTTGCATCAGAATGCAGAATCCCTTTGGGTACGATTATCTACGTTTACACTTCATAATGGTTTTCACTTTTATCTAGTCGAAATCTTTTTACCTGGACTAGAGGTAGCTGAAAATTCTACTGTTTTGGTTGGAAGACCTTGATTACGTTAAGGAAATAGGAGCTGCACATGCAATGGCGGTCGTATTTTCGCTTGATGCGTTTTCACAAGCCTGTTGGAATCTTTTTGCTATGGTGGCCTACAGCTTGGGCGTTGTGGATCGCTACAGGTGGAACACCTGGGATGAAATTGGTGATTTACTTCTCCCTTGGTACAGTATTTATGCGGGCTGCTGGGTGCGTGATTAATGATTTGGCCGATCGTAATTTTGATCGACATGTACAAAGAACTGCTGCGCGACCATTGACCACTGGCGAGGTAAGTCTTTTTGAAGGCCTTGTTCTTACCTGTTTATTGCTAGTCGCTTCCTTATTTATTTTATTACAGTTGCCAGGCCCGTGCTTTTACTATGCAGTAGCAGCTTTGGGAGTTACGGTTCTCTATCCATTTTGTAAACGGTTTTTCCAAGCTCCGCAATTTGTTCTAGGCATAGCTTTTTCCATGGGAATTCCTATGGTCTACGCAGCTGCGGGTGTGCCATTTAACCATAGTTTTATTTTATTACTATTAATCAATTTTGCATGGATAGTAGCCTACGATACCATGTATGCCATGGTGGACCGAGAAGACGATTTGCGAATTGGAATTAAGTCCACGGCGATATTATTTGCTAGTTATGACCGCGTCATTATTTTTGCATTGCAAGTATTTTTTCATGGGTTGTGGCTGGTCTTAGCGCTGTTAAATCATTACTCCTTTAAATTTTACATCCTCTGGTTGGCTGGGGCCGGATACTTGGCTGAACAACAGATTTTGGTAAATACTAGGCAAGACAATGCTTGCTTTAAGGCATTTACTACCAATGTGTGGTATGGGTGTTGTATGTGGCTGGCATTAATCCTTTCTTAGCACCGTCATATTTGGCGGATCTTGAACGATCTCGGGGGTAAAAAAATGCTCACATACTTTATCTATGCTGCGCTTTTTTTACCACCGAGATCGTTCAACCTCCACAACTCTGATCATTGACTTAAGCATTCCCTACTGCAACAACTCATCCAATAAACTACTCGCACCTATTCTAAACCAGTGTTTATCAACCTTCTTTTTCAGCATGAATTCGGCAAGATGAATGTACTCTAGTGCTTGCTGCTTGGTGCGTATCCCTCCTGATAATTTGATGCCGCAGCTGATTTTACTATCTTTTATCGCTGAGAGGATAGCATAAGCTGCGCCGGTGCTAGCTCCTTGGGGTATTTGCCCCGTGGAGGTTTTCAAAAAGTCACAACCTTGCTGTATTAACTCTGAACTGAGTTGATACATGGATTCAAGCGAAGGAAATGCTCCAGTTTCTAAAATAACCTTAAAGATAAGTCCATGATCGTGGCAGAAGTGATGCACTGAATTGCAATGATCTAGGGCTTCTTGTCGATTGCCTTGAAGGTAATCGCGGTAAGGAAATACGTAATCCATCTCCTGCACATTTTCTTGATGTAAGGTATCCCGCAACGATTTCATCACTTCTTTTAATGAGGCGTTACCTTGAGGAAAGTTGATGACTGTAGCTCTGGTTAATGGTATTCCTGCAGGTATAAAACCTAAATGCTGTGGATAGACACATACAGCAGCTACTTTGTGCTGACTGGCTTTAGCTGTTAAGGATTTAACATCATATTCAGTAGCAGTTTCATCAAGCAGAGTTAGATCCAATAACGACATGATCTCAACATTATTGAGTGTGCGTTGCGTAGTCTTTATTCTATCTAAAACTGCATTTAAAGATGATTCCATTACACACCCTTAGGTAATTCAATAATAAATTCTTTTACTAAGTGGTTTAGCTTTAGCGCTGCTTGCGATGCCATCTGGACTACTGCCTCATGACTGTGGCTGGTGTGCGCTAAACCAGTTGCATAATTGGTGATAGTGGCAATAACAGCAACCTTCATTCCACAATGGTTTGCAACCAAAACTTCCGGCACTGTGGACATACCTACTGCGTCCGCGCCCCAAATACGAAAAGCTCTGATTTCAGCCGCGGTTTCATAATTAGGCCCTAAGACGGAAAGATAAATGCCTTGATGCAAGGAAATATTAGCTTTATGGGCTAGTTTTAAGAATTTTTCACGAAGCCCTTGGTCATATGCATTATCTAAAGCAAAGAAGCGGGGTCCAAACTCTTCATCATTGGGGCCAACCAAAGGATTTCCGGGCTGAAGATTAATATGGTCGGTAATCAACATTAATTCACCTGGACCTACATCTTCACGTAAAGAGCCTGAGGCATTGGTGGCAAGGAAATAGTCGCACCCTAGTAATTTAAGCGTTCTAACATAGTTTGTAACAGTTTGATAACTGACACCCTCGTAAGTGTGAGCACGACCTTGTAAGCAAACCACTTGAACAGAACCTAAAGTCCCAGCCACCAAGTTTCCGCCATGCCCATGCACGGTAATTTTCGGAAAACCTGGCAATTCTTCATAAGGGATATAAACCGCATCTTCTAACTGCTCGGCAAAGCTGCCTAAGCCTGAGCCTAAAACGATTCCTATTGTTGGTTTAAACGAAGGCAATCGCTGTTTAATGTGAGCTGCGGCTAAATGAGGTAATGATTCTTTCATAGTCATATATTGTTTACCGTTTTGGTGTTGTTAATGTAAAAGCCATGGGTAATAAGTTCCCCATAGTAAATGTTTGTAGAACTGAATCTTTGTTACATAAATGAATTAATGTTGTCGCTGTGGAAAATTCATGTATACGCTGCCGACACCCTCCGCAGGGTGGGCAAATACTATTGTCACCCGCTAAAACTACCACCGCTTTAATATTGCGGTGTCCCGCAGTTACCATTTGACTAATGGCTGATGCTTCAGCACAAGAAGTAAGGGGATAGGAGGCGTTTTCAACATTTACACCGGTGTACAAGGTATTGTCATCGGTACAAATACAACATCCCACCGCAAAATTAGAGTAGGGTGCATAGGCATGATCTAATGCACTAACAGCCTTATCGATCATTGTTTTTATTATTGCTTCCATTGAAGATTACTCGATTGATTTAAGGCTAATGGGATTAACAAAAACTAAGAGTTTCGTCCCTTAATGTAGGATCTGGTACTGAAGGATTAGACCTAATATTGCGAACGGGTTTTTGTGTAGGATTATCATAATGGTCGCTTTGTAGAACATCTTGCTGTTCATGCTGGGGGCGAGCAGCTAGCGAGAAATCTAGGCCTTCGGCCAGATGTGCATAACTATGGCGTACTCGATCGGGCTTATACTCTCCATAAGCACTTTGACGCCAATAATTAAACGCTATAACCGTCATTACTTTACCAATAACAGTTGAGGACAATAACACCATAGGAGCTGCAAGGGGAAAACACATTGCAGTTGTGCTCGCTGCGGCGGTGAGCAAGCTAATACTTGTCATTAAGTACGCGTATTTGAGGTATGTTTCTTGTCTGGGTGTTGAAAAATTTGGGTCGTAAGGAGGTGGATTTTCTTTTCGATGATATTCGCCTACGATCCACAAGAAGTTACTGGTGGCAAATAACCATAAGGCAGGAAGCAGGAGGGGGGGGTAAGTAAGGCAAATAATAGTAGCTGCTGTACCCAGTATGGAGGCTACCTGGAATTGATCCTTAAATTCCGCAAATCCATACCACGCGTCCCTTTTTCGCGGATGATTCGGATAGAGCAAGGTTGCAGCAAACCACGCTACGTAACCAACGAGATAAGATAATAAAGAAACAATATTGAGCACAGCATTCAGCAATGCAATGGGCAGAATGCGAGCGCGGGAAATAAAAAAGCCCGCCGTAAAAAAATAACCGCTAATCCTATCAAGTCGGGCTGCAGTAGTGTTCAAGATACGTTCCAATAGCTCGGGGGATATAGATTTTAATCAATATGGCTGGAAAAATCCAATTTCTATGGTTGGCCTAATTATGCCCTTGAATCGGCAAAATAATACGAACGTGCAACCCGCCTTGTTCGCGATTCTTAGCTAAAATTTCACCATGGTGAAGTTTTATGGCTTGCTTAGCAATGGCCAAGCCTAATCCGTATCCGCCGGTAGATTTTTCTCGTGAAGTATCCACGCGATAAAAAGGATTAAAAATTTTAGAAAGCTCACCTTCAGGCACACCTGGCCCTTGATCTTCAATATCAATTAAGGTCTGATTATGTTCATCCATGCAATATAGCGAAACAGTGACCACGGCTCCCGGGGGCGAATAATTTAGGGCATTGCGTAAAATATTTTCAATAGCACGATGTATAAGACGTTCATCCACCATGAGTTCGCAGGGATGTAACTCGCCAAGGGAAACTCTAGGTGATAAAGGTGAAAACTCATAATTGGCATCGTTGATGGTTTGTCGTATTAAATTTGGCATGTCGATTAGAGTTTTTTTCGTGGTGTTTGTCGACTTATCTAAACGCGCATAGTCAAGAATTTCACTGATAAGATTGTTCAACCGTAAGCATTCTAACTCCATGCGTTGGAATTCGTGCTCGGCTTTGCCCTGTGTTTTTTGATGACCTAATTCAATGGCAACTTGTAATCGAGCGAGGGGGGAGCGCAGTTCGTGTGAAATGTCTTGTAACAGACGCTCTTTAGATAGCATTAATGTTTCTAGTTTTTCTGCCATGCTGTCAAATTCTTCACTAAGCTCAGTTAGTTCATCATTGTGATGACCTGCTATTTTGCCGACTCGAGTGCTTAATTTACCTTTCGCAATAAGACGGGCTGCTCGCCCTAGTGCTTCTAAGGGTTGCGTAAAATAGATGGAAAGCAAGTAACAGATAAGACCGCTAATGAATATGGCAATTAATATGCGCAAAGTTAAACCCGCCCAGGGGATATGCACAAAATGGACTAAAGGCTTTTCGCTAACGGCCACCAAACGATAAATAGTGCCTGAAGTAGAGAATATTTCGTGGCTGATGAGGGCTTGGCCGAATTTTGCAACTCCTGCATCGAGGTTACCTTCCAATAAATTATTACTCATTGCTTTTACAGTTGCGGGAGGAGTTCCTTCCCCAATAATTTCGCCCTTGCTGGTTAAGAGATATAAGTTCATACCATGACTTAACCCTGATTGCTGTAGCCATTTTATCAGGGCGGTTTTACTCCCTGTTTCATAGGTGGCAACAGCTGCATTAGCGTAGCTGTCCATGAATATTCGTTCACCTAATGGGCCTGACGATCGTTGCGCAATTTCGCTGGTAATCCACGCAATGGTAAGAATAATCAAAATGGTGGCGAGCCAGAATGATAAAAATATTTTCCAATAGAGTTTACGCATGGAATAAATAACCAAAGCCACGTATTGTTTTAACTCGCTCCTCTCCTGCAGCGTTATTTCCAAGTTTGTTGCGTAAGTTACTGATGTGTACATCAATACTGCGATCGTAGGCGGTATATTTTCTTCCTAGAGCATATTCCGTTAGCTCTTCTTTAGAGAATGCTTGTCCTGGAGATTTAATAAGCATCTCAAGAATATTAAATTCAGCATTGGTTAGTTCAAGTGCCTTACCCAATAGGGTGACTTCTCGTTTTGAGCAATCCACCACAATATTATCGACTTCAATAATGGGTTTATTCACAGGAGCTTTGTGCGTTCTACGTAAAATAGCCCGTAAACGTGCTACCAATTCTCTAGGGTTACATGGTTTAGGTAAATAGTCATCGGCACCAATTTCTAAGCCTACAATGCGATCGATGTCATCGCCTCGGGCCGTGAGCATGAGGACGGGTGTTTCTAGATGTTCGCGGATGGCTTTTAGTACTTGAAAACCATTCAGCTTCGGCAGCATGACGTCGAGGATGATGGCATCAAAAGGCTGATTGAGTGCTTTTTTTATCCCGCTGTCGCCTTCATGTGCGCAAGTTATAATGAATCCTTCGGGTACTAGATACTCCGTGAGGAGATCAGTGAGCTCTACATCATTATCTATGATCAAGATGTTACTGTTCATCTCCGGATTTCCTTTCTGGTTCGGCAGAGCGTAAATCCATACACTCTAATAATTTGATACGCCGGGCATCTGCATTAATGATTTTAAACTCAAAGTCATCGATTGTAATGATTTCTCCACGTTTTGGTAAATAACCAAACTTCGCCATTACAATACCGCCAATCGTATCATACCATTCGTCACTAAATTCAGTATGCAGCTCTTCATTAAATTCTTCTATAGGTGTATGTGCTTTAATTATGTAACGTGCATCCCCATGAGTCTTTATATAAGCTTCTTCATCAATATCGAACTCATCTTCGATGTCGCCGATGATTTGTTCGATAATGTCTTCTAAAGTCACGAAACCTGCAACTGCGCCATATTCATCAACTACTATTGCCATATGATTACGGTTACTGCGGAATTCACTCAGCAATAAATCAAGTCGTTTACTTTCGGGGACAAAGGTTACTTGCCGCGCAATGTCCAACACATCAAACGGTAAGTTGGGTTGATCTTGAAAGCGTAATAGATCTTTAGCATGTAGAATGCCTACTACGTCATCTTTACTATCCCCTGTAACCGGGAACCGAGAATGACCAGATTGAGTGACGATTTCAATGACTTCATGCACGTCAGCTTCCTGTGGGATGCACGTCATTTGTTTTTTGGGCAGCATTATGTCGCGTACTTTCATTTGTGAAAATAAAATTACCCCTTCAATCATGCCCAATGTTTCGGCATCGATTAAGGCGCGAATTTGTGCATCCCTTAATAGATTAATTAACTGCTCTTTATTTTGTGGTTCAATTTGCAAAAACTGCTTCAAACGCATGAACCAATTTCCTTCCTCTTCTTTAGAATTCAAGCCTAACTCCCTTCCTGTAGATGACAGTTGCCTAAATGTTTCACAGTTGCTCTTCTTTGTAGGGATTACAAAAACCGAGCTCTTCTAATATATTAATTTCTTGTGCTTGCATGATGGGCGCGTCTTCATCGCGAACATGATCAAAGCCAAGTAAATGCAGAACACCATGAATTACAATATGCGCCCAATGTGCTTGTAGAGGCTTATTAAGCGATTCGCTTTCAGCCTGTAAAACGGACGGACAAATGATAACGTCGCCTAACAAGGGTACATCCAATTGGATATCTTTTGGTAAGTTGCTAGGAAAAGCAAGGACATTGGTAACCTTATTTTGTTTGCGATAGGTAGAATTAAGGTGCGTCATTTCATCTGGGCTGACAATACGTAAAGTAAGTTCACCTGCGTTCTTATGTTTAGCAAGCGTTAATTCAATCCATTGGGCTATTACCTCATCATCTACTGGGGGTTCGTCCTCACAAACTTGTTGAATGTCGATGAAGTAATTCATTCGTTACCCTTTTTTTCATCATAACAATCAATTATTTTGGATACCAAAGGGTGTCTTACCACTTCTCGGCTCGAGAATGTTTGAATTCCTATCTCTGGTATGGATTTTAGTAACTGTATAGCATGATTCAAACCCGAGTCGGTGCCTTTCGGGAGGTCGATTTGGGTGATATCACCTGTAACTACTGTTTTAGAGCCAAAACC
>CAMAYX010000091.1 GCA_945862405.1 Legionella genomosp. 1
CGCAAAAACTGTAACTCGTGATAATGCCCCTCCAGAAAACATATTAAATAAGCCAAATATAGTGTTTTGCTGCTCACTAAAAAAGTTGGCTAATTTCTGTGGATCCAATCCAGGAACCGGTATATGGGCGCCTAAGCGATAGATCAATATACCAATAATTACAAACAGTAATCGTGATTTTAGCTCGGACAACCCGCTACGTGACGGGCTAGGTGCTTGCTTCTGGTTTTTCATCTTATTCTTCTATGCTTCCGCCTAAATCTTCAACTACTTTACGAGCACCTTTAGTAATTCTGAGGCCTTTGATTTTAATAGCTGTTGTTAATTCCCCAGAAAGAATTATTTTAATATCTTTAATGGAGCGGTTAACTAATCCAGCTTCTTTGATTGCTTTGAGATCGATAATATCAACTTTAAGTTTAGCTAACTCACCAAGACCTATCTCATCAACCGTACGACCAACTCGAGATTTGAATCCCATTTTAGGAAGTCTTCTTTGAATTGGCATTTGACCGCCTTCAAAGTTGATTTTGTGAAAACCACCAGCTCTAGCTTTTTGACCTTTATGTCCTTTACCAGAGGTTTTACCAAGCCCAGATCCAATCCCACGTCCTAATCTTCTGCGTGGTGATTTTGATCCTGCGGTAGGAGAAAGAGTATTTAAATTCATTATGCAGCCTCCTCAACTTTCAGCAGATAGTGAATTGTATTAATCATTCCACGTATTGCAGGTGTATCATTATGTACAACCGAACTATTTAACTTTCGCAATCCTAATAGGTTTGCAATTATTTTATGTTTCGGTAGCCGTCCAATTAGGCTTTTAGCCAAGGTAATTTTAATTTGTTTACTCATGATTATCCCGCCATAATCTCTTCGACTGATTTTCCGCGCTTAGCTGCTACATAATCTGGTGTACCGATATTTGTTAAAGCAGCAATTGTTGCACGAACAATATTACTTGGATTTGTTGATCCAATACTTTTAGCTAGAATGTTTTCAACACCAAGAACTTCTAGAACAGCACGCATAGCGCCGCCGGCTATAATTCCAGTACCTTCACTAGCAGGCTTCATAAATACTTTTGAAGCACCATAGTTCCAGGTTATTTCGTGATGAATTGTATTACCAGCTAAAGGAACGTAAGTCATATTCTTACGAGCCTGTTCCATCGCTTTTTGAATGGCGATTGGCACTTCGCGCGCTTTACCGCGACCATAACCAATTTTACCTTTACCGTCACCGACTACAACTAGTACAGCAAATCCAAATACACGTCCACCTTTTACTACTTTTGCAGTACGGGTTACCGATACTAGCTTTTCTTGGTACCCATCAGTTTTTGTTGTCTCATCAAATGCCATAACAGTTCCTTAAAAATTCAAGCCGGCTTCGCGAGCGCCATCAGCAAGTGCCTTAACTCGCCCATGGTACTTATATCCAGCGCGGTCAAATGCTACATCTAAAATCTTCTTCTCTTTAGCACGGCTAGCCAGCAATTTACCAACTTGCGCAGCTTGCTCAGACTTATTGCCCTTTAAGGAAGTTTTTAATTCCTTATCTAAAGTAGAAGCAGCAGCAATTACCTGATCGCCATTCTCGCCAGGCACTACAATTTGTGAATAAATGTGTACACCACTACGATGAACAACCAGTCGTGGACGCTTAGAAATTCCAATAACGGCTTTAGTTCTAGTTCCACGTCGTTTACGAGCTATCTGCTTATTCATGACTTATACCTTATTTCTTTTTCGCTTCTTTGCGATTAATAACCTCACCAGCATATTTCACACCTTTACCTTTGTATGGCTCTGGTGGTCTAAATGCACGAATCTCTGAAGCTACCTGTCCCAACAATTGTTTATCAATGCTTTTTAAAATAATTGTCGTATTGTTAGGTGTATCAGCTGTTACTTCTTTAGGAAGGTCATACTCAATACTGTGTGAAAAGCCTAAAGAGAGAGATACTGATTTACCTTTTGATTGGGCGCGATAACCTACACCAACTAATTCTAAGGTGATCTCAAATCCATGGGTAACTCCATGAACCATATTGTTAACTAGAGCACGAGCAGTACCTGCTTGAGCCCAAGCTTTAGGATCATTAGATGCCGGTTTAAACTCAATTTGTTTGGCATCACTTTCGGATTTACTAACATCAACTAGCTTGTTCTTATGTTGTGTTAATGTTCCTTTTGGCCCTTTTATTGTAACCGTATCTTTGTTAACTGATAGTTCAACATTAGAAGGCAGAATAATCGGGGCTTTGGCTACTCTTGACATATCTATCCTCGTTTATATTACGCCACTTCACAAATAATTTCGCCGCCCACGCCTTGAGTTCTGGCTGCTTGATGCGTCATTACCCCTTTTGAAGTTGACAAAATAGCTATACCAAATCCAGGCACAGAACTTAGTTCCTTTACGGACTTATACACGCGTAGACCAGGACGACTGATACGTTTGATTTTTTCGATTACAGGTCGGCCATGATAGTATTTTAAATCTATCGTCAGGGTCTTTAAGTTATTCTCAAGAGCTTCTGTAGAATAATTTCCAATGTACCCTTCTTCTTTTAATACGCGTGCAATCTCTTCTTTGAGATTAGATGATACTAATTGTATTTGCTGATGCTTGGCTTGTTGACCATTTCTGATTCTAGTCAGCATATCAGCAACTGGATCGTGCATACTCACATTGTTCTCCAACGAATAATAGTTTTACCAGCTTGATTTCCTGCCGCCAGTGACATTTCCAGTCATTAATTGATTGCGCAGACAAATCCTGCAAAGCCCAAATTTTCGATATACGGCATGAGGTCTGCCACATTGCTGGCAACGTGTGCTATGACGAACTGGGTTTGAGTTCAGCGGCAACTTAGCTAATTCAGCTTGCGCAGCCATGATTTCATCAAAGTCAGCTGATTTTTTAATCTTTCTTTTGAGTTCTTTACGTCTTGCTTGGTATTTGTCTACAAGCAGACCCTTTTCCAGTTCTCGTGCGATTATCGATTTTTTAGCCACGTTGCACCCTTATTTTCTTTCTTTATCTTTAAGTGGGAAGTTAAAGGCTTCTAATAATGCCTTAGCTTCCGCATCCGTTTTCGCAGTTGTAGTTATACAGATATCTAAACCACGAATCCCATCAATTTTATCAAAATCAATTTCAGGGAAAACGATCTGTTCTTGAATTCCCATACTGTAATTGCCAGTACCATCGAATGATTTTGGATTTAATCCACGGAAATCTCGTACTCGAGGTAAAGTTATGGTTATCAAGCGATCTAAAAATTCATACATGCGATTTTTTCGCAATGTAACTTTACAGCCAATAGGCCATCCATCACGAATCTTAAAGCCAGCAATGGATTTTTTTGCTTTAGTTACCACTGGTTTTTGTCCAGCAATTCTAGTCATATCTTCTACAGCAAAGTTCATGACTTTTTTGTCACCAACAGCTTCACCAACACCCATATTTAGGGTGATTTTTTTAATTTTTGGCACTTCCATCACGCTTTTATAGCCAAATTTTTTCATCATCACATCGACGACGTCTTTATTATAAAACTCTTTCAGTCTAGCCATTTCATCACCTAATTAAGCAAGGTCTATCAGTTCATTATTGGATTTAAAGTATCTGACCTTTTTGGATACACCGTCTTTCTCAAGAATTTTAAATCCTACTTTATCTGCTTTCTTGGTAACGGGGTTATATTGGGCCACATTCGATAAATCTAAAGGTGCTTCTTTAGATATGATTCCACCTTTTTGCTCTAACTGAGGATTTGGCTTAACGTGTTTTTTAATCATGTTGGCGCCTTCAACAACAACTTTCTCACCAACAACACGCAACACCTTTCCAACATGTGACTTACTTTTACCAGCAATTACTATTACCGTATCGCCTGTTTTAATGCGTTTCATATCCCACCTTCCTACAATACTTCGGCTGCAAGAGAAATGATTTTCATAAATCGCTCTCTTAGCTCTCGAGTTACGGGCCCGAATATACGAGTGCCAATGGGCTCGTATTGGTTGTTTAAAAGGACTGCAGCATTACCATCGAAACGGATTAACGAACCATCATCTCGACGAACACCTTGGCAAGTACGTACAACAACCGCGTTCATCACAGCACCTTTTTTAACTTTACTGCGTGGAATGGCATCTTTAACGCTTACTTTAATAACATCACCAACTCGCGCGTAGCGCCTGTGTGAGCCACCCAGCACTTTGATACACATCACTTTGCGTGCTCCGCTGTTATCGGCAACTTCGAGCACTGTTTGCATTTGTATCATTTTATTCTCCAGCTCTAAATTCGACCAGAAAAAGGCTGCTGATTATATCAGGCCTCCTGGCTTTTTAAAAGTCAACAACTATGAATATTAGGAAATAACTTCAACTAGCACCCAGCTTTTTAGTTTTGAGAGTGGTCTGGATTCACGAATTTTCACAGTATTACCAATTTTGCCTACTTGATTTTCATCATGGGCATGAAGCTTTGTTCTGCGCTTCAAGATTTTTCCATACTTCGGATGCCGAACAGTACGCTCAACAACCACCACAATGGTTTTCTGCATTTTATCACTGACAACTTTGCCGACCATTGTCCTGGCATTTGATTCTGATTTAGACATCACGCACCCGCCTTTTGTGTCATAATAGTTTTTAGTCTAGCAATTGTCTTTCTGAGTCTGGTTACTAGATGTGTTTTATCTAATGTACCATTAGCTTTTTTCATGCGCAGATTAAATTGCTCCTTACGAAGAACAAGCAATTCAGACTGCAATTCTTCTACGGACATTTCTCTTAATTCATTAATGTTTTTCATCACATCACCTTTCGCTCTTCAAATGTAACTTTGAATGGGAGCTTTGCTTTGGCCAAGTCGAAGGCTTCCATCGCTAATTCGCGTGTAACACCTTCCATTTCAAACAGAACTTTGCCAGGTTGAATTTGAGCCACCCAATATTCAACGTTACCTTTACCTTTACCTTGTCGAACTTCTAAAGGCTTTTGGGTAATTGGCTTATCAGGAAACACACGTATCCAGATTTTACCACCACGTTTAATATGTCGTGTCATTGCTCTACGAGCAGCTTCAATTTGTCGTGCCGTTAGTCGACCACGCTCGATGGCCTTTAGTCCAAATTCACCGAAACTGATCTTTGATCCACGTAGGGCAAGACCTCTGTTTCGTCCTTTCATTTGTTTACGGTACTTTGTTCGCTTCGGCTGTAACATAATTCAAAATCCTCACTCACTTGCTGCTTTCAGCATTACGGCTTTTTTGCGGTATGCTTTCGCCTTTAAATATCCATACCTTCACACCAATGATTCCATAGGTGGTTTTTGATTCAGCCGTACCATAATCAATATCCGCACGGAAAGTATGTAGTGGAACACGCCCTTCACGATACCACTCGCTACGAGCAATTTCTGCGCCACCAAGACGCCCGCTTACGCAGATCTTAATACCTTTTGCTCCAGCTTTAAGTGCTGATGTAACAGCACGTTTCATAGCTCTACGGAACATCACACGTTGTTCTAACTGCTGTGCGATACCTTCAGCTACTAATGTGGAGTCTAGTTCAGGCTTACGTACTTCCTCGATGTTTAAATGAACCGGCACACCAAGCTTGGCAGAAATTTCATTTCTTAACGATTCTATTCCGCCGCCTTTCTTTCCAATAAGCACACCAGGTCTTGCAG
Source organism: Legionella genomosp. 1 (assembly GCA_945862405.1). Lineage (GTDB taxonomy): Bacteria > Pseudomonadota > Gammaproteobacteria > Legionellales > Legionellaceae > Legionella_A. Next base: position 5,715 of record CAMAYX010000091.1, read on the forward strand.
TATGAATCGTTACTACTGCATTATTTGCTGGGCGCTCAATTAGAATCTTGCTAACTGCTGCTGACATTAATTTTTTCTTCAAATCTTTACGAAGATTAATGTCTTGGTTCAATAATTGAGCATAGTTCTTGCTCGCAAACCACTTGGAGTTCCAATCTTTTACTATTCCTAGGCGTATACCTATTGGATTAACTTTCTGTCCCATTGCTATTCCTCATCAGATACTTTAATGGTGATATGACATGTGCGCTTGGAAATCCGATTAGCACGGCCTTTCGCTCTTGGGAGTATACGCTTTAGTGTAGTTGCTTCATCTACACATACCATACCTACTTTTAGCTCATCGATATCAGCACCATTATTGTTTTCCGCATTTGCAATCGCAGATTCCAATAGTTTGAGCATCAAATGGGCACCTTTTTTAGGTGTAAATTTGAGCACGTCTAGCGCACTTGATACGTTCATTTTACGAATCATATCTGCAACCAATCTGCATTTTTGCGCAGATAAAGGTGCATTTTTTAATTTTGCTGTAACTTCCATCGCTACCTCTTACTTGCCTTTGGCCTTTCTGTCACCAGCGTGGCCTTTGTATGTACGAGTCATAGCAAACTCACCGAGTTTATGACCAACCATATTATCCGTAATAAAAACCGGCACATGATCTTTGCCGTTATGTACAGCAATTGTCAGGTCGATCATTTCTGGAATAATCGTAGAACGTCTAGACCATGTCTTAATGGGTTTTTTTGACTTTGATGCGATCGCCGATTCCACTTTACTCAGTAGGTGATGATCGATAAAAGGACCTTTTCTTATAGAACGAGCCACTTTGATATCCTCTAATTATTTCTTCTTGCGTCGTCTGACGATAAATCTATCAGTTCGCTTGTTACTACGTGTTTTATACCCCTTAGTTGGGATACCCCATGGACTAACTGGATGACGACCACCTGAAGTACGTCCTTCACCACCACCGTGCGGGTGATCTACAGGGTTCATTGCAACCCCACGTACTGTTGGCCTTATACCACGCCATCTTTTCGCACCAGCTTTACCTAATACACGTAAGCTGTGTTCGCTGTTGCTAACTTCACCAACTACTGCTCGGCAACTAGCTAAGATTTTACGCATTTCACCAGAACGCAATTTTATGGTTGCGTAAGCACCGTCTTTAGCAACGATCTGACCACTGCAACCGGCACTGCGTATAAGTTGCGCTCCTTTTCCTGGTTTTAACTCAACACAATGGATTGTAGTACCAACTGGGATATTTTTAATAGGCAGGCAATTACCGTTGCTTATTGGCGCATCATCACCACTTGCTACCATTTGACCTTTTTCTAGCCCAGAGGGTGCAATAATGTACCTGCGTTCGCCATCCTTGTAAACAAGTAATGCAATCAGAGCTGAACGATTTGGGTCATACTCAATGCGTTCAACACGTGCCTCAATGCCATCTTTGTTGCGTTTAAAGTCAACAAGTCGATAATGACCTCGAGCACCACCACCAATGTGACGAACAGTAATTCGACCTTGGTTATTGCGTCCACCAGATTTATTTTTCTTTTCCACTAAGGCAGCGTGAGGCTTCCCTTTGTGGATATTATAATGAACAACACGTATCTCACCACGCTTTCCGGGTGAGGTAGGTTTGGATTTTAATAATGCCATAATGTTCTGCCTTATTATTCTGTCACGGTAAAGTCGATATCATAACCAGACTGAAGCGAAACAAATGCTTTTTTCCAATCACTACGCTTACCGTTCAACTGTTTAAAACGCTTTCTTTTACCACTGACGTTAACGATGGATACATTTTTAACTTTTACATTAAACATGTGCTCTACAGCTAATTTAACTTCAGTTTTAGTAGCAGTTTTTAAAACTTTAAACGTAAACTGTTTAAATTTATCAGCCATTATCGTCGCTTTTTCAGAGGTGTGTGGTTCTCTTAGAACCATCATCAGTCGTTCAATATTCATTGTAACTGCTCCTCTAATTTCTTGATGGCTTCTTCAGTCATAACAACTTTCTCAAATCTTAATAAGTTGTATGGGTCGATTGTAGTCACATCACATACATCAAATTCGATTGTATTTCTTGAAGCCAAATATTCGTATTCACCAACTTCGCTCATCACAATCAGTGCATTTTTCAGCTCTAACTCATGCATTTTTTTCAGAAAATCTTTTGTTTTCAAAGATGAACACTGAAAATCACTAACAACAACAAGGTTACCTGAACGATGAAGCTCGGAAATTATACTACGTAGAGCACGTTTGTACATTTTTTTATTTAGTTTTTGTGAATAATCACGTTTTTTTGATGCAAACGTTACACCACCAGTGCGCCATAATGGGCTTCGAATAGTTCCTGCGCGCGCACGGCCTGTACCTTTTTGGTTCCAAGGCTTTTTGCCACCGCCACGGACTTCAGAACGTGTTTTCTGTGCACTGTTCCCGCTGCGAGCATTATTCATAAAGGTTACTACTGCCTGATGAACTAGCCCTTCGTTGTAGTCGTATCCAAATATTACTTCATTTACCTTTATTTCGGCATTTGTATCTTTAGTAACTAATTCCATCATTTGCCCCTTTCTTGCATTTTAACCGCGGGCTTGATTTCCACGCGCGCACCAGGAGCACCAGGAATTGCACCCTTAATTAAGAGAAGGTTGCGATCTTTATCAACACGAACCAGCTCTAGGGACTGAGTGCTGCATCGCACATTACCCATTTGACCCGCCATTTTTTTACCTTTGAAAACTCGACCTGGGGTTTGATTTTGTCCAATAGAACCAGGTACACGGTGAGAACGTGAATTACCGTGAGTAGCATCTTGGGTACGGAAATTATGTCGTTTTACAGTACCAGCAAAGCCTTTACCCTTTGAGGTTGAAGCTACATCAACATATTGTCCTTCTGAGAACACATCAGCAACATTGAGGATTTGTCCTGCTTTAAAATCATCCAATGTACTAACACGAAACTCGCATAACATATCACCAGCTTCAATTTCAGCTTTGGCAAAATGCCCTGCTAAAGGCTTATTTACTAAGTTAGCCTTCTTCGTTCCACCTACGAGTTGGACTGCATTGTATCCGTCAGTCTCAACACTCTTTAATTGTGATACGCGATTAGGATGCACCTCTACTACAGACACAGGAATTGATTTTCCATCTGTTGTAAATACTCGCGTCATACCGATTTTACGGCCTAATAAACCGATCGTCATTGTAACACCTCGTTAAATATCCTGTGCCCTAGCTTCTAGTCATCCAGGCTGATTTGAACATCAACCCCGGCTGCCAAGTCTAGTTTCATTAATGCATCTACTGTTTTTTCAGTAGGGTTTACAATAACAACCAGACGCTTATGCGTACGTAGTTCATATTGATCACGCGCATCTTTGTTAACGTGCGGCGATGTCAATACCGTAAATTTTTCTTTACGAATCGGCAAAGGTATCGGACCGCGAATTTGTGCACCAGTACGTTTGGCTGTATCAACAATTTCACGAGTTGATGCATCAATCATGCGATGGTCAAATGACTTAAGACGAATTTTAATATTTTGATTATTGCTCATTTTAATTACTCGATGATTTTAGCGACAACACCTGCACCAACGGTACGCCCGCCTTCACGAATCGCGAAGCGCAGACCTTCGTCCATTGCAATTGGTGAGTGTAAGTTTACAGTCATCTTAACGTTATCACCTGGCATTACCATTTCAATGCCT
>CAMAYX010000092.1 GCA_945862405.1 Legionella genomosp. 1
TGCCACAGGACACCTGATACGGTCTAATTCTATGACATAAGTGCAAAAAATTAACGAATCAAAAAATAGGCTACGGCATATCCTGATAAAAAATAGAAAGATGGGAAAATCAAAATTTTATCCGTTACAAACTAGCAACGAGGTGGATAATTATTCCTTAATGTATTTCGAGTAAACTAGGATCAATAGTTAATTTTAGGAGAGTAGAATGGCTAATGAAATGTTGAAAGGTGATATTATCTACGGGGTAAAAAATATACTATCACAAATTCCATTTAATACTATTTACAGTTACGCAGATACCATATTTGATTTAAAGGCGGTGCGATTTAATGATAACTCTATCCTAGCCCAAGCTGAATTTTTAAAAAATACTAAATTATCGGATCTTGAGTATTCAAACACCCACCAACCTTTTTTTACAATGACTAATCGTTCGACAGGAGAGTCTATTGAGGTTTCTAATCGCAACTCTTCGCGCCAAGAAATAAGAGGTAAAAATTTACGTGACTTACTTGACCTACGAAAAGCGCAAGCCCCTAACGAGCTCGCATGCGATACCATTACAAAAATCCTAAGATCCCCAGAATATAGTGATGCGATTGCTTCATTTAAATATGCTCTCGCCGATAAGCCAATATCGGAAGAACATTTTGATCTTTTCATTGCGACCCTATTGGGAAAAATACAAGAAAAAATAAAAGCTAAAGTAATTAAAAATGACCTAGATCCTTTAGATATAAGAGATAAGGACGATCTGCAAGATAAAATTTGGGAAGGAATCGATGTTGAGAGTATTTATGACGCAACAGCGGCTTTTGCTGCACATTTACAGCAAATTAAAGATAAAGGTGAGGGATTAACTCGTCGTGGATATCCCGCAGCCGCTCAAGATGCCGCTAATCTTTATCGTGATCTAAACGCTGCTAAAGATGAGCTTATGAAAGGTAACTTAACTGTTAAAGAATTTGGTGGTAGGTGTGATCAATTAGTTGAAGATGCAGAAGAGAGTGAGCTTCAGAATCATCGTGGCTTTTTTGGTAACATTTGGCATGGTATTAAGATTGCCTTAAATGTCATAACATTTGGAGCTGTTTCCGTTACACCGACAGCAGCAATTGAACAAACAACGGCACTAAAGAAGTCATTAAGTAAGTTTATGGAAAGTAAGGGACCTTCTGAAGTGTCTGAAGTGTCTGAAGTGCCTGAAGGGTCAGTAAAATCTCAATATCGAACTTAGTTGAGGACCACTCGCGCGCCCTGGCAGAAAGCTGAGGGCACGCTTTTTAGCGATTATTCAGGGTAACCCAAGCAGGCAGCTGTACCGAAATTGATGTGCCTGTGTGTGGCGAATTGTAAAAAAACAAAAATTTTATAATTTGTTTCTAAGTTTCACTATGTCATCTTGAGACAAGCCAGTAAGTCTACTAATTTTATCTAATGGTTCATTATCGTTTAGCATGTTAATGGCTATTTCGGCTTTGCCCTCAGCTTTGCCTTCTAATTTTCCACGACCATAATGCGATTCATGCATGCTCGCTTCATAATGCGTATTTTCTTCATAACGTACATAAGCTTTTCGTTCTTTATCTGTTAGCGACAAAATGTCTAACTTTTTAGCGGCACTTTTAAGTCCTTGGGCAGTAAAGGTTGGCTTGATTGTTTCTGTGTTTAAAAAATACACCCACTCATCAAACTTATCCCTGATTTGCTTGTCATATTGGTTCACTTTAATCAAATAATACTCAGGAAATATGTCAGACGGTGTTTTTTCTGGACCATAGGCTTGTTGTTCATTTTCACCTAGTTGCAGGATATCATGCTGATGTGTACCGCGAAACTCAGTGGTTCCGTGATAGACATAGTCTTCACCTCGACCTAAATTAAAGAAGACAATGCTGACTGAAATAATTTTACGAACATGCCGATACGACTGGCCCGCTTGTATGTATTCTGTGACTACTTTAGATGTTCCATATAAAATACGGCTTAAATAGTCCCACTCCATTGCGGCCTGCACTTCAATAATCACATGCCCTTGCGCTTCCGTCAGAACCAGCAAATCCACCCGATTCGATCGATCATCTTTGTCATTTTTATTGCTTTCAGACTCAAGCAATGTCTCTATTGTTACTTTAGTTTGCAATAACTCAGACAAGAATCCTTCCAAAATATCAAAATTAGCTTTGTTTCTTAATAAATTTTTTATTGCCCAGTCAAAATGTACTAATTTTGTCATAATGATGAATCTCTGTTAGGGTTTTGTCATTTTCAGAAGCTCTGCTTAACAACCATGGATTTTTTTACCTCTGCTATCGTTTTTTTGCTGACGCATAATTCTTTCGTGATCCAGTCATAACATTTACCTGCTTGTAAGAAAATCATGATCTTCTCATGTTTGTCTGGAGTAGTTTTATTCTTACTACCAAGGATTCTGCCAAATTTTACGCCATCACTTCTTGCTTTTTTAATCCCAGCTTTCGTTCTGGCATTAATCATACCACGTTCTAATTCAGCAAATACCCCTGCTATTTGAAAAAATGCACGGCCCATAGGGCTTGTCGTATCCACTTTGTCACCAGAATCGAGCGAGATAAAATTCACTTTTTTTGTATTCAATAATTCGACTATATCAATTAAACCTTTCAGCGAACGCGCTATCCTATCGATTTTATAAACAACGACCGTATCGTTTTCTCTCAATGATTCGATCATAGCCATGAGCTCAGGACGGTTATTATCTTTTCCACTGATTGATTCACTGTACACTTTTTTGCAACCCGCCTTGAGCAATTTTTGAGTTTGCAACTCCAGATCTTGAGTATTGCTACTAACACGGGCGTAACCAACCTTCATTGTTTTTTGTGCCAAATTATCTAATATTTCAAACTGTACCATGGCGGTACAATAAATCCAAATATAGTTTCTATCGTGTACTGTTTTCTTGCGCTAACCATCGGTACAATTAACCTCTAGTTTGGTTGTACCGAAAATTGAAAACCCATGGCTTCAGCATGGAGTAAACTGCATACCCAAAAAATTTTATATGCCCATAAATAATCAAGTGTTTATCTTTTTCGGGGCCGGATACTTTTGGGTCATGCTATTGGATACAATTAAACCCATCAAATCATCATTTGATAATTTACCACTAACACCCTGGCCACTGAGCAGTTCATTCGCCAAATTACGTTTTTGCTGATGCAGGGCTATTATTTTCTCTTCGATGGTGTTTTGCATGATAAAACGATAGATAGTAACAGGGCGTTCTTGCCCTATGCGGTGAGCTCTATCAGACGCCTGGTCTTCTACAGCAGGATTCCACCAGGGATCAAGATGAATCACATAATCCGCAGCGGTCAAGTTCAAACCACTGCCGCCTGCTTTCAAACTCAATAAGAATAAATCTCCCTCACCCGCCTGAAAGGCTTCAACCGATTTTTTACGTTTGGCAGGTGGGGTAGAGCCATCCAGGTATTGATAGGCTATTTTTTTTTCTTCAATACATTTCCTGATAATTTGAAGAAAAGAGACATACTGACTAAAAACCAGAACCTTATGGCCATTATCAATAATGTTATTTACCGTCTCCATAAAGGCATTGAGCTTGCTGTTTTCAATGGATAATGAGGGATCCACTAACGAGCTGTCACAACAGGCCTGCCGCAGTTTGGTGATTTCAGCGAGCACGCCGATTCGGTTGTTTTCCTCCATCAGATTCGTCATGCGCTCTTCGGCTTTGCGTCGCAAAGCTTCGTAGAAAACCGCCTCTTCTTCGGTCTGTTCAACATAAATAGTTTGTTCGGTTTTTGGTGGTAACTCACTTAGTACTTCTGATTTGATGCGACGCAAAATATAGGGTGAAACAAGCGTTTTTAGTGCCAAAGCTCTGTCTGGTGCCTGACTGGTTTCGATGGGCGTTGAGTATTTGTTTTGAAATGATTTAATCGTGCCAAGCATCCCCGGATTAATGAAACTGAAGATACTCCATAACTCACCCAAATGGTTTTCAATTGGCGTACCTGATAAGGCAATACGGTTCTTTCCTTTAAGTTTCATAACCGTTTTCCATCGTTGGGTGTTGGCGTTTTTAATGGCTTGCGCCTCATCAAGGACAATGGTTTCCCACGGTTTGCCAGTTAATAACTCATTGTTATGTTGCAGCAAACCATAGCTGCAAATAATTACATCAAACTTGCCCGCCTTATCAATCAGGGTGATGCGATCGTCCGTCTGCAGATTGTGCACCTTTAGTGTCGGAGCAAACTTGTTTAATTCCTCTATCCAGTTAAATCCAACGGAAGTGGGGGCGATAACGAGCGAGGCGCCATTTTTAGCTCTTTCGAGTATCAAGGCAATAGTTTGAATGGTTTTTCCAAGCCCCATGTCATCAGCGAGACAGGCGCCAATGCCCCAGTGCGTTAAACGAGATAAATAGTGAAAACCATCTATCTGGTAGTCGCGGAGTGACGCCTGCAAGGTTGACGGCACTTTGGGCATATGGCTTTTCATGGTTTTCATCTTTTTCAAATGCGCCTGCCAGCCTTCATCAAATGTGGTATTTTCAGCTTCTGCGGCTATCTCAGATAAGATTTGCGCACCCAGCGGATTAATTTTATTGCCGTCGGATATTGCATGTAACATACTGAGTTGTTTTTTAAGCTTACTGGTTAACTCGATAAACTCACCATTACCCAAACGAACAAAACGCCCGTGGGACTGAGTATCAAGTGAATCCAGCAAGGTTTGCATACTTAAAACTTCTCCATTGTTTAAGCTAATTTCACCATTGTATTCAAACCAATTGGTTTCAGAGGTAATTTTAAGTGAGAGGCTTTCAGAAAAGACCCGTTGTCTGATTTTGAATGTTTGCCCTTGCGGCCATTCAATTATCAATGGATGTATTGCTGCATAATGCTGAAGTTCAGATAGCACTTCAAGAGTGTCTTCCGGATTATCCGTTTCATATTCTCCCTGGTCGTATTCATGCTGCGTTAAACCAGGGCAGTGCGAGAGAAGGGCCGTCAAATTGATTTTTTCAGACGTGAAATTGCGCACAATGCGCGCCCTTGTCTCGTTACCATTTTCAGTTATTAACGTCATTACATGTTCTTTTCCATGGCCTGGTTTGCAATAGGCACCATGACTTGCCAGCGGCCTTACCCATAAACTTGCTTTGAGGCCATCTTTAATCGGTAACAGTTGAATATATGGAGTCGGATCCCCGGCTATCTCGGAAATATCAATGTCTTTAATACCAACGTGAATTTTAATATCACGTTTGGCATTTTGAATAACCCGCAGAACCTTGTCTTTAGCAACGGCCGGGATAGACAAGCCTTTTTTAGTCAAGACTTGGCCGATGTTGGCAAAAGCTGATGAGAATTCTATGACACGGTATTTATTCAGGCTTTCCGGCTCAACAATAAGGCCAGAGTGAGACAACCAATGTGACAGGCTTAAATGATAGCCTTGTTTATTTTCTTCAATGTAGAGTTCCGGTTCGCCATAAGTTAGCTCAATGGCAACATCCCTATTTAGATGGTTGGCGATATTTCTGTGGCCTACCAGTGCCAGCAGGGTGCGATAACTATCAAATTTATAGTAATCATCACGCCAGCCTTCATAAACATAAACAAGGCAATCAATCACGCGTTTATCATCGGCAGTTAGATAATCAAATTGCTCATGCTGATTATAATACTTTAATTTCTTTAAACTGACGGCTTTCCCCGGCGTCCATACCCCGGCTTTACTGAGGCTTTGTTCGACCACGTCAACGGTTTGTTTGTCTGGATTGACTAGCCATAACAGGCGTCTGGTTTTTGTTGATGTGATGGTGTCAACACCTTCCAGCAACAATCCCTCTAGGGCCTGAAAGCTATATTCCCATGCGTCCTTGACCTTGATTAAGTCCAGAAACCGTAATGTTATCGCGCTCTGATTTAAAAAAGCACTTGCTTCAGCTTGATGCGGCCCGGTTTTGTCGAGTAATTCATACAGGATGTGTGCCGCAAGCCGGTGGTTTTTTTTGATGCATTGCTGTGTGTCAGTATAGAGCTTGTCGAGGTTCTGCTTTAAATGCTCCTTATCAGCCATGTAGCAAAGCAAGTGATAAATAGCAAGGGCAAGTGGGTGAAGTGCTTTTTTGCTATGCGCTGTATTAAAGTCACGGAGCCAATTATAAGCGCCTTTTTGATTGCCCTGTTCAATTGTTGCAATAACAGGCAAGAGTTCATAGACAGTATCCATAGGCATGGCAAAGCGGTTTTCCGAGTACCTGACATACTGCCCGGAATTGGTATTCAGTTGCACCAAATCATTGTCAGCATAAGCCATGCACAAATTATGAAAAATACCTATAATGTTGTCAAAATAATAGGTTTTGGTGTCAAACTGTTTTCTCAGGGCGGGCAAGGCTTTGCGAAATAGAGCGTTTGCCAACTCGAACTGCGTTGTTAATAAAGCAATGGCGGCCTGCAGGGCTAGCTTGAATCCTGATTTTGGATCGTTGATGTTAGCGCTGTGCTCTGATGCCTTATCTATAGCGCCTAATGACAAGTGAATAATCCCACTGTAATAATTAAGATAGTCATGCGAAATGTCGTCGAAGTTTTGTTGGTCAAATAACGCCAGAATACTCTTGCTGTCAAGCGCCGGCGTTGCATCACAATAATGGTCGCGTAATAACACAATACAAATATACCATTGAATAATTTTGCTCCGTGATTGCAACCATGCTATGTCGATGGGGATGTCACCAATAATATCAGCAAGATAACTCATGACTCTATTGCAGTAGTTAAGATTGTTCTGATGTGCTAAAAAATAGTCCTCTTCATTGGCGTAAATGGCCTTCATGAGGCGAGCTCGTATTTGAATGCTATTTTCATAAAAATGCACACGCCGATTATACAAGTCAGCAAAGTCAGGGATTTTGCTTCCGTACAAGCCATCTACCATGGTAGAAACCCAAGCCATTTCAGATGATGACATAAGCACCAGAAGTCCATGATGGAGCTCCTGGGGAATGGTTAACTTCGATTTATTTTGAGCAAAGCCAAGTTGCTGAAGGTGCTTGACACGTTCCTGATACTTTTTTGCAGTAATTGATTTTCCTGTCTCGTCGGTAATCCCGGATTTTATTACCGCCTCAATAAACGTCCTTTCGTTTTCACGTCGCGAGCAAATGGATTTTACTGCGACCAACTTTCTATCCAGCTCAGGTAGTGATTTGAATAATTCATATAATTCTGTTCTTTGTTTATTGGATAACATGATTTTCTCTTGGCGATAGGGGTGATTACTATTGAGCGTTTATTGCATTGGAATTTATCCTACGCACTCAGGCAAATCGAGGGCAACTTCAGAAGCCGCTTCTTTTCTAGCGCAGGCTGACATTAAAAAAATAAGCAAACTTCTGATTTCACCGGCAAGCAAGGAAAAATTGGCATCAAACCTTTCCTGCTCTTCTAGTTTATCGTTGTCTTTGAAGGCATCATCAAGGTAGTCAATGCATTTCAAGCGCTTTAGCATAAACGTATCGGTCAGAGTAAATTGAATCCGGTCAAGCCAGGCAAGCTCAAGGGATGAAACAGTGTATCCCTGTTCAAGCAGGGTGATTATTTCATCCGTATTTTGTTCGATATCTTTGCAATTATATTGGCTTTTATCGTTTTTGCCGTTAATTAGCACACAGTTTTGTTGTAATGACAGCCCTTCTGGAATGGACAGGGGGTCACGAAGCCAATTGCTGAATACTTCACTCAAATTTATATCAATGGATAATGGCACTGCCGCAAGTGAACCCAATGCTTTGGTTAATTGGGTAATAACCTCCGCTGCCTTGTTCTGGTTCGAACCGTTAATAACAATCCATTGTCTGGCTGTATCGATGTAGAGCCAATCTTTTTTCTGTACGGTAAAGGCTTTGGGCAGGAGCTCAAACTCAATCTCTTCTTTAAGTTGCAGGCTTTCCGCGCGGCGCATCGGCCTTTTTTGGTTAAGTTCAAAGGCATTCGCTTTTTCTTCAAGAACAGCATTGATAATGCTGGATGGGAGCAGGCGCACCTCTTTTGCGGCAACAAGAATATGACAGCCAAAAATACTATGCAATTTTTCTTCTTCATTGAAGGGGCTTGCCCAGCCTTTTGACTGGCGGGCGTGAGGAGGGCATGGTTTCAAGCGATGCTCTTCCAGTGCCGACTGAATCTCCTCCGGGCTTTTTTCAAAGGGAGTTGTTAGTTGATAAATAACGATATTATTGAACCACATGGCTCCTCCTTAATTTCTGGTTGGATACTAAATGGAATTCAAAACGGCACATCATCGTCTAATTCGAACCCCGCTGGTTTGGGATTATTTGTGGGCGTTGTTGCCTGGCTACTACCCTGGTTTGTATAAGAATCCACGGGATGTGGTGGCGTAGCGTTATCCTGTTTGCCATCAAGCATTTGCATTTCATTGGCAATGATTTCGGTTGTGTAACGCTCTATACCCTGTTGGTCTTGCCATTTTCGGGTACGTATACTGCCTTCAACGTACAGTTTTGAACCCTTCTTAACGTAATTACCCGCTATCTCAGCCAATTGATTAAAAAAAACGATGCGATGCCACTCGGTTCGCTCCTGTTTTTCACCGGTTTGTTTGTCCTTCCAAGTTTCGCTGGTGGCTAATGATAGTGCTGTTATGGTTTTTCCATCGGCAGTTTGACGAACATCGGGCGCCTGGCCTACGTTACCAACAAGGATTGCTTTATTGATACCTCGTGCCATGATGGTCTCCTCAGGCTGATTTGGCGTTAATGGCTTCCTTTAATTTAGCAGCCGTTTTGAAGCTCACAACCTTGCAGGCAGAAATTTCTATGGGTTCCCCGGTACCTGGGTTTCTTCCAGTGCGTGCTGCCCGTTCATTGACTGACAAACTGGCAAAGCCTGGTAATACAATGGAGTCACCCTGGGCGAGCAGATTGGTCAGGCAAGTAATTACGGCATTAAATGCCACCTCAGAATCGGTTTGATTTAGACCGGATGTTTCGCTGATAGCTTTAATCAGTTCCTTTTTATTCATTTTTGTCCCTCATAATCGTGTGTTGTTTTAATTTACTAATCCGGCAAGCCGGGTCGCTAATGATAATGACGCAGATATTCAAACATTTATCCCGGCTTTGTCAAATAAAAAGGTATTAACAGGCGTAAATTAAAAGATATTCTGGGTGAAAATTGATTATTCATTGTCTGGTGCCAGTTTTAAAGCACTTGAATGGCTTCCTCGCACCTCGTTGCTAGTTTCTAATTATCTTCCAAGTCAGTTCCAATAAGGTTTCCTGCTGTATGATGTTGCTCGGTGCAAAGTTAATAGAATTGGAGAGCCTCCTGGATGAAGCCACGCTACAACTGGATCCCTACTGAATTATCGCAA
>CAMAYX010000093.1 GCA_945862405.1 Legionella genomosp. 1
GTTAAATCTTGCCATTGCTGCTAATCAAGCAAACTTTGCCAAGATCCATCAAATTGGGGCGGGGCCGGGATGGCACGTCGAGATTGAAAAAGCTGGTTGAACAGCCATCTTCGGTGCATCTTGCACGATCTCGGAGGTTAAAAATGCTCACATACTGGTGTATGCTACGCTTTTTTAACCTCCGAGATCGTGCAAGATGCACGCAAAGCTGAACTGTTCAAGTAAACTGAGGGTAGAGAGATGGGGTGTGGTTGCTGCCAGTTATTGCAGGTTAAAAAATGCTCACATACTGGTGTATGCTGCGCTTTTTTAACCTCCGATATCGTGCGACCTGCACGCAAAGCTCAACTGTTCAAGTTAACAAATGGAGATAAATATGGCTTGGTTGCTTCTCGTTATTGCTGGTTTGTTTGAGTGTGGATGGGCTGTGGGACTTAAATACACGAATAGTTTTACCAATTTAGTTCCCTCGATATTAACCATCGCTGCGATGATGATTAGTTTTTGGCTGTTATCGATTGCTATGAAAACCATTCCAATTGGTACTGCATATGGAGTATGGACTGGGATTGGCGCGATTGGTGTGGCTTTATTAGGTATGTTTATTTTAGGCGAATCAAAAGATTTTATGAAAATAATATGTTTGTTGTTCATTGTGGCTGGAATTGTAGGCTTGAAAGTGGTGTCTTCGCATTGATATGAAAGAACTTGATGTAGTAATTATTGGTGCAGGTGCTGCGGGCTTGATGTGCGGTATTGAGGCAGGAAAACGCGGTAGGAAAGTAGTGATCTTAGACCACAGCAACAAGGTCGGAAAAAAAATACTAATGTCGGGTGGCGGGCGCTGCAATTTTACTAACTACCATGTAACACCGCAGAATTATATCTCTCACAACCCACATTTTTGCAAATCAGCTCTTAGTCGCTATACCCAATGGGATTTTATTGATTTGGTCAAAAGGCATCGTATTCCTTTCCATGAGAAAACCTTAGGACAATTGTTCTGTGACAACAAAGCCAAAGACATTGTAGAAATGCTGTTAAGCGAATGCGAAACAGCAAAAGCCGACATTCAACTTCACACCAGCGTTGAACAGATTAGTAAAAAAGAGAATGGGTATCTGTTGCAAACTTCCGCCGGAAAATTATTTTGTCAGTCCTTGGTGATTGCAACCGGGGGATTGTCTATACCCACGATGGGGGCGAGCCCTTTTGCGTATAAAGTAGCGCAACAATTTGATATTCGTGTTTGGTCTACTCGTGCAGGTTTAGTCCCCTTTACATTCGATGTTATTGAAAAAGAACGCTACGCAACTCTTTCCGGGATTAGTCTTGACTCAATTGCAAAATCTAAAGGAGTAGAGTTTCGCGAGAATGCATTGTTTACGCACCGTGGTCTAAGTGGGCCAGCCGCTCTTCAAATTTCTTCCTATTGGCATCCGGGAGAAAAGCTCAGCATCGATTTATTACCCGGGAAAAATCTATTTGAGGATTTAAAGGCAGCTCGGCAAAGTGGTGCACAAAAACAATTATTCACGGTGTTATCGCAAGAGTTTCCTAAACGAATGGTGGAAGTCTTCGTTGATGGTAACTTGTTAGAGAAGAAAATGTCAGAGCTTTCAAATGCAGATCTGCAGATGGTTGCTGACCAATTTCAGGATTGGAATGTTAAACCCAACGGTACAGAAGGGTACCGGACCGCAGAAGTAACCTTAGGCGGAGTGGATTGTAATGCTGTTTCTTCAAAAACTATGGAAGCTGCACAATTTCCTGGGTTGTATTTTATTGGCGAAGCATTGGACATTACTGGGTGGCTTGGAGGGTTTAATTTTCAGTGGGCGTGGTCATCCGGCTGGGCCTCAGGCCAAGTCTGCTGAGATAATTCTACTATCTTGGCCGAACTGGCTAAATTCTCTGTGCTCCGTTGCTCACATACTTTAATGTATGCTCCGCTACGGTGCTCGATAATCTAGCCATTTCGACTCAAGCTAGCGAATTCTTGTGGTTTGGCCGAACTGGCTAAATTCTCTGTGCTCCGTTGCTCACATACTTTAATGTATGCTCCGCTACGGTGCTCGATAATCTAACCATTTCGACTACGTAGCCTTGATGTAGCCGCAGGCGTAAGGATTCATTAACGTATACAAGACTCACATTACGCTAGGAATCCCTTGCTTACGCCAGGCGCGTTCTCCTTTTGTATTAATCGCACTGATTGTTCATCACGCAGTTCTTTAACTCTTTTGCGAAGTTGAATTGGTTGCTTTCATCGAAAGAAAGTTCCCAATTAAATACGCCGCCTATTCCATTGTAGGCTTTGGGTGGAACATAGTCGGCACAACTGTTGCTGCCGGTTACTGCGGTGCGCAAGCATTGTATTGAACGCTTAATAGAAGCTGTAGGGAACTATTGGGCTTCCATCACCAGTACCGCCTGCATTAGGCGCAAGATAACCTAATACAACTTGTGAAGGCGTTAAATAGCTGATGTAAGGTTGAAAGCCTGTTGACGTTTCATTGGCTAATTTTGCTGGCCAATTTTCTAATAAATCGGTTGCCATGGCGACGGAGAAATCAGGATTATCCGTTACTTGGTAACAGACTTGGTCAACGTTAGGGTTATATTTTTCCAGTGTTGACTTCCACCAGCGGTATAAGTTGAGTGAATGCATGTAGTGGGTTGTGGGAGTAGTGGGGCTGTGGACGCGGCGAAGCTCTTCGAGATGCTTCCTAATGTTCCCAGACCTAGTAATAAATATTTCATTTTCATCTGGTTCTCCTTTAAATGGGTTTTTAATTTAGCACACACTGTTTATAACTCGAAATAAAAGTTCTTAAAAAATGCATTAGATCCCATGCGACGGTAGAGTTCTTAACCCTGAAATCAAAGTTATTGCCGAAATTCCTGACTATGTAATCTTTGAGTTTCGTGTTCTTGCCCCAAAGAATGTTGAGCAAGACGAATTGCAGAAGATCACAAAAGGCAAAGACGGTTTTTACATACTACATTACGTAATTAAAAAACCTGATATAGGTAAAGAGGAACGTCAGAAGTGGATTGAGAATTTTAAAAACAGTTCCATTTAGGGGCTATGAGCCCCCTAACGAAAATAGAGTAAGTGATTACTTTATGAGCGTGGATCTCGCATATTTCTTTGTCGACGCAAGGCGTTAATGCACAGCATTAATAAGCCGCCTATGATGAGCCATGAAAATAGTGCACTTCCAAAACCGTGTCCCATAAATAAACTGCTGATCAACGTTCCGAGAACGAATCCACCAAAGGCACCGCGCATTGAACTTTGCCATGGACGTGAATTACTTGCAGTTTTAGTCCCAGAAAATCCACTGTAACTTTTAGCGCGATAGCTGGAAAATCCACGACCGCCAAAGCCTTTTGCGGCGACTTCGTTAATTGAAAAACCAAGCGTCAATAGGATGAATAAAGTACTCAAAATGATAGCGCGCATATAGACAACTCAAGAAAATTAAAGAGGGTATTATGACAGAAAACGCAGTTTTAGAGTAGATGCTGTTAACTCCTGATAGAGTTAGCAGCATCGATAGAAGCTTATTCGTTGCTAAGAGGAGTATTGCCTAATCGCATTTTCAATAAATACAGTATTGCTTTTTTATCTTCAGCAGAAATCTTATCTGACTTCACTAAATCCAGACAATATTTGGTAAAATGATTGATTTGTTCTTGATTGCTTAGGGTTGCTGTTGCCCCTTGTTGTGCTTTGTAATCAGTTTCTAATTTAGTGGCGATGTTCTCTAAGCTTGCAACGTCTGGTTTTTGCACAGTGGTTAGGCCTTGCTGCTGATTAAGCGCATCAATTTGTTTCAAAATGGACTCAACTTTAGGCGTACTATCATTAGCAGCTTTACCTTTTAACATCGATTTATTGTTGTCCTCTTGTTGTTGCCACATTTCGCGATCACCTTGGAAGGCTAATACTGTCAGTAGGACTTTAGGATCAATATTGCGTTGTTCGAACAGTGGACGATTGGTAATTCGAATGGTCCAATCATTTTTTAATCTAATGAATGGTCGCCACATAACCGCCATTTCTCTATCCGTGGCTGGGTCATAAATTGTAAACGTAGTTCCCCAGAAATTCATTGAAGCATAAGCAACTTTGGTTATGCGATCTGGTCCCCATATGTTGAAGGTGGGGAAGAAAGCAAAGAATTTCTCTTCTGCCATACCTAAAAATTGGTCTTGAGTATCATAAATATCAAAATGGGCAGTTAACGAAAAAAAACGTGCGCGTGTGCTATAGCCAATTTATTATCGTAGGGATCATAGAATTCGTAGGTAAGAAGGAAGCTGAAAAATTTCCGATATAACGTCCCAAATTTTTGGGTCTTGGATTCAATGTCAAAACTAGTTGTCAAACTTATCCAGTGCTCGGTGATGCTGAATTCGTCAGGGATATCCTGGGATGATAATGCGAAGCTTGTATTAAAATAAAGGAACGAGGCAAACGCAGCAGCAATAATTTTTTTCATAATACGCCCTAGTTTTGACCAACCCTAGTGTTGGAATGGCAGCTATTATACATAAAACCCGCATAATTGTAAAAAATATATGCTGTTTGTTCTAGTTGTCGTCCCTTAATGTTATCTTAAGGAGTGTTCTATTATAATACATGCTCCATAGGCGCTATACGGAATTTTTTTCGCATGAGTGAAACGCTGAGTGCAAAAGAGCTGTTACGAGAACATAATCAAAAGTTGTATCGAGAATTCACACTTAATGATAACTTAACGCTGGCTCTCCCTGCTCAATCCTGGATTCCTTGGATTGGGGCTACTAAACGTAAAGATCATTACAGTAAGATAATTTCGCATCCAGGAAGACCTTGTCACGTTAAATTTATTACCAAAAACAGTGAACCTCATTCCTTTCTTTGGCAAACAACCACAAACCGCTTAAAAGAGGCGAATCGCTGGGGTATTGTAAAAACGCAGTCAATTACCGGACAAGTGATCAGTGCTCTTGGACAATACCGTATAGCCGCGCACAAACGAGTTGCAAAAGGAATGATGAGCAATTCGCAAGCTGTAAAATTAAAGTTAGTCGACTTATACCAAGATCGATTCGAAGCTTTGCAAGAACTAGAATCTTTGGTCAATAAAAATTTAAGTGTTCGCCAATATGCAATCGCTTTGCAGAAGTATGTGGAAAAATTAGAGGCCATTTCTCGTGGCTTTAATCTCTATTTTGGCAATATTGATGAAGCTGATCTGAGTGAGCATACTCGTTTTCAAATCGTTGACGATATACAAGGTGATATTCAGCGAGCTAAAAATTATTATACGGGAATGAAGGATAAATGTGATTTAAGTGCATACGGCATTGCTCGTGGAAAAGATTCTATTTTGGAGTTTGTTAAACAACAAATGGTTCATGGTTTATACGAGCTCCAAGGAATAAATCAAGATTTGAGTTTTGATGTTAGCCGTGGATTTTCGTTAACTCGAGGTGAGCTTAATTACTGTATAGAAGATGCGCGAAAGATCATTGACGACCATCAAGCGGACTTATGCAATACCGTAACGAGTAAGCATCATGGAAGTTATTCCAGTAATTCAACCGATTTAATTACCTATGATTTTGAAGATGATAATTTAAGTCCTGCTCGAGAGCGTGATGTGCTCTTAGCAATTAGCTTTCTCGAAGGCTGGGATGTAGTGAATGATAGCCTGGATGATCAAGCACCAATGGTTTCTAACCATTTAGGCTCCCAGAATTTAGATGTTGTTCATGCAACGCGCTGGAGAAATCATCGCAATTTTACGGCGCTCGCTAAAAGTGTTTTTTATTATATGCTCAACATTGTAAAAGGATTTTTTGTTGAAACAAAACCTTGGGAAGAGGAAGCCTGGGATGATCCAGCGTTTCATCTTTACGCAACAAAGCTGCGCAAATACGCCCGTGCCAACGAACCTTTATGGGAAAAACCATTCCGCTTTTTTAAACAAGTATTTTATGGACTTTTAGATGTTGTTAACGGGGTACGAAATATAGGTTCCGACTTAACTCTGCACATGCCCGCGAATATTGTGAACGATTGGTCATCTAGCAAACGTTTGCCCTCATTTGACCGAACATTAGAAGAGGTTACGCAAAAAATCCTTTTTATAAAAAATGAGGAAAGAGAGAGACTTGAGGAAATTTTAAATCACTGCGAATACGAAGCAGATCCTTTAGTAACGCAAAAAACTAGCCAATTGGCTAGAGCTGAATATGAATTAACTCCTGGAGAACGTAACGATATTCTTACCTCCATTGCTAGAGGTATTAATGGATTTGGCAATATTTTTGCTGATATTTACGTCAAAGATCCTATGGCTGGATTAATTTTTACCTTAGCCTATAGCGTAGGCGCCGGTGCTATTTATATGCCGGAGTACACCGCTTCAGTTTTTGGTAGCCAATATGTAAATTGGTTCTCCAATTTTTCATACTCCATGGGTTCTTCTCAATTTGGAGCTGCAATTGCCGGTGGTTCAACACAAGCGCAACTGTTTGCTACAGCATGGGATAGTTTAGAGCATGGTCCTAGTGGGTCATTAGCTTCAGCGGCTTATCAAATCGGTGAAGATCCTTTAACGGTTGGTTCTTATTTTGCTGCTGCTTACGGACTTGGTTATGTCTTAGCGAATGGTGTAGGTGGTTATTCCATTCCATGGTTAAGTCACCACTTAAAGGAAGATTTAGGAACGGTTCCAGAGACCGGTTATCCAATTGTAGGTGCTAAAGCTGCAATTTTATTATACGAAGGTTTTGTTAAAGAAAAGCATGAGCATGAACCTATACATTTAACGGCCACTGTTGAAGAGCAAGATATTCAGGCAAATGTTGTATTGGATAAAAAAAGAAAACGTACTATTGATAGGTTCCGTTTAGCGCTTTGGCTTGCTACTAATTCCCATGACGTAACTAAGCTAGATGCAAAGCATTTGTTTAATATTTCTCGGCAAATTGATGTGTTGTTTACGGCGGAAGAAAGTCGCTCCTTGCATAAATTGTTATACCCGGATGAAAATTTCTCCATTGCATTTCAAATTCTTCATACGCCGCTTTCTTATATTCCTGCTGTTCTGAGGGTTGTGGTGGCAGGTGGATTAACCATAGCCGCTTGGTTTAAGGGGAATCCAAATCCTTTAGAGCCTATTCGTCGTTCTTGTTCAGATTTGATCAATAAGACGGAAAAGGACTTAACACGTTTGATCGTATTTGCTAACTACATGTTGTACTTACCTTATTTGTTAGCGTCAACCGCAGTAAAAACAGTCGCTTTTTTAACTACGATGACTCTAGGACGATTAGCCGGTATTTTCAGTTTAAAACCGGCGCATTTTATTCATCAGCTATTTGCGGGTGTGCACAGTTCTGCGCGTAGCGTTACTGAATATTTCTATCCTACAAGCGTGCTAAAATCGGTAGAAGTTGCTCATCCTAATCATACTATGAAAAGTGTAGAGGAATCCTACGTAAAACTGATGAAAACTATTGGTGTAGATGATACCGAAGGTGAAGCTCCACGAGAGTTAGCAATTCAAAAAGATATTACTGTCCCATTCATCTTCTGCAAAAAAGGTTCACAGCGATTTGGTACGCTTTCTTCGCAAAAATTGGCTAGCCCTTGCACCCAGCAGTTAACCGTTTTAGTCTAGGGGTTTAACTCTAGGAAAAAAAATGGATTTATGCATGCGTTGCTTTATCTCTGGAAAAGTGCAAGGGGTTTGGTTTCGCGCTTCGTCCAAAACAGAAGCTGATAATCTCAACTTAAAAGGCTGGGCAAGAAACCTGAAAGATGGCCGCGTAGAGGTGCTTGCTTGCGGTGACGAAAAGCAACTCGAGACGTTTTCTCAATGGCTGCAAAAAGGCCCAGATTTAGCAGAGGTCACTCAATTTTCTAGTGAAATGTTGCCATGGCAGGAATTTCCCACATTCGAAATCCTATAGAGTCAACTCATCGTAGCCTTGATGCAGTGAAACGTAATAAAGGTTATTGAAAGGCTCAGGCCTACTTGGGAAACTATTTTTCCTTTATTAAAAGGTCACAACACATGGCATTTGGCATTATTTTATCTTGCACATCGCAATGAGCAGAAGGTGATTTCCTTATTCAACCATGGAGTTTTTGGTTCTTTGCCAAATACAGTAGGCGAGCAAATAGATGCTGTTTCATTGCTGTGGCGTATGGATATGGCAGGACTCTCTCAGGATCGCCTGTTATTGAAAAATGCTTCCGATTGGGAGGGAGCGATGCTCAAGATGAGTTATTTTTACAAACCTATTTGTTAAGTTTATTAGCCATAAAAAAAGAAACAGAAGCCCTAGATTTTTTTAATATGTACCTAGCGCATTATACAAATACTAATTTAGCTTCATATTGGTTCAGTGAAAGGCAACAGGGATGACGATTACCTTAATTACACATAATGAATGCTTTCAGCATGATCCAGGACCTTGGCACCCTGAAAGTCCAATGCGGTTACATGCAATTACTGAATGGCTAAAAGAATCTGGATTTGATCAACACTTAATTTATTAGGAAGCGCCGCAAGCAACGCGAGAGCAGCTGCTTTCCGTACATGATAAGAACTATGTTGATTCGATTTTTGCAAGAGCCCCGCAAGAAGGTCGTATTAGTATTGATGCGGATACGGTAATGAACTCCCATACACTTGCTGCAGCCTTGCACGCAGCAGGTGCAGTTGTAAAAGCAGTTGATTTAGTATTGACCCACAAGACCAATACCGTATTTTGCAATGTTCGACCGCCAGGCCATCATGCCGAACATGATGCCGCTATGGGTTTTTGTTTTTTCAATAATATCGCGGTAGGGGTAGCGCACGCGCTTAATAAATATCATCTAAAACGTATTGCGATAGTCGACTTTGACGTGCATCGCGGCAATGGTACTGAAGATATTTTTAAACATAATAAAAAGGTCTTAATCTGTTCAAGTTATGAGTTTTTTCTTTACCCACATCATCTACCTCAACCTAATGCAGATAACATCATTTATATTCCGCTAGAGCCAGGCTCGACCGGCAAAGAATTCCGCGCAGAACTTAGTCTCTATGGAATGAATAAACTGGATGAGTTTTCCCCGGAATTAATATTTTTTTCAGCGGGTTTTGACGGTCATAAAAACGACAATATTTCCAATTTAAAATTGACAGAAAGCGATTATTATTGGGTAACGCAACAAGTCAAAGAAATTGCCGATCGTCATTGCCAAGGAAGAATTATTTCCGTGCTGGAGGGAGGTTATGCGCTGGATGTTTTAGGGGAGTGCGTTTTGTCTCACCTAAAAGGCCTCTCCGAAGAGTAGAACCGTCAGATTTGGTGGAGGTTGAACGATCTCGGGGGTTAT
>CAMAYX010000094.1 GCA_945862405.1 Legionella genomosp. 1
GAGCAGAGCCAAACCCAGGTCAAAGAGCTATTCGTGAACAACAATTGAATTTGATGACTTCATGGGTAGCGTACTCAGGATGTTCCACAAATAGGTTAATTGATGAAGTTTTATTAAATTGGATAGAACAGCGAAGACTATTTAAAGCAAAAATACAACTTGAAAATGATGCGGACGTTGCAGAAATTTGTAAATATAATGCCGAAAAATTCCAAAAAAATTATAAGGACATAGAAGAATTATTTTATGAGGAATATTGTCCTCGTGGGAATAGAAAATTACGTTATGTACCAGTGAACATTAGAATTAACGAACTTCTACATGAAACAAAAAAATTCTTGCCCATACAATTTTTTAGTAACAAAGCTCCCAGTATCACTTCAAGCCCAGTTTGCACAGTTGCAGCTAGTGACGCTACATACGTAATTTCAAAAGCTCTGCAAAATTTACCCACACGTCAAGACGAAATCCCCAATGAATTTTATAATTTATCACGTGAAGAGATTATTGCAGTAATTAAAACGGAAACCATACCTTCTCATGAACCAATAATTAAAACAACTAATATCACTACCAACAAGTACGCTAAAGTGTTAGACGAGCTTAATCGATTAAAAGACCAATTAGGAGGATCACCCACGTTTGGCTCCAAACCTCCAACCTTAGTCGATCCTGATAGTAATAAAACATTCTTCGGACTTCCAATGCCTGCAGTTAAAGATTGGTTTCGAATGACACTGCGCGAAAATTGGCGGCCGCAAATTTTCTGGAGTAGCGTTGCAAGTTTGTTTGGCGTTACCAAATATGACCGATCCCCTTATGAAGAAGCTCACATTCGTATCCAACGATTTGAAAAGCTTATGGATAATATTGATCATTTCACCCAGATATTAAAAAACAAAGATGAAGCTCGT
Source organism: Legionella genomosp. 1 (assembly GCA_945862405.1). Taxonomy (GTDB): domain Bacteria; phylum Pseudomonadota; class Gammaproteobacteria; order Legionellales; family Legionellaceae; genus Legionella_A. The sequence continues at coordinate 915 of CAMAYX010000094.1, forward strand.
TATGGCGATTTGTGCACAATTACGGGCTTAGCTTGGCATCCAAAAGAAAATGGACCCGGCACTCATGTACATGGATTTCATTGATAAATTTCTAACGGATTATTTTGCACAGTCTAAGAGCAAAGGTGATGAAGCACTCATAGATTACTTTAAAGCATTTAAAGGTGTGTGCTTTGAAGACCGTGCAAAAATGCTTGAAGAGTACGCTATACACCATCCTTTAGTTCAAGATGGAACTATGAACCTTATAGCTGAAATAGCAGATTGGACAGAGTCAACTCCGGTTGAGGTGGTATGGATTAAAGAAGCGACTCTACTTTCCAATAAACTCGACAAAATTCCCACACCATCTGAACTTCTTAAGCACCTAGAAGAAAAAGGTATATTTGCGTTTGAATTTGCTACAAAACAAGACATACGAGCTAAAGCAACCAAAGAAGAGTATCTAAAATGGGCAAATCAACAGGTGGAACTGTTCATTCTTGAAGCTGATATTCTTCAGAATACGCAAAAAGTTGATTTATGAGCATCACTTCATTATTATGACCACCCTGGAATTTTTTACATGGAAAGTTGAATTATTAATCAACGAGAGTCAGAATGCCTAACGAATCTTTAATCGCAAAAGCCACCATCATAGGAAATACCGTAAAAGAGGACCAAGCTGCAGTTGCCAAGATGTGGTGGAAGACCTTTAAACACAATCCAGGCGACGATTCGTCAACGAACATGGCAAAATTAATGCTAGCCTGCGTTGCTTTAGGCGATTTCAAAACCAGCTCTTCTCTTTCAGGCAAAAAAGGTTTGGATAATCCCAATCCGGTCTTGACGTCAATTGATTATTTATCACATGCCAGCCGAATTATTTTTGACTACAAAAATTTATCAGAAACACATCAACAAGAATTTTTAGCATATTTCCCTAAAGCTGGGGAACAAGGGGTTATTGCACGTTCTGCTACGCATGCTGCAATTCGTAAGGGTGATGAGACAATTACCGAACTCAAAGGCTTCTTATATGGGGTAGTAGGCCAAATACCAACCTATTTAAAATACGCTTACGATTTCGGCGTGAACATTGCTATGGGTGGAAGCGGCCAATCAAATTATACCGGCAAAAAAATTAGTAACAACGGCTATAGCGGCCATATGTACTTTCACCATTATTTCCCTGATCAACTGATCATGGCAGGCTTGGAACAAAGCGCCCCAGCCGCTGGTCTGCTGGATGCTATTTGGGGACATAGTGAAGAATCACCGGATGTGCAAACCGGCAGCGACCAGTACGGTCAAGGCCATTCCCTAACAGGAGCTTCTGATACCTATACTGCTGCAGGCTCGCTGTATTTTAGCGATCCGGTGTATCAAGCAAAATTATTGGCAGAAACTGGAGCATTAACGCCTGATAAATATGGTGCAATGCAAGTGACCTTGACCAATGATAACTGGCCGTATATCAAGCGATATTTATCGGATTTAAATGATAACCTAAGGGAAAATCGCGAAGAAGTAGTGATGGAGCAGTTATTAACTCCCCCATCAACTGCCAGTAAAAAATTACCAACGGTACAAAGCTTTATCGCTTTTGATTTCAAAGGATACTTACACAATATTCGTGTGCTCTTGGAAGCAGAGCCACTCTCCTCTAAGCAAATGGAGACGCATCTTCACCTACAAAATGAATTACTGCTTCGTATTCAAAAGCTGCGTCAAGAAGGATATACCGTAAAAGTTTATGAAGAATTTTTACTCCTCATTAGAGAAATCTGTGCATTAGAAGACACGCCTGCTGTTTACAAAGATGCTGTGGTACACATTGCACAACTCTTTAAACTGCAATGCGATGTTGATCCTAACTTGGAAAAAGCTCATGTAGGTCTGCTCATACAACAACGTTGTAATGAAACTTTAGATACGATTAAAGAGTTGCATGAGAAGGCCAGAATTTTAGAAACCTATTTCTCATCAGAACATATCTCAAGAGAAAACGGAGTAGGCGATTTTTTACAGTATATCTCCGAACAAATGGCAGTTTTGGAACGAATCGAAACCGCGATTACTAAAGGCGTTGTATTTGAAGAAGCCAATTCATTAGAAAAAAGCTTAGACTTGCAAGATAGGCTGGATAAGAGTTGGGCAAAATTAAATCCTATTGACTTGGGTACTTTAAACAGCTATCAAGATACTCTGCAACGATTTGCTCAGTCGTTACGCGAAACACCTAGGCTTGTTTCAGAGTCACTTTATACTAAGTTAAAACTAGAACATGCTAAAAAAGAAAAATTATTAGAAGAACTTCATGCCGTACTTGTCCTATCTCAAACTCAGGCCAAAGAGCTTCAAACTAACTTGAGTTCAGCCACAATACTGCACGATAGCAAAGTGCAAACTTTAGAGTATTCATTATCCGAGGCACAAACTGAAATCCGTTCATTGACCAAGCAATTGCTCAGCGAACAAGCGCGCATTAGAGAGTTAACTGAGAACCATAGTAAAGCTCGAAAAGAAGATCGTGAAGAGCTTTTGCAGCCTAAAACTCTAGAACAGCAATTACAAGAACGCTTAATCACTGTGACTTTGGAAAGGGATCAACTCCTGCAAACCAAAGAGCAACTAGAAAAGAAAACCAGTGAACACGCACGTCTCCTCGAGCAATATGAACAATTGCAACAGCGAAATACCTCATTATCACGAGACCTTCATTCTAACGGCGTAGCATTATCCAAAACGAGACTTGAATTACAAACTCTCTTAGAAAGTCAGTCCTCAGAAAATGAACGTACTCAAACGACTATTTTAGGTTTACAAAAAGAGCTTCGAAAAATTCGTGGTGAAAATGAACAGCTGAACGCACAAATACAATCACTTGGAAAGCGGATTAGTGAATTAACATCCCAATCTCGAGAGCTTGATGATAAATTGCGATTGCAAACAGAAAAACTTGCGACCCAAGCGGAAGACTTTGCTGTAACTAAGCGCGAACTTCTGACGAAGCAAAAAGAATTGCAGGAGTTGCATACTAGAGCCCTATTGGATTTAGAAAGTTCAACGTTACGTAGCACACAACTCAGTGAACGAATTGAGCGTGCCGAAACTGATCACCCTCAGGAACTCATCAGCTTACGTAATGAACTACAGCAAGAACAAATTCGTCACGACAGACTAGAAAGAGACCTGCAAGACAAATTTTTCCGTTTAGAAGCACAAAAATTAGAAGTAGATGAAACTATTCTCAGTAAGGACCGAGAATTGCTTGCTGAGCGGTTGCTAACGCAACAACTACGTAGAGAATATATTGAGCTACAAAGTGCACATAGTTTGCTGAAACAACGCGTTCTACGACTTGATGAAGAATTTTCTAGTGAGCGCCAAGAGTTTATTGAACAACTTGAAAAAGAGACCGCCCAAAAGGAAGCTCTACAGTTAAAAGCGCAAATAATTGAGCGCAGTCTTTCGAAAGCATTACTTGATAATAGTGGATTAAAGGAGCAAGTTGCCCAATTAACCTCGCAAAAGCGTGATAACTTGCAAAGAATACAAACACTAGAACAGCGCCTGCAAGAACTAACTTCTCAGACCGCAACTTTATCATTGGATGAAAAGAAGAAACGGCAGCAATTAAAGAAATTACTGACTTCATTTGCTCCTATCTTCATGCATCTTAAAGAAGTAGAACAACAAGCAAATGATCTCAGCACTCGACACTTCACAGGTGCAGCTTACATAGCTAGAAAATTAGTTAGCAATATTAATATGGAAATTGATAGTTATTTAGACGTTTATGATACTGATCCTAAAGCATTGATTAATTTTAAATCAAACTGCAATCGGCACATTCTCGACGCTTCCGGGGTATTAGAACAGCATCGTGGTTGGAAATGGTTACTTGGTAATTTATCCGGCTTCATTTTAAGCTTAGGTATTGGCTACATTATTGCAGGCGCCATCAATATGTATTTCAACCAGCAATTTTCGTTCTTTAATCAAACCACCAGCATGGAAAAAGTATGTGGCTTGAAAGATAGAATTAATGAAGTAAACGCTAATGATCATATACCGATGATGTTAGAAGTGTAGGCGTAAAATAAAAAAACCGGGTACGGGCACGCTCCTATCATTGCGAACGTAGTGAAGCATATATCCAGATCGGTGAATGAATGGAGTTCCATTCTGGATTCGCTTTGCTCGCAATGACAGGAGGGGCAAGGACATAAACTTGAGCCCGAAGAGAAAAAGACGCAACACCGATACGAGCAGCTTTGCGTGCAAGTTGCACGATCTCGGAGGTTAAAAAAGCGCAGCATACATAAAGTATGTGAGCATTTATTAACCCACCGAGATCGTGCAAGATACAACAAAGATGACACGTTTTACCAGGACGAAAACAGTTCAGCTTTGCGTGCAGGTTGCACGATCTCGGAGGTTAAAAAAGCGTAGCATACATAAAGTATGTGAGCATTTTTTAATCCTCCGAGATCGTGCAAGATGCACCAAAGATGACTGTTTTACTTTATACGTCCCAAGCGATTGATGACCAAAATCCTACTTACATCCTGAACAGTAATTGTAAAATATCCATTGGCTGTACTTTCACGGAGTTTTGAAGAAAATTGAACATAGTCTTTTGCCTGAAATCCCGACCAAGTTATCTTTACGTTACCCGCGTATCCTAACCATTGTTGTAAAAGGCGTTGGGTATCACCCACCTCGTACAATCCAATGCCATAAGCCCAGCCTTGCTTGGGTGATAAAGGGCTCAGTTGAAGAATTTTGCCGCTGAACAACGATTGCGATTTTGCAAAATGTACAATTCCGCGTAAATCAGCCTCAACACGCTCTATGGTTTTATGCTGGATAAAACTACCAGCCATTGGGCTAACAACTATAACGCATGAAATTATTAGCAGACAGATTAGTATTTCAACCAATGAAATACCTTTCATTGCTAACCTGCTAACTCATTCAATTTCTGCTTTACTCGCAGCAAATCGCCATAAGCTTTGCTTTTATCAGCAGGATTTCTGAGCAAGTAAGCTGGGTGATAACTCACAAACACCGGTTTGTTTTCATAGCTATGACTGATGTTGCGCATTTTACTCAAGGGTAATGCTTGCTGTAGCAAAAAATGCCCTGCAAATCGGCCTACGGCTAACAGTACATTTGGATTAATCATACGAATTTGTTGCGTCAAATATCCAGAACACTGTTGGATTTCGTCTAATTGCGGATCACGATTATCGGGAGGTCTACACTTCAAAACGTTCGCGATATATACATCATCTTCTGACATGCCTATGCTTGCTAGCATACGATTTAAAAGGGTTCCCGCCTTGCCAACAAAGGGCATCCCTTGCTTATCCTCATAAAATCCAGGCGCTTCACCTATGATCATCAATTTAGCTTTAGGATTACCTCGTGCAAACACCGTTTGCGTTCTTGTTGCATGTAAGGAGCATTTAGTACAGGAAGCTACATTTTCAAGTAAGGACGTAAGTTCTGTTACCGCGCATGGTTTTGTAAGCGTTACTTGAGCACTGTCGGTAGAATCACGAACAACCCAAGGCTTAATACCTAATTGCTGTAAGTAATACAAACGTAATTGATTCATCTAACCTAACCAGAAATCGAAGTTAAAATCTGTTCTACAACTTTAGCAGGCTGTGCAGAACGGGTGATAGGTCTACCCACAACTAAAAAGTCACTGCCGGCTTTAATGGCTTGCTCGGGCGTAATAACTCGCACTTGATCGTCTTTAGCATCTTCAGCTAAGCGAATTCCCGGGGTAATGGTTAGAAACTTCTGACCAAGCGCCTCTTTAATGTCAGCACATTCCATAGCCGAACATACAATCCCATCCAAGCCAGCGCTTTGAGTTAAAGCAGCCAAATCACGAACTTGCTTCGCCAACGGTTTGCTCACGCCTAAAGATGCCAACTCAGACCCTTCGATACTGGTAAGTACTGTAACCGCAATTAATAAAGGTCGCTTACTACCATATTCATGCAAAGCCTCATGAGCGGCCTTCATCATATTAAAGCCACCCGAAGCATGGACATTCATCATCCAAACTCCCAACTCTGCACCAGCCCTACAAGCTTTAGCAACCGTATTTGGTATATCATGAAATTTTAGATCTAAAAATATTTTGAATTGACGATCCATTAAAGAACGCACAAACCCAGGCCCAAACAAAGTATACATTTCAAGCCCAACCTTGAGAGCACAGTGCTCAGGATTGAGCTGATCTACAAGACTATACGCCGAAATAGTATCGGGAAAATCTAAAGCAACAATAAGTTTTGGTGACATAGAGTTCCTGAATTGAATTAAAACAATAAATGAAACACGGCAAAAAAAGACCGCCTTTTAATCGAGCAAAGCGAGATTAAACAGGCCTCACCAGACCACCGTGAACAGTTCAGCTTTGACTGTTCAATCACCTTCAAGGCCGTGGATGGGCTTAATGCGCCCCCACTGCTTACAACTAGGACAATGCCAATGCAAAAGTTTACCGCCGAATCCGCAATGACTACAGCGATAGATAGGCTTATTATCCAAAAATGTAGTGGTGATGTTATACAACATCTGCAGCTTATCCCTCACTCTGCCGTGCGCCGTTTCTAAGTGCCAATAAATTAACCGGTTTAATCCTCTAATAGAAGGATAACGGCTGAGCTGACTGGATACGAAATCTATAGCTAAATCTGTATTTTTTTCGTAACGTAAAAATTCACCAATAACAAATATAACCGAAGCACGTGGGTGGTCATTGAGAGTTTGCTCTAAGTAATCTACGCACTCATCCATAGCATCTAATTCTTTATAGGAATGGACTAGCGGCTCAATGATTTCGGTGAGAAACTCAGGATCTTGCTCTGGTACACGTTTTAGGGCACGAATAGCTTGTTTATAGCGTCCTGCCTTCATGTCCATATTAGCTTGCATAATGCTAGCACGCACGGAATGCTTATCAATTACCAATGCCTGCTTTAGAGAATTGTGAGCTTTTTCATACATATTAGCTTTCAAAGCTTGTAGTGCAATTTCACAGTGGTAGTGCGCAGTTTGTGAATGCATACTGGTACCTGTCGATACTTCTAACTGTTTAACAATTTCTAATGCTTTGTCCCACGCTTTTTCTTGCTGATAAATTGCCAGCAATCCTTGCAAACTATTCACTTCACGATTTCCACCAAGCTCGACCACTTCAGTAAAAATTCGCTCCGCACGGTCAAATACCCCTGCACTCATATAATCTTGCCCCAAGGCCATTAAAGCTTCTTTGCGTTGGATTAAGCTAAGTTGGGGTCTGGCGATTAAATTTTGATGAATGCGGATGGCTCTATCAACTTCACCGCGGCGACGGAATAGGCTGCCAAGAGCCAAATGAGTTTCAACAGTATCACTGTCCACTTCTAATAATTTTATGAAGATATCAACCGCTTTATCGGGTTCTTCGTTTAATAAATAATTTAATCCAACTACGTATTCTCTTGATAAATAATTATCGATACGTTTTCCTTTGTTTGAATAATTACGGCTTGCTACCCACCATCCGGAAAACGCTGCGGCAGGTAATAATAACGGCCACAAATTAATCATTAAAAGATCTCCACTAGCAGTTTTTACATAAAGTTAATACTACACTTTAACGTTGTTATATCAGGACTTAAGTAAAATGCCAATCTCTGGCAGCAACAGTAAATAACAATACCTGCATTTTTGCAATTAGGAAATTAAGGCTAACTCTACTGATCTTGTAATGGAATTGCTCTTAAATTTTTAATTTCTTTTTCAGTTAATTTCAATTGACCTTTGAGTCTTCGATGGTCAGATTTTAAGCGCAAATACTTGCCCAAGCATAATAAGAAACCCAACAGAACTCCAACGCCTAAGCATATAATGATCAATACCGAAGTTGGAAGAACCCAGGTAGTTAAATAAAAATTAACAGGAACAGAAGAAGCATTCAGAGCAGCAAAGCTCACTCCTAAGACGATGAGCAACAGATAAAAAATAACCATTACTATTCGCATACAACCTTCCTTATTTTAATGCTGCAGATTCTCAGGTAGCTTAGTTGCAGTTAAAAAAAAAGCGTAGGATTACTACGCTTTTTTTCAACAAACAAATATTACTCGCCTTCTTTAGTAGCCATCTTCTCTTTCAAGAGGTCTCCCAAAGTTGCAGTAGTTACTTCACCGCTGCGAGAGTATTTTTTGATAGCTTCAGCTTGATCTTGAGCATCTTTAGCCTTCACTGATAATGCAATCGTACGATTTTTGCGGTCGACGTTTATGATTTTTGCTTCAATCTCTTCGCCATCTTTCACAATCGTTGTAGCATCATCAACTTTATCATCGGACAAGTCGCTAGCGCGAATTGTTCCAAAAACATCTTCAGCTAATTCAACTGTAACTGT
>CAMAYX010000095.1 GCA_945862405.1 Legionella genomosp. 1
AACGCTTAGTCCATATAGAAGAAAACCATCCATACCAATTAAAAAATTCAATTCGGGATGCAAAAGCCATGGGTAGATTAAAGGCTGGCTGAACCGACAGAGAGAATTTTGGCGAAGTCATTGCTGCTGTTATTGGTTATGCCTTTTTAGGTCATAATAAAGTTCCAGAAGTTCAGCTTGTTTATGATGACCTAAAAAAGCGAGTTCTGATTGCGTCTAAATATTTAGAAAGTGCAGGTACACCGCCGCGTACTTTAGATGAACATTTTGCCGAAGCGGCGCATCTACCGAAAACAGAAAAGCACATCAAACTGTAGGCGCGTCCAAATTATGGCGAGATTATCCCGGCCTGGTTCCTTCTCAGGTATTAGTGGATGCAATGCGGGAAATTATTAAAGACAGCGAAGCAAAATTAACATGGCAATTCAAAAAGGCGTTATGGAGTGTATACGCTTAATGGATCATGGGAAGCTTGATGAGGCAGCAGCTAATGTACGTAAGCTAAAACAAGAATATGAAGCTACGTTTGGTAAAAACAACGTCTTGGGCCAGACGTCTACAGGTTATGAGGTTATTCTGGAGTTAGAGCAAGATATTAAGAAAGCTCAAGGGGATGCAAAACTGGTAGAAGAAGAGAGTTTGCACCAAGCTGAACGAGCACTAAGTTAATGATGGGTCAGCTTAACACGAATGCGTAGGCAAACCGTGCCATAAACCAGCTGACTGCAAAACCGGAAATTAATCCAAACAAGTGACCTTCCCAGGAGACATCCTTTTTCCCGGGAAGCAGTCCTAATAAGATCCCTGCAAAATAATAGAAACTCACCGCCCCTAAAACGATGGCCATAAACGTGCCTTGTTGAAAAATATCACTGATCAGTAATGCCCAGTAGCCCGTGACCACCGAACTTGCACCAATATGTAATCCGGATTTACCAAAACACCACGTCAGGAAACCACTCATTAAAGTAATTGCAACCGTCACTACGATAAAAAATGGTATGCCTTGAAGTAGAATAAAATTGGCTAAAACTACCAGTGGAATGGTATTGAAAAAAATATGATTAAAATTCAGATGAAGCAATGGTGAAAAGACAATACCCGGCAAGCCTCGTAATCGGCGTGGAATAATACCTAGATATAGAATCGGTTTAAAAAAGCAGGATATTAGGAAAACCCCCCACAAAACAGCGAGAATATATCCTATGATGGTTAAATTTTGAATAGTCTGGGTCTTTAGCAGTTCCAGACTATTTTGAAATTGGTCAAACACTTGCCTCACCTATGCTTTTTTTTCTTCTTTTTTGGGCAGAGCTTTAAAGTACTGTGATGGAACGAACAATAAAGGATCGACGTACGTTTGATTTACAATCATTGACCAGTGTAAATGTGGTCCAGTAGCGCGCCCGGTCATTCCTACTTTTCCTAATAATGAACCTTGTTTTACTATTTCACCCGGTTTAACGTCGATTTCCTTTAAATGGCCGTACAATGAAAATACTCCCATACCGTGATCCACAATAACGGTATTGCCAGTATAAAAATAGTTGCCGGTATCCACCACGGTTCCAGGACTGATCACACTTACCTGCGCATCAGCAGGTGCCGCAATGTCCAAACCAGTATGCGAAGGGCGCGGCTCTTTATTAAACACACGACTTAATCCAAACAAACTAGAAACTGGTCCTTGAGCTGGCGGTGTAAAGTCATTCACAAATGGATTTTGCGCAGTATAACTGGAGAAAATATTTTCAAATTTCTTAGTTTCTACAGCAATTCTGGCATGGTCTTCAGGCAGGGGATCCACTTTTCGCGTATCTTCAATGGTAAGATATTGGGTTTTATAAAATTTATCGCTTACATGAATTGGAAGCACAGAATGCTTAGGTTTATTAACTATCAAATCTTGTACGGACTGAGTTTGGTCTAAGGGTATGCCGGCAATTAACAACCACTGATGAGGTTTTGTACTTTCAACGACGGCAATTCGATGATCACCGAAGAACACTTCGGGCTTTTGCACAGAATCAAAAGGAATGATGCTAATCCCACCATTAACAGCATGATTTTCGGGTATTGAATAAGCAAACGCTTGTCCTATTGATGCGGATAAAATTAGGTTAATACACAGCGAAAACAATGTTCGCAATATTCTGCAAAGACCATGACTCATGGCTTCATTCTCCTTTTTCAATTATTTTTGCCTTAAGGTAACCTTTGGCTAAGCGCACGTGAATGATGCCACCCACAGGAATGGGATGAGGATCAAATACAACACTTTGCTCGAAGGTGGTAATCGAATAGCCTCTATCGAGCGTGGCTAAGGGACTGAAGGCATTCAACGTTGCCATTCTAGTTTGTAACTGTTGCTGTGAAGTCCGTAATTTCACCATCATATGATGATGCAACATTTTTTCCATAGTTATAAAGTTATTTTTTGCCTGTTGGATTAATACCTGTGGGTGCTTTCCTTGCAAACGAGCTGTATAAATTTGTAATTTTTGGGTTTTTCTTTGTAAAAAAAACCGCATGGCCTGTTGTAAATTACTTTTCAAATAATCCAGCGTTTGCCAATGGGTATTCAAACGTTGTTGCGGAGAGAGTAGTGTTTGCAGTTTATGCTTCAGCACAAAATTCTTGCGATCTAGGGTGTTTTTTACCGCAGCTAGTAAGCGCAATTCTTGAGTTTTATAATAGGCAAGAAGATCGCTAAGATTAGGGGTCACGGATTCGGCCGCAGCTGTTGGTGTAGCTGCTCGTAAATCCGCTGTAAAATCTGCAATGGTAAAATCAGTTTCGTGCCCAATCCCGGTAACGATAGGAAGTGTGCTTTGCGCAATACAGTATGCTAATTGCTCATCGTTAAAAGGCCATAAATCTTCAAGGCTTCCACCACCTCGGCTTAATATTAAGACGTCACAGCGATTGTCCTTATTAGCATAACGCAGTGCGTTTATTAATTGCTGCGCAGCCAGTTTTCCTTGTACTTCCGAAGGATAAACAATGATATGAGCCGAAGGATAACGTCGGGTAATGGTAGTAAGTATGTCTTGCAAGGCCGCGCCGGTACTTGAAGTAATAATACCAATGGTTTGGGGAAATTTGGGGATGGCTTTTTTTCGAGCTGGATCGAATAACCCACTGGCTGCAAGTTTTTGTTTCAATGCCTCAAATTGGCGAAATAAATCACCTTCTCCTGCATCTTTTACCGTTTCAATTATAAGTTGATAATCGCCGCGAGCCTCGTACAAGCTGAGGATACCCCGGGCTTGTATGTGTTGACCATTTTGCAATGGGCTACCTGCGTATTGGAAATGATGGTTACGAAAATAAACACAGCGCAATTGCGCATTTGCATCTTTCAGCGTGAAATAAAAATGTCCCGATGCCGGTTTGCTCAGGTTTGAAATCTCACCTTCTATGCAAACCTTACCTAAGTCTTGCTCAAGCCAACTGCGCACTCTGCGGTTTAGTTCACTAACGGTGAGGACTGGAATGGATAACATGGCGCCCTTAACTAATTAAAGAAGTAGTTTACAAAAGCCAAAAAATTAACACAACCTAGGCTCTGTGGAGTGATCTACGGTCGTTCATAGCGCAAGCTAGCGAACTGTTTAACAGCGTTATATCAATTTCAAGCGAATAATTTTATTAATTTTATTGTCTTATGAAAGTTATCACGTACAATTCGCCTCGATTTAGTTAATTCATTTTGGAGTTCATATGGAAGTTGAGCAATATCAAGAAACCATTAAACGTGTAAAAAATGTTTATGCTAATTGCAAAAAAAACGCAAATCCTGAGTTGCACACTGTTTTAGAAACCTTACAAAATAGATTTTTGGAATATTTGGAAGCCATAAAAGAATCAGAAAATTTCCCGTATTACATCAACGGAAGTAAAAAACAAGATGCAAGGTTTCTTCTCTATTACGGCGTAGCAAAAAATATTGCAAACGGTAACTTTACGTTGCCTGCTGAAGTTCATGAAACCAACTTCGACTATCGCCAATTTGGTTGCCCTCTTTCTTCTCAGGACCCGCACTTAGTGCCTTGGTTATTATTTATTCGTTCTGCTGTCCAATTGTTAAAAGAGCATAATCCCCAATTTACTGCAGATGCATGGGTAGGAGTTGAAGTTATAGATGTTGAGGATCAGGCTTTAACTGACGATTTATATTCCACCCAGCCACTGCAATCACCAAGAGAAGCTCGCCAGGATAACCTGGGTCCAGAGGATGATCTTGCTCTAGAGGTTGAGCTGCCGGACCCTGGTGCAGATGATGAGCGTGAGAAACTCAGACAAAAACCTACAAAAAAACTACAATTTGCTGCTATCCACTCGCTTGATCCTAGATGCCCATCTCCTGAAAGAAGACTGGAGCCAAAAAATTTGACTTCAGTGTTTTATGAGTATAGAAATCCTTCGCCAGTTAAGCATCCACGTAGGGTCTTACCAGAAATGGATGCAACACTGGTCGCTAATTTTGAGTTTAATGATTGGCAATATCCCGAAAAATTAGAGACGTTGATTACTAGTATTAGGACCATGCATGCTTATGGACGAAAAATAGATAGAGAAGATGCAGCAAAAGGTAAGATTGCAATGTTGCTTGCTGTAGATCTATTCCGTGAGGCAAAAAATCATTTTGAACTCGATGATGAAGAGCAAGCGGATGACAAACAGCTGTTCATCCAACGGTTCACAAAAAAATTACATTTGCACGATGACGTAATGTCAGAGCATCGTAAATACTGGAAGGTAATTGTTGCTAATATCGCAGCAGCACTAACCGTTGTTGGACTGTTGGTGATATCTGTCAACCTTTTTGCAACAGGACAATTACTATTCAGCACCCCAAAAAGTGTGCGAAACATTGCTGCGGTGGAAGAAGAGTTTGACAAGAGTATGTCAGTTGTGACCATATAACTAGGAAACGGTATCGTGGGTATTTTAAAAACTATTAAAGATTTTTGTTGTTGTTGCTTATTTCCATCTTGTACCTCTGAGAATAGGGAGAGTTTATTGGGCAATGAGAATGGTAGACTAGAACAAAATCCGCCACAGGCATTAACCTATGGCGGGATTGGTGGTACTTTTGACACAAAATTACCAGACTCGAGTTATGCCAAAGTAACAAATTTTCCTTCCCCCAAGACTCCTCATGGTTCGACCACTTCACCACAAAGAAGGCAACAAGATGTACATACAACGCCAAAACGTAGACCCCCATCACAACAAGATACCTCAGGAAACTCACCAGTGAATTTTAAAACCCCGCCACGACAAGAAACTCCTTTAATAAATCCTCCTGGCTCAGGTGGAAGCGATCTTTCATTTGCACAAACGCCCAGCCCCTAGTAATTGTTTATAAATTTAGGCAAAATAGCTGGGCTTTTTGAATAACATTATACTTTATACTTTTTTTGGAATACTAAGGGGATTGTTTATGAAGATGAAACTGGTCGCCGCCGCTGCTTTAGGCTTGGCAATGTCAACAACAATGGCTGCAACCGATGCTCCCGCACTTAATAGTGACATCGACAAACTGTCATACAGCATTGGAACTGATTTAGGGAAAAATTTTAAAAAGCAAGGTATTGAAGTTAATCCTGATATTATGGCGAAAGGCTTACAGGATGGTATGAGCGGTGGACAGCTGCTGCTTACTGAACAGCAAATGAAAGATGTATTGAACAAGTTCCAAAAAGATCTAATGGCTAAGCGTACAGCCGATTTCAATAAAAAAGCTGAAGAGAACAAAGCTAAGGGCGACAGCTTTCTGAAAGACAACAAGGCAAAAGATGGCGTTGTAACATTACCTAGCGGATTACAGTACAAAATTGTAAAAGCCGGTACAGGTGAGAAACCCCTTAAAGACGATACTGTAACTGTAGAGTACACAGGCCATCTCATTAACGGTGAGGTTTTCGATAGCACTGAGAAGTCTGGTAAACCAGCTACTTTCAAATTATCACAAGTAATCCCTGGCTGGACAGAAGCTCTGCAATTAATGCCTGCTGGGTCTACTTGGGATATCTATGTTCCTGCTGATTTGGCTTATGGTCCTCGCAGTGTTGGTGGTCCAATCGGTCCTAACGAAACTTTAATCTTCAACATCCACTTAATTTCCGTAAAAAAAAGTAACGGATAATTAGGTGTAGGGCGTGTCCATAGGGCACGCCCTATCATTTGTACATCGTATTCTCGAGCCTATCTATGAACAAACGCCTGCTGATTGTTTTCATCTTAGGCTTTTCTTCAGGTCTTCCCTTATCTTTAGTCAGTAGTACTTTGCAAGCCTGGTTTGCGCAATCTGGCATGTCTATTTTTGCAACTGGAATGTTAAGTTTAATAGGAATTCCCTACATTATCCGTGTTGTTTGGGGCCCCTTAGTAGATCGATACCCCATATTCTCTTTAGGGAAACGGCGCAGTTGGATTCTCTTGATGCAAGGACTTTTACTCGTTGGGTTTAATTTAATGGCATGGTGTTCACCAAATACATCACCAGGCCTGATGGGTTTACTGGCATTTATTTTAGCTTCTTGCTCAGCAACCCAGGATATGGCGATAGAGGCTCATCGTACTGAATACTTGCTCATGCAAGAACACGGTTTAGGCGCATCATTTGCTGTGTTCGGTTATCGTCTAGCGCTGTTATTTTCTGGTGGTCTTGCTTTGATCATTGCCCAACATTTTGGCTGGGCTTTAGCCTATCAAATCATGGGTTTATTGATGATCGTTGGTATGGTAGCAACCTTATTGAGTCCTGAACCATCAAAACCTATTGTTAAACAAAGCAGCTTTGTGGATTCATTTGTTTTACCGGTAAAAGAATTGCTTTCCCGTCCTCACATCGCATCCCTAGTTCTATTTATTATTTTTTACAAGCTAGGTGAGGCATTTACCACCACTACCAGTGGTATTGTAATGCCGTTCTTAATTCAGGGATTAGGATTTAGTTTAGACACTATTGGCTATGTCAATAAAATGATGGGGATAGGTGCCGTTTTATTTGGTGGTTTAACTTCCGGTATTATTTTAGTTCGTTGTGCTCTTTACCGCTCATTGCTGATGTTTGGTTTAATTCAGGCCTTAACAAACCTGTTATTTGTAGTTCTCGCAATAGTTGGCAAAAATCTTACTTTATTCGCCGTTGCGGTTGTATTTGACAATTTCGCAGCTGGGATGGGATCTACCGCGATGGTGGCATTATTAATGAGACTTGTGGATAAAAGGTTCACTGCAGCTCAATTTTCTATGTTAGCCGTTTTATCAACGATTCCCCGTGTTTTTTCAGGACCAATAGCGGCTCTCATACAAAGTTGGGTTGGCTGGGTTGGTTTGTATCAAATCTCAGTATTATTAGCTTTGGGTTTTATTCCTTTCTTAATTAGAATTCGTAATTATATTCCAGAGCCAGAAGAGGTACTGCTGGAGTCCGCTATTGAGGATTCTACGTCTTATAATGCTCCTAAAGCACATTAGGGTATCCCCTTGAACAACTGGTAATTCCTTGATAACACAGAACCTTAAATTTACGGCTATACTTTAAATGATCCGTCCTAAAAATACGTATTATTTTTAAAGGATTATTAACAATGAAAGGAATTATCTTCAATGAGTTTCTAGAATTCATAGAAACCTCTATGACCTACACTATGGTTGATAAAGTTCTATTAGCGTGCGATCTAGAGTCAGGTGGAGCATATACTGCAATTGGAACTTACAATTCTAAAGAACTATTTTGTTTAGTTGATGCTCTTGGTAAGCAAATTAACAAACCTTCTAGCCAAATTCTAACAGAATATGGGGAATATTTATTTAACATCTTTGTAACAAAATACCCACATTTTTTTCAAAAAAAAACATCAACATTTAACTTTCTTTGTAAAATTGAAAACCATATGCACGTCGAGGTTAAAAAATTCTATCAAGATGTTGATTTACCTCATTTTCAAACGGAATCACCAATACCTTCGCAGTTGATTTTAATCTATCGATCGTCACGACCTTTGGCTGACTTTGCTGAGGGTTTAATCCGAGGTTGTATTAAATTTCATGGAGAAACCATCGATATTTATCGGCAAGATTACCCTTTAAACAAAGGATCAAAATCTAAATTCATTTTAACTAAAAAGGACTTGCAATGATTGAATATGAAGTCCTGCTTCGTTGGCTGCAAAGAGAAAGGCTTGCTCGATTAAAAGCTGAAGAAATTAGTGAAAAAAAAATAGCAGAGTTGTATCGCGTCAATCGTCAATTAAAACATTCCTTAGTGTTGCAAAAGCATATTAGTGAACAATTATCCGCCAGGACTTTTGAACTTGAAGAACAGATGGCGTTAACCGAGGAAGAACGCAATGCTAAAGGTACACTGCAAAGCATCTTAGCAAGCACTGTCGAATATTCTATTGTTGCCCTCAACCTACAAGGCGTGATCATGTTTTGGAATGAAGGTGCAATACATAATTATGGATATACCGCTGAGGAAATGGTCCATCAACAAAATATTCGCATATTACACACACCAGAAGATGTAAGCACTGGCCGTGCGCAAGAGTTTTTGGATATGGCTTATGAAAAAGGCAGGGCAGAAGGAGTATTTGAGCGAGTAAGAAAAGATAACACTCGCTTCACAGCAGCCGTTTCAATAAATTTACGAACAAACGACATTGGGATTCCAACTGGGTATGTGGTGGTGTCCAAAGACATTACTGAATCAAAGCTCATGGAAGAGCAATTGATAAAGACTAACCAGGAGCTGGAACAATTTGCTTATGTGGCGTCCCATGACTTAAAGGCGCCATTACGTGCGATTGAGCGTTTGTCCAGTTGGATTGAAGAGGACAATGTGGGCAAATTGGATCCTAAGTCCAATGAAAATTTAAAATTGCTACGCCAACGGACCAATCGAATGTCGAATTTAATCGATGGTATTTTGCAATATTCACGAGCGGGCAGAGTCTACCTGGACGTACATGAAGTGGACAGTAACGAGCTTGTAAAAGAGGTTATTGATAGCTTGAATCCTAGTAAAAAATTCGAAATTCGCTACAAAAATCTTCCTAAGTTACCGGCGGCGAAGGTTCCACTAAGCCAGGTATTCTCTAATTTGATCAATAATAGTATGAAACACTATGAAGGTTCCCACGGTGTAATAGAGATCTCAGGAATCCCCTCATTTTAGCATCCAAGAGTGTCGACCCAAAAATCATGCTGTTGTAGTAAGTCTTTGAATTTTTCCATAAGCAGATCTTGCTCTTTTTGAGTAAAGCGGAAAAAGAATTGGTAGTAAAATTGACCCTGGCGAAATA
>CAMAYX010000096.1 GCA_945862405.1 Legionella genomosp. 1
TTAAACAGCTACCAGAAGCGGTATATATTAACCCTCCACAAACAATCGGAATTTCAAAAAATATTGGACAATCGGAGGCTATTATGGGAGCATAAAATCTTATGTAGTAATTCTAAGATTTTGTCTCATTTTTCCTGACACATTCCGACTGGTGTAAAAATAGTAGAATAAGAGGCAAGTCGTATTAACCCTATCCAATTTTAAAGGTGATTTGTGAAACTTAATCTTATGATCGCTTCACTTTGTCTAATACATTCAATGACAACTTCGGCTTCTAGTTTTGTGGCGATATCGGATGTTCATCTGAACCCTTTCGATAAATCGCAAAAATATCCGGAGATAAGCCAAGATGCGAACCCTTATTACCTGGAAAGAATGGTGGGTAGCATGGCCTATGAAGCAACTCACAATAGCTCAACGCCGGAGTTTATTGCAATTACAGGAGATATGCTTGCGCATGGGTTCCCCGAAAAATATAAAAATAACCCAGACAAATCAATTTGCGGTGATGGCGTATCAGCTTGTGTTCTAAAGACCATGGATAAAATCGTAAGTACCTTACGTAAAACTCAAAATGGGGTATTTGCTTGCACTCCAATTTATCTGGCGTTGGGGAATAATGACTCGAATGTAGACGATTATGTTATTGATACCGATTTCTTATCCTCACTGGGTGGGCGGTATTATGACTATAGCCACCCTTGTAATCCAAATGCTGCAGAAAAAAGTAAATTCATAGCTGCATTTAAAGAAGGCGGTGGTGCGTATAGCGCTAAAACGCCAATTAAGGATTTTAACCTAGTGGTTTTGAACAGCGTTCTGTATGCCAATAAACACCCTAAATGTGTGCAACAAAAAAATGATGATTGCACTGCTGTACGTTCCCAGCAAAATAAATTTATTGAGCAGTATTCTAGTTCTTCCCCTGCTCCTTCCTTGGTCCTTTTGCACATCCCACCCTTCGATGACACGGCAGGGTATGACAACCAGGCAAAACCTGCCTTGGACGGAAAGATATTTGCAGGCCCGCAAACTTACACAATCGCAGGTCATTGGCACATGTATGCGAAATTGCGAGCCGTAGATGGTGTCATGTTGAATGCAATTACCTATAGAAAAGGAGTTCGTCCTGGGTTTGGAATTTTTTCGTTTAAAAATAACCATGTAAGCCTAAGCAAGCACTGTCAAATCACAAATCCAAACAGCCTACCAGGAAAAACGATACCGTTGCCGATTAGCTGCAGCTAGGTGCGGATTCAGTGTGCTGAATCTTATACACATCTCCCTATAACCCAAGGCTAAGAATCCGTCTTGGCGAGGTATTCTGCGCCAGAAACGCTTGAGCTTTGCAATATTTCAGTATAATATATGTACATATTAGATTCTTTTTGAGGTATCGCGCCAGTGAACAAGTAAATTTCCATAAGGTGACTTAAACACTTGCTTAAGTCGTAGCTGTAAACAAGCTTTGGAAATATTACTATGACGCTGCCTCAAATTCATATTCATAATATCAGTTATAATTTGCCAACCGGTAAATCACTCTTTGAAAATCTAACCGTCATGATTCCTCAGAAAAGAGTTGGTTTGATGGGGAGAAATGGTGTTGGTAAATCTACGCTATTAAAGCTCATCATGGGTGAACTTACGCCTAGTGCGGGAACAGTGCACATCCAAGGTTCGGTGGAGTATGTGCCGCAAAATCCGCCAGTAGCTAGAGAAATGACGGTGGCTTCCTTTCTCGGCTGTGATGAGAAAATCCATGCATTGCAACGTATCACCAATGGAAGTTTGGATGAGAGCGATTATGCTGCCTTGAATGATGAATGGGATATTGAAGAGCAGGTGCTATTTTGGCTGAGTGCTTTTGGCTTATCTCATGTTTTGCACTATAGAAATGTCAGTAGTTTGAGTGGTGGAGAAACCACAAGCTTATATTTGGCTAAGGCATTTTTTGCCAAACCCGGATTACTGTTGTTGGATGAACCAACGAACCATTTGGACAGTAGCTCACGCGAACAACTTTATCAGACGATAAGGCAGTGGAAAGGCGGCCTTATCGTGGTGAGTCACGATAGAGCGCTGTTAAATTGTATGGACGAAATTGTTGAATTAACTACACTTGGTGCTAATAATTACGGCGGTAATTATGATCATTACATTGCGCAAAAAGCTATTGAAAATGCAGCGCATTTGCAACAACTACAAAACGCGCAAAAAAATATTCACAAAGCCAAAAATACAGTACAAGCCTCCCGAGAAAAGCACGAGCACAAGCAATCTTATGGCCGAGAATTAAGACGCAGTGGCAGTATTGATAAACTTGCCGCAAACTCCAAAAAAGGACGAAGTGAGCGCACGCAAAGTAAACTGTTAATTAAAGAACAGCGTCTTATCCATCAAGCAGAATTACAATTGCAATCTGCCAAAGATAACATTGAAATCAACGAAGAAATTCGGGTTGAATTACCGGCAACCCATGTCGCAAATGGCAAAATGATGTTAGAGATTGAAGATTTAAATTTTGCTTACTTGAGTGATAAACCGGTTATTCGCGATTTTACTTTAAAAATGCAAGGCCCAGAGCGATGGGCATTGGCAGGTCATAATGGCAGCGGTAAAACAACGTTAGTTAAATTGATCTTACAAGAATTACAGCCACAATCCGGTAAAATACAGATAGGCACAGATTTTGTGCGCTATTTAGATCAAAACGCGAGTATGCTAGCTCCGAACTCTACAATCTTAGAAAATTTTTTGTGCCTCAATCCTGATGCTAAAGAAAATGATGCTTATCGCAGCTTGGCTCAATTTTTATTTAGGAATGTGGCGGCACAAAAATTGGTTAGGGAGTTGAGCGGGGGTGAAAAATTACGTGCTTTTTTGGCTTGCGTTTTGCTGTCAAAACATCCACCACAGTTACTGATACTCGATGAGCCCACCAATCATTTGGATCTCCACAGCATTAGAAGTATCGAATCGGCGCTCAGCAATTATCAAGGGGCGATGATTGTGATTTCTCATGATCCAGTATTTTTAAATAGCATT
The DNA here is from genome assembly GCA_945862405.1 of Legionella genomosp. 1. Taxonomy (GTDB): domain Bacteria; phylum Pseudomonadota; class Gammaproteobacteria; order Legionellales; family Legionellaceae; genus Legionella_A. The sequence continues at coordinate 3,049 of CAMAYX010000096.1, forward strand.
GGCATTACCAAGGTAATTAACGCACCGTTTATATAAAAGTAACTCAACTATCCAGTGAATACCGGGGTACAATGTTTGTTGCTGTGCCTGTTACTCCACCAGAGGAGCGTAAAGAGCCTATTGCCCGGCCAGACACGCCTGCCCCGCAATAACTCAAGTATAAAATGGACTTTGTGGCATTATTTGATTCATTGTGTCCTATAATTTAATTGTTCGGACGTTATTTATGAATATATGCCAGCAATTAAACCATCAAAAATCGAGGCTGAATTACAGAAAGAAAGCTTTTCTCGCAATGCTACTCTTTCACAATTAGTGACAGATTGGCCTCGATTGCAGAATATTATTTATATTAACAATCAGCCTTTGTCTAAATTATTTGAGAAAGCGGGATTGGATGTTGAAAATTTGGATCCCAATGATCCAAATGTGTTGAGCAAATTTAAACAAATTTTATCACCGCTCTTGCCTTGTGATGTACAGCCTTCGAGCAGTTTATATAACCAATTAGCTGGTGTTTTACATCAAGGCGGACTGCCTTTTCGACTGGAAACGCAAACGGCTAAAGATTTAAACGAAAATGATCGAATGCTAGATAATGTTAAACGCGGTATGAGCAGACGAGTTGATTTGGTCGGTAACGAAGATGGTTTTTCTGTTAGGGAAGTATTTATTTATAACGGAAATATCTCCCAGCGGGATCCAGACAACCCTGAGTTTGTTCAGTCCGAAGGGCATCCTATGTTGAGTGGGAGAAGCGAGTACATGGTGTATGTTAATGACACGCAAATCATACCACAACTTAAAAGTGCGCTTTTGAGTACCAGTGAGCCTGAATTAGATAGCTTATTAAACGGACAGGGGCAAAAGGCAGAGATAGCTCCCTCCTGTAGAGTGCAGGCAGCTTCACTAGAAAGAGAGAAGGAAGACGATTCTCAATATCGAAGCCCTGGCTTAGCTTAAGTGCTAAGCGCGCTCACGAAATTTTTCCCAATTCATACCCCGCATCGCACCATCCCTGAAGCCCCGTTTCTAAAGAGTACACATTTGTATAACCCATAGTCTGCAAATTATCGGCTACTAACGAGCTACGGAATCCGCCGCTGCAATAAACTACGATGAGTGTATCGGGGTCGGCAAGTTTCGTTTCGATGTCACGTTCAATTACACCTTTCCCCAAATGTATGGCTGAGGGTATGCAACCCGTGGGCCACTCATGGTCTTCGCGAACGTCAATTAAAGTTAACGGTTCTTTTTGTTGCAATTTCGCGTGCAGTGCTTGAGGAGAAATTTCTTTGATCCGTTTCTTAGTATTTGCAATAAGGGTAAGAAAGCGCGGTGAATGTTGCTTTTTCATACAAATCTCCTCGAATTCAAATTTAAATTATAACGCATATTGGATTATGAAACTGTGAATTGATATGCTTTAAAAAAACCAGCAAAAATAAGAGGATACATGAGCGAGATTAGCAGAGGAAGCATTAAGGTCCGTGGTTTTGAAAACGAGGAAATGGATTTTCAGCTGATACGCCAGCTAGGGGCTAGCACGTTTGGTGCATCTTCCATAGGGGAATGCTTATTCATTGCTAATCAAATGAAACAGGAAACTCCAGATGCTTGGGTAAAAGCCTTTGAAGCGTTAGGTGAGTGGCAAAAGAAGGATGGCTTTGAGCGTTTTGCAAAAAATCATATCGTTAGTGGCCGAGATCAATTATTTAAAGCCAGTAATTCATTTCGTGCTGCAGAGTATTACTCACCATGTTCAACAGAGCATCACCGAAAATTAGGCCTTAACTCTGCCGAGTGTTTTGTAACTGCAATAAAAAATATGGGATTGCATTTTGAAGAACACAGTGTCCCTTATAAAAATATAGATTTGCCCATTTACTTTATGTCGCCTCATAATGACAGAAAAACACGTAATACAATATTAATTGTCAGCGGTTTTGACGGCACCTTGGAAGAGGAATTTTTTATGAGAGGGGCTGCTGCCATTGACCGCGATTTCAATGTTATTCACTTTGCAGGACCTGGGCAAATGGACGTGTTCCGCAAATTTCCAGACACATGTTTCGAACCTGATTTTGAACAAGTGGTAAAACGCGTCATCGACCATTTTGAAAACCGTCAAGAAGTAAATATGAGTAATTTAAGTCTCATGGGAATCAGCATTGGCGGATATTTTGCAACACGGGCAGCTAGTTATGAACCTAGGATTACAGCTTTAATTGCTAATTCTCCTATATTAGACGTACATGCATATCTCAGCTCATTTGTGGGTGGAGATCCCAGCCAAATACCGGATGATCAGGACTTTACTTTAGAACAAATTCCGCACATTCCGGATGCTGATTTTCCGCCTGAGTTGAAAGTCAGAAGCGAACAACTCATGATTCGTTATGGCCGGCGTTCTTTTAAAAAAACGTTTGAATATTTAAAAGAATTCTATGTGGGCGATGCAATTCAAAATTTAAAATGCCCTGCTTTAGCATTGATTGGTGAAAGCGAAGGGGGGGGAGCCACGCCATCAATATGAAATGTTTTGTAATTTGGTCGATGCTCATGGCTATCAGTTCGCTGACTTTGAAGGCGCAGGGACTCATTGCCAAGTAGGAAACACAAACTTTGCCAATGCAATTGCTTATGATTGGTTGGCGAGCCTATAAAACAAGTTGTTTAATAATTCTTAAAAATAAAAATGGAGGTAAAACTGATGCGTAATATGTATCGAGGCATAATACTAGGTATGGGATTATCATTGTTGGCTGGGTGTAATAACAATATGATGCCACAAAGTGTAGGCAATATGTTCCCCTCAGTTCAACAAAATAACGATGTTGCTATTACCGATGCAGTAACACAAGCTTTAATGGATAATCAGGAACTTTCCATTTACCGCTTTAATATAGTGTCAACGAATGGAGATGTAAGTATTAGTGGTTATGTCCGCAAAATTCGCCAAAGTGATCTAGCGGAATCAATTGCTTCTAAGGTACCAGGCGTGAAATCGGTTAGAAATAATATCATCGTAAGAAGATAGTTTTGGCAGGTTGTCTTTAAAATGTTATAATTGAAGACAACCTGGCTTTTTTATATTCTAATGACGCATACTACGTTTATGGTTATGAATGACGGATCCTACTATCTAGCAGTACAAACGCATTCTAAAAGCAGCACATTTTTTTATCCTGCTGTGCTGATAAGTTCCGATAGAATTCAACCTTTTGCCTTTCCTGTCGTTCAACACGCCGGCCTTTTGGATGCAAAGATGAAGCACGGGATGTTTAGTGTTTTATTATCCAAAGAGCAAAGGTTAGCCCTGTCCTCTCACAACACAAGGAATTATAAAGACTCGCCCTTAGTTACCGAAAAAAGAAAAGAAGGTGAGCTGGTTCCTATTTTAGAGGCAATGTGCGATGAAATTTGTCAAATGGATAGGCTGGGAGTAGCTTACCCCTACAAATAACTCATATTGAGCTATACTTAAGCCGTTGTCCTACTAGAACAGGTGAAATGTCTGAACATTCTTTTGAAAGTCTTGAGTGGACCTATCCTCTGGTGCGTGAATGGTTTCTGCGTAAATTTTCAGCTCCTACCGAACCTCAAGTCCAAGGTTGGCCCCATATATTCGCGGGCAAGGCCACCTTAATTTCAGCTCCTACAGGCTCTGGAAAAACCTTTGCTTGAGAATGGGCAGGAAAGAGCAGTTGAATGGTTAAAGGAAAATTGCAAAGTTAACGATGAAGGTGCAGGGCAGCTTATCGAATATATAGAACAAGGAAAAGCAGTCTTATCAGAGTCTCCGCAGATTATCCTTTCTGCGGTAGACCCTCTTAATTTGGTGGGAATTATAGTCCCTGGTGAACGCACTCCTGCTATTTCGCGTAAAAAAATTCTCTTAGTCTGAACCTAATCTAGGTTTATGCTCTTCCGGTGCCTGTTGATTCAAATTCGTCATAACCGGAGCCTCATCTTTGCTGGGCGCTTTAAGCTCTTTGAATATCTCCAACGCCCCTTTTAAATCATTTACCTTTTGTTCTGATTTTGTAGGGGTTACGTTGTAATCTTTGTCCGCCTTCTGTAGTAAAGCTTGCACACTCGATGTAATGATTCCCCATAACCCTCTATGCTCCGATATTTTTTTGGTGTTTTCCGAAGCTAAAACTATATTACTGTCCGTTACAAACCTTTGCACATCGATTTGACCCTTTATCAACATATCCCTTTGATCAGCTAGCTTGTGATGAATTCTGAACGCCTCCATCGCTGCTTCAGGATGTTTCCGATCGGCCAGATTATTAGCCTTTTCTAACATTTCCTTTAAAAACTTATCGAATCCCGATGCTTTTAAATTATCTTTGATGGTTTGCTCCTCTGCACTTCTGTCCACAGGTGTTGCGGTACTTTGAACTGTGCTTACTGGAGTTAAAGGAACCTCGGTTGCAGACTCCACAACAATATCTTGCGCATCGTTCTGTGGAACTTCTATGGAGAGCGGAGGTGGGCTTTGCAGCGGCTCCGTTAGAACAACTTGGGGTTGTTCGGTCACGGTTAGCTCGGGGATTGTTTGAGTTATCTCTCCAGGTTGTGCCCTATCTACAGTTGCGGTAATCACAGGATCCACAGTAACCTCTGCAGTATTATCAATCTCTACAGGAGATTGCTCTATAGTCTTAACTTTAGTAAGTTCTGGTTTTTGCAAAGGTACGGCCAAGGCTTGTTCAACTAATTTCATCCCTCCTTGCAATTCACTCTGAATGTTTAGCACGAAATCATCCAGCGCGGTCAGCTTACTTTTTTGCGTAGAAACACTTTGATGCACGGTTTCATGTTCACTTTTTGCTAGTGTTACCCCATCTTCATTGACCACACCTTTTTGCACGCCCATGGCGGATAATTTCTTCTGCATCTCTTGCGCTTTTTTCTCGTCGGCAAGTTTTTTTATGGCCTCCTCTTGTCGTCTTCTCTCATCCGCGGCTCTTGCTTCATCTGCTTTATGAATTTCCAGCAAACGCTGTGCTTCGGCATCCTCTTGTTTTTTCATGGTTCTACTGCTGTCTAGTAACTCTGAGTTTTTAGGATGCTTTTCTAAAAACGTATTGATGGTTTCTTTAACTTTAGATGAGTTTTTCTGCTGTATCAGCTGCTCGACAGCTTCATCGGATACCACAGAAGTTGCTCCTTGTTTTGGTTTATCAACGACTTCATCGCTATCTACCTCAAAAGTTGCATCGTCCTCTTCATCGTCGTAATCATCATCACCCATGTTAGCTCGGCGCTTAAGCATTTGCTGAGCTATTATTTCTTGCAGAGATAGGTTGGGTTTTTGTGACGAGACTTGCGGTTTAGGGGACTCCATTTGAATGCCAAGTGATTGTTGTAGTGCGCCTTTGAGTTTGCTTACCTCTTCTTTACCTAGCGCATCTGCCAATTTTTGTTGTTGCTCTGTGTAGGGTTTTCCTTGGCCTCCAGCAATGATCAGTTCGACAAGTTTATTAGCTAAATATTCTTTTTCAGCTGCAAGTTTTACCCGGGCGTCCCTTTCCCGCGCTTTAGCTTGTAAGTCGCCCATACTGAAACTGCTGCCCTCTTCCGCGTTAGGTTTTGTAACTTCAACTGCAACCTTCTCTTTTGGCTTTTGCGGAGTAGTTACCTTATTGGTAGCTCCTCCAAATGATGGAGGACCACCTGGCGGGGGAGGAGGTGGGCCAGGAGGCGTTGTTTTGGGCGCAATAGGTGGCCCTTTTACTGGCGGTGGTGGTGGGCCTGGAGGACCGGGTGGTTTCGGTGGTGCTGTAGTTTGCTGTTCCTTTGGCGTTTCTTGTGGTGGCCCTTCACTCGGCGGTTGCGGAGCGGTAGGCACAGTCGATGCTTGTGTTTGTTTAACTAATTCAGCTTGTTTTGCCTGCGCTTCCAATAGCAAAGCTTCTTCCTCAGCCTTTCTTTTGGCAATTTTTTCCAGTTCGTCCCCCACGGTACTTTGTACGGTTTTTAAAGTTCCCACTAACTCGGCTTGTTTCTTTTTGAGTGAGGTGAGTAACTCGCCCTGTTCTTGAGCAGAACTTTGATATACCTCCAAGGTTGCTTTGTTGGTTTCAAGTTTGGTGGACAAAGCACTTACCTCATCTAACAAGCGCTCAATTTCAGCCTGTTTAGATTTGTTGCCTGATTCTAATCTACCCACATATTCTTCTAATTCTTGTTGTTCTTGTTCGGTCGTCTTTGGGGTTTTAGGGCCAGTTTCA
>CAMAYX010000097.1 GCA_945862405.1 Legionella genomosp. 1
ACTATAACGCTTATCTCGCCACCGTTGAAATGCTTCCTCTACTGACGCTAAAGTTAAATCGTTCATGCAGTAAACCTCCGCTATTTAAGAAGGTTGTACTTTACAAAATCATGCTAACCCTGTCACACAGCCCTACCGAAAGGTCACAATTCATCATGGTTCTCCATTGTTTCCATACGTAGGTTGGTAAGTAATAATAAATATATTTAACTTGTGCTGAGGAAATGAATTTGGTGGGCACGCACTAGGGTTGAGTGTTCTTTTTGAGCCTTGGCTGAAGCATTTTCAACGGTAGTTCGCCATTGATACGGCTCCGTTAAGAACATATTTCGCACTTGCTGTACGTCTTCTTGGACATGAAAAATATCGGTACCAACATAATGCTCGCCTTCTATAAAACCAAGCTTGGTCAACTGTGGCGCTAATGATTCACGCTCACAAATGACTAAACAACCGGCCGCCATTCCTTCAAATACCTTTGATACCAAATAATGGAAAATGGAGCCACAAACGAGCATTGCTGGATAACGCCGCAATAAATCGCCATATTTTTCTCGCCCAATCTGTTGCATTTGTTTCGCGTTTGAAGAATGACGATTTTGTGGATCTCCTGGATAGCCAGGATATCCAGGATGCTCAATAACATCACAAACTTCTTTAATTAATTTCAATTCGCAAAACTGTCGAAATGGGTAGGGCCAAGTTTTAGAGCCAGATAACAATACTCTATCATCCGTAGGTGAGAATTCAGGATAAAAGTAGGAAGCAACAGAGTGAGGAGTCCAATGAATTTTTTCACATTCGATCTCTGGGTACCATTGTGTTATTTTTTCAGGATACGTTGCAAAAATCATATCTGCCCAGATAAAAGCTCGTAAACGCTGCTGCCGTCGAAAACTAGTAAAATAATGAGGATCATCGCAGAAAAATATCTTCTTCACGTTGGTTAGATCTGGGTCTCGTAAAAAGAAATTCTCATGGCGTGCTATGAGTTCGTAAGCTTCCCAAAGTAATACGGTATGGGCTTCCCGTATAGAATTAATTATTAGTTCCTCACTATCTTCATTAATAATTAATTTAGTCCATCCTAACGATATTAGATGTTGCTGAATTTCATAAAACTCACAAGAAATGTAAGTATCCCAGCCACTGGGAATGCATAATAATAGCTTGTTGGACATTTAATTTTCCTTATTTTAAATGGTTTATCTCCGTAAAACTGAGCGTTATTCGCCTAAAAACAAAAATAACAAATAGATTAAATTGCTGGATGAGCTGTCTTTAAGGAATGTCTTACCAATACATACTTCGTGCAGTATTTTTTTTGAGATGTTGAGTAGGGAAGACAAATCAGCAATGCTTAGCTTGCTAAACTTCAACAGGGTTTCAACAATAATTTTTTGGTGTTGTTCTTTGCAGCGGAAATTCAAACGCATCCGCGGATTTTGAAATTCAATGATACAGTCCATGTCTAATTCCTTTTTGCATTAATTTATTCATTAATAAAATGCTCACGAGGTTGGAATTTTTAACTACATAAGCTTTACTCTGTTGTAAAATGTCATTAAAATCAGGCTTTTAAATTTTATAACTTGATAAAAACTAATGGATGTTGTTTTTTAACGTGATAATATTAAGCACAAATCCTTTTTTAAGGACATATTGCATATTTAATTAGAATAAAATTATTCTAATTAAATTAATTTAAGAGAAATTAATGTCCATGTCAATTGGATTATCCATTCTTTTTTAAAGTGAGTAATTGAATGAGTTTAAGCGCTAATTTAGAGCAGTTAATGAGAATTCACGGCAACTTATCCGTGAGTGATCTTGCGAGATTAAGCCAAATTCCTCAACCCACCCTACATCATATTCTCTCTGGTGCAACAAAGAGACCGCGAAAAAATTTAATCAATAAATTGGCTGATTATTTTTCAATTACTAGCAATCAATTACTGGGCAAAGAACCTTTGCCTATGATCATTCCAGATTTTATCCAAGAGGATTTAAATCTTAGACCTATACCAATTATTGAATGGGATATGTTAAAGGAATGGCCAAACAATCGTGCCGTTAAATCTCAGTATGATACGTTAATTCTAAACGATGAGACTGCTGAGAATTCGTTTGCTTTGTGTATGTTGGATGCTTCAATGGAGCCGATTTTCCCTCAAGGGTCCTTGCTGATTTTTGCTGCGCAAAAAACACCTAAAGATCGAGATTTTATAATTTCTTACTTCAGTAAGACCAATGAAATCCTTTTTAATCGTGTTTTTCTCGAAAATCAGGAAAAATTTATTAAAGAGAGCTTACCAGACGGTAATGCTTCCCTTATAAAATTAGATGAAAGTATTGATCGTATCATTGGTACTCTAATTGAAGTTCGTATTCAATTTTGAAGTTGACCATGAATTCCGCTTTCGCAAAAGTAATTATCTAAATCCATAAATTTAGAGGCGTATTTTCAAAATCTGAGCTATGTTTTATATAAGCTTAACCTTGAATGAAATAAAGTTTATGGACGAAGATAAGTATAAATTCAGTAGAGCTTTCAACGATTTAGCTGTGGCGGTGAATCATGATTGTATTGAACCGTCTCAAGTTAAACAAATAAAAAAAAATATTGGTTACAGCTACAGCGGAATAGCGCATATTGCCTATGATCGCTCATTTATGAATTGGGGGTTATGGGATAAAAACTTATTTACGGAGTTTTCAAAGTTAGGTTTTGATTTCTCGAGGATATCGGGTGGCCAAGATATCTATTCAATACTTTTACAGTATTTTCTCGTAAGACCAATAATCCAAAAAGCGTATTTCCAAAAGAGAATATTAGACGTGGGCTGCGGTAATGGCATTGGATTAAAAGTAAGCTCGGAACTACTGCGAGCTAAGGAAAGCGTTGGTGCTGACTTGGCGTGTTGGAGTGTTGCTAATGCAAACAAGAACTTTTATCAAAAAAATCAAATACATTATATACAGTCCGATGCGGAGGATTTAGCTTTAGCAGATGGATGTTTTGATGTAGTTACCAATATTGAAAGTTCGCATTCCTACCCGCAGTTGGAGAATTTTTATCATGAAGTAGCTAGAGTTCTCGCACCAGGCGGGTATTTTTGCTATGCGGATGTGGAGAGTGTTAAACAACAGCAGATCCGACGTTTTGAAGCGTTTATTAAATCTCGCGATGATCTAAGAATAATTCAAAAAATTGATATTACAAAAGTGATCCAAGGTTCAATTTACAACCGCTTAATTGTGAATGAAGAGCTATTTTATAATAATTCAAAATTAATTTTTGGTGAAACTGCAGAGGTTCTGTTTACGGAAATGACGGCTTTAGCCCTAGGAATGGGCGTAGCGTTTTTGCCTTGGTGGAAAATAAAATTTAAGCAACCTATGTTGCGTGTTTTTGCTAAATACGTACGCAAAAACAAATATTGGGGGAAGAAATTATATTTTTATTATCTAGTGCAGAAGGTATGAGCGATGCAATTTAGAAAAATAAGAGAGTTGGAATACGTCTATGGTGATGAAAATAGGATTATGAAGATTTTGAATTCTGCCAAAGAGCCTATTCTGATAAAAATAAAAGATTTTCCAGACACCTTCAATCTGGATTATTTTGCAGAGTACATAAAAGCCCCTACAGCTTACAGTGTGTTTGAAAATCATTTATTGCTAGGACACCGAATTGACGACTTTTCAAAGGTGATCCAGGAAATAAAGGGAAATAAACCGTATAGAATTTTTGGTCAGCTCCTTCCGAGAAATCAGTCAGCAATAATTGAGTATAATGTTCCTCTTTGGCAGAAAATTCCTTATCGACCAAGATATTTCAAAGATATCATCAAAGTTGCTTATTTTTTTGGTGGAAAAGATTCTCATACGGGCATGCATTTCGATCGTGAGCATTGTTGTAATTTACATTTATGCCTGAGTGGAAAAAAAGAATTGATATTATTTACCGAAGATCAAAGCGACAAATTGTACAAAGTACCCTTTGTAGGTGACACCTTAATCGAATTTGGTTTACCCATGGAAGAGATTGATAAAAAATTTCCAAGAAGCCGGGATGCAGTAGGTTATAAAGTTACTATTGAAAAAGGGGATATGGTATTCATGCCCAGAAATTGTTGGCACTATACGTCTTACCTAGATGCTGCAGGTTCAGCTACTTATTCATTTTATCCCTTAAAATTCTTTCAATATTATGGTCTTGTAACAGGGCATTTTTATCAGGGGTATAAAGATGGGTATGGCTTTAAGCTTCACAATAAAACTTTCTTCAAAAAATTCAGTGATAATTATGCTCTGGCGACAGGTATCAAGAAGTTTTTTTATAAAGGCATTGAAAAATTGCTGTATGTTTTTATGCTTCCCCTTGTCACCAGTGCCTATTTAATTCGAATCAGGCTGCGTAGAATGAAAAAAGTCAACTATTGAGCGCAATTCTATTATCTTGGCACGTATGCTCCCGACTCAAGCTAGTGAACTTTGAGTTGATCTAGAATTTCTATTTTCATCGCCTAAGGTAAAAATGAAAGGGTTAAAATTGGTATTTACATCGTAATGGTCCACTTGTTCGACTCTTTTAAGATATTTAACCAATAGCCAAGCAGGGAAAACCATGAGTAACGCGCTTCCCATCTTCCACAGGTAGCCTCCGATCATGAGATGTCCTAACTTATGATTTGCTTGGGTTCCCGAGAAATTCAGAATATCGACAACAATGGTGAGCAGAGCCTGACCAAATGCAGTGGATACCAGGCTTCTGAATATAAAGAACTTACCTTTGAGAATAATTTTCCATTTGGAAAGCAGGTAAACATTGGCTAATTCACCGACCAATAATCCCACTAAAGCTGAAATTACATAACGTATCGTGGGATCAAATACCGTTTGATAGGCCGGGGCATCCGAATAAAATGGAGGGGTTGGTAAATGCGAAACCGTGATTACAAAGAACGACAATATAAACTCACCTAACACTCCAATCCAGATGAATAATCTAGGATAGGCATAACCATAAACTTCGCCGACAATGTCGCAAATACAAAAAGTTAATGGGAAGGAAAATATGCCTCCAGGTAACAATAGCGGGCCAACTTTCACCACCATACTGGAGACGCAAACGGTAGAAAACAAAAAGGTTACGTATAAACCTAATAACAAATAGGGATATTTATATTGCTTTTTTCGGGTGATGGTTTCAAAAATTGTGTTGGTCAAAATTTTCCCCTTAACATTTGCAGCTCAAGAACGGTTTCGCGTACCCCAGCAAGATAACCAATCCTATGCGCTTCTATAGGATCAAAATGCGATAAAGCTCTTTTGTCTTTTGAGATTTCAGATGGAGAGCTTTTGAAGGTAGTACGGTTTTTTTTGATTTGATTTCTAAGGTATATTCATCCATTTCATTGGTAATTTGTTGCAAACTAATCGAGTAATCTGGTTTAAATCGTTCCACAGTGGCAATGAAGGTTAATGTGCGTATGGTTTTTTTATCTAATCCCTCAATAAATTTGTCATCGAGTAGTACTTCACTTAAAAGTTTATCGATGCTGTATCGCTCGGCTAGTTTAATTACAACTCGAGTTAAACCAGTCTTCTTACATTCATAAACATCAACAACTTCATATTGAGGTTTTGCAATGGTTTCATGCAGGAATTCTTTAAACATTAACGTTAACCAGCTTAGCCAGTTCATTTTTTGATTCATTACAGCTTCCTCATTTACATCCAATCATGCCAATGCTTTCCTTTCCATATTCAGGAAACACTAAATCCTCAGGGAATTGCTCTGCGCGATTGATATAAGCAGAATGGGAAATAGCAAATCCTGCCTTTTGAAAACATCGTTCTAAAACATCTTGTGTGAGCCAATTCACAAATTTTGGCAGAAAATCTGATCTACGGCTGCTTTCATATTCTTTGGTGTTGGTGATCTCTCCTGGCCATTTTTCTCCGCGCTCAACTCTAAGATTAAATTCAGGAATAAATGTTTGCCAATTCTTTAAGTAAGGCGTTTCGCAAACCACATAAAGCTTTCCACCAGGGGCTAATAATTGGTGAAACAGTGAAAATGATTCTTCAATTTTAACTCCAGGAAAGAAATGCAAAACCCGACATATCAAAATTGCCGTAAAATAATTATGGGGGAGTTTTTTAAGTTCGAACGGAAAATTACCGGGTAGGAACACTAGGTTTCTGCAATCGCCGCTGCTGGATAAAAAATCTTGGTTGCACTCGGGCATTTTCAAATAACGATTACATATAACAGCGAGATTTGCAGGATCGATGTCATTACAGAACACAGTGGCTCCTGTTGCTAAAGCTTCAAGGGTTGCTGTACCAAAGGCCGCACCAATTTCAAGTAGTTTATCCCCGCGCTGTGCGCACAGAGCAGCATGCTGCAGGTATTGTTGTGAAACGGGATCACTAGGGGTTGTGGTAAATCCGCCGTGAGGATTATAGGTTTTGGTGAGTACGCCTAATACTTCTTTCTCATGGGGTGTAACCACTTTTGCAATACAGTTGGGCTTGATCAGTATAGGGTGAATTTCATCCGCTACCATTCTATCTTCTTGCTCAATTAACCAAGTTCTAGGATTGTGCAATGTACCTTGAGCCAAATTTACGAAGAAATCCTGTGTACCTCGAATTTCTTGTTGATATGAAATTAGAAAGGTAAGTGTTGGCACACCCAAATGCACAATCCACAGTTGAGATCGAACTTCGCATAAATAGTTTTTTAACGAGATCGAGTACACATACTGATAGAAGCCTTCGAATAAAATGTACGTTTGGGTTTTGCTCAGTGAAGAGGCTGATTTTGTTAAAAGGTTTTCAAATTCTTGCAGAAAAAACAAATAAGCATTCTGTAAATTGGTATCCCCAGTATCGATATGTACTTCCTTGAAATCAGTTTTGAGTTTTTTAAGTAATGACGTGCAATCCATTGTCACAAACCTGTAATTTACGACTATAATTGTCACAAATATACATATTTGTTTGTTTCGTATCAATGAATTTATTCTTTGTTTTTAAAATTGAAAGTAGAGAAGGAAAAATTACTGTTGAATCTTTCACCAAAAATTACTACCATTGCCTTCTGTTAATTGTCTAGGAATTACACATGCAAATGCAATTTGAACGTTCAAGAGAAAAGCAGCGGGAAGAAGTATTAGAGGATGGACCTGAAGCTTTAGCACTTCAAAACGAACCGCGAGTTAAAATGGCAGCTTTGTACAAGGCAATTCTTAACCCTAATTACTTCGATAATTACAAATTTTGGCGCCATATCTATGTGAAAGGTATAGATGAAGAATTTTTAAAGTTTGCCAATAGGATGTCATTTTTAAATGGCGAGGAAGATGGGGAATATTTTTTAGGCAGCTCTAGGGATACCTATTACTTTGCTCGTTGGCCTAACCTTACTGAAGTTATTTTTGCTTTAAAGCACCAATTAACAAAAGAAGAAACTATCAACCTGCTCTTTAATTGTCACTATTACCCCTTTCAGACCCCAGCTTTTAGGGAGCAAATGAAGCAGGTAGTTGATATGGTGTATGGGCCAAGTTATGTTCATTGTGAAAAGTTCAATGAGGAACATCTTGAAGATGGATTTCTAGGGCTGAATCGCACGTTCCATACCTCTAGTGCATCCATTTGTTTAAAGGTTTTATCAGGATTTATGGCTGCTTTAGGTGCAGCAGCTCTGGTATTGGCATTAACTACCTTGTCTACTCCTGCAGCCCCTGTAGCCGCTGTAGTGGGTGTTGCCTTATTAGCAGGAAGTTACGGCCTATTTAAATACGCTGATAGAATGCCGCCTGCTGTGGAAGAACACGAACCAACGTTTCAACCAAGATAATTCTGCTTGATTTCTGCACGTCCGGGTTATTATCGCTCGGGCGTGGAGTTAGGGGAGCATTGGCAAAAAAACAGAATCAGAATATCCTCTAGTGAACGTCAAAACTAAAGGGATGATATGGTTCGTTTGATCAGTCGATTACGCTTTCTCTTTTTTTTATCATCCAAGTTTGCGGTGCAGGCATATGTTTAGGATAAATTAGAGCTACATTATGGTTTTGATCTTCTGATATCCCCGTAATGGTCACATTGTAATCTGCATCTAAATTCCCTTCTTCCATTGCTTTTAAAATTACTCCAGCACCACCGCAAGCAAAATTGCTGCATTCAGCATATTGCGTTCTACGGATATTGCGAGCAACCCCTTGTAATGTCGATGATTGGGTGCTGGCCTGATTAAACATGAACATCTGCACTGCTTGAGCATGAGGGCGGCGGTAGGTTCTATTATAGTTGTCGCTCACCAACTGAGCTTTATCACTATTAACAGCCCCAGGGAAAGAGAGGTAATCAGTCACTCCAAAACGTTCGTAATGTTCTCTTTCTAGTAATGCTTGTAATGTTTGTATATAGGCTGGGTTTGGCATGTGGGCTCTGTTTAAAAAAATTGTTTATATATTATACAATATTTAATTAAATAGATCTATATGTTGGGCTAAGTGATTAAAAATCAGGCAAATAATTGTGAGCATAGTAGGCTGAGTTGTTGTAAATTTTCGCAAACATTAACCGTTTGCGAAAATTCGCGCGGTTCTTGTAAGTGCCTAGCATAGTATTTGGCAAATTTACGTGCTTGAATTACTGCAAATTTCTCGTTTCCTAGTAATTCACTCAACTCATGAACATGAGTTAAAAACATTCTGCCTACATCAGCAGGATCTGGTTTAATAAAGCATTCACTGACAAGTTGGGCTTTAAGTTTTGCAATAAGCCAGGGCTGACCGACTCCTGCACGACCAATCATCGCACCTGCACAACCTGTGGCAAACATGTTTTGCAGGCTATCGATACACGCAATATCACCATTACCTATCACTGGCATGGGTAACTCTTCTACAAAATACTGAATTTGTTGATAATGGCAGCCAGTGTCGTAGCCTTCGGTCCAATGTCGTCCATGAACAGTTACGAAATCAACGCCAGAATCTTTCAGCATAAGGGCAATTTCTCGATTAAACCGCTCAGAACTATTACCATCCACGCGAATCTTGATGGAAACTGGAACGTGCGTACTTTGTTTCATTGCTTGAATAAGCTTATACAAATGCGCTGGTTGGCGAAGCAAACTTGACCCTGCTCCCCTGGAGCGAATTTTATTAACAGGACATCCGCAATTTAAATCGATTAAATCCGCACCTACGTTGGTAACAAGTTTTGTCGCCTCTGCTAACTCGATAGGATTATTACCTGAG